>CACWOQ010000019.1:0-52187 GCA_902762505.1 uncultured Ruminococcus sp. | reverse complement strand
ATAACACGCCGGTTCGGGAAAATGTACGTTTACGCCCGCGGAAGCCGTCAGATAAAAAGCAAATTCATGGCGGCGTCGCTCAAATTCACGTACGGCGATTTCGTAGTCAACACGTCGGACAAGCTTAATATCTTACAGGAGGCGACGCCGAAATCGTCGTTCTTCGGATTGCAGAAAAATATTAACGCAATGTGCCTGGCGGATTACGTCTGCGAGGTCCTCGCCGACGTAACGGTCGACGGTGAGCCCGCGGAGGAAGCGCTGCGTCTCACGCTCAACTGCCTCCACGTCCTCTCCGAGGGCAAATACGCGCCGGACGACGTGAAAACCGTGTTCGAGCTGCGGATGACTGAGGTACTCGGCATAAATCCCGATCTGTCGTGCTGCGCCAGATGCGGCGCCGCTGGTAAGGACTGGTATTATCTCGACGTAATGAACGGCGAGCTTGTCTGCCGTGACTGCGGCCGCGGCGAGGAGGACGAGCGTATGAGCGAAATAACGCGCACGGCGAGGATCATAGTCATGATGACCGGAGCCGAAGCGTACGCCGCCGACAGGATAATCAACGCGGACCGGAACAGAATGTTCTCACTCCCCGCCGATCCGGCGATCCGCCGCAGACTCGGCGAGATATCCGAAAAGTATCTTCTCAACCATCTTGAAAGAAGTTATAAAACACTCGATTTTTATAAAGAAATGACAAAACTTTAACGATATGTACGATAACGAAAGATTTAAGAAAGCCGCGAAGACGCTTCAGTTCGACCGGATCCTCGAAATGCTCGCCGAATGCGCGACGACGGAGGGCGGCAAGCAGGCGTGTCTTCAGACGGAGCCGTGGGACAATCCGGTAAAGATAAATGCTCTTCAGAACGAGACGGCGGACGCCGCACGGCTTTACGTCAATAAGGGCGAGCCGTCGTTCGGATCCGTCCGCGACGTGACGCCTATGCTCGACCGTGCGGATAAAGGCGCCATGCTGTCCGCGCGCGAGCTGCTCGACTGCGCGAACGTTCTGCGAACCGTACGCGGCGTGTCGGAATACTATAAAACAGACCGCAAGTACGAAACGTGTCTTGACGAGGTCTTTGAACGGCTTATCCCCGACCGGGAGCTTGAAAGACGGATCACCTCCGCGATAATAAGCGAGGACATGATCGCCGACGACGCGAGCCCCGCCCTGTCCGAGATCAGACGCAAGATCCGCGCCGCGAACAATAAAATAAGAGAAACGCTGCAGAAATACGTGACGGGCGAAGCCTACGCGAAATATCTGCAGGAAAACATAATCACGCTCCGCAACGGCAGATACGTCATACCCGTCAAAGCGGAATACAAAAACGAGATCAAGGGGCTTGTTCACGACACCTCGTCCTCCGGCGCCACGCTGTTCATCGAGCCGGTCGCCGCGGTCGACGCGAACAACGAGCTCAAGGTGCTGGAACGCGCCGAATCCACGGAGATCGAAAAGATCCTGTACGATTTTTCGTCGCAGATCGCCGAGAGATCGGGTGCAATAAGGCTTAATTACCTGAATCTCGTATACCTGTCGTACGCCTTCGCGCGCGGCAAGCTCGCGATAAGGATGGACGCGGTAAAGCCGGAATACACGGAGAAACGGTGCGTGGTCCTCAACAAAGCGCGCCACCCCCTGCTCGATCCCGAAAAGGTCGTTCCCATAACCGTAACGCTCGGCGATACGTTCGACACGCTCGTCATCACGGGACCGAATACCGGCGGCAAGACCGTTTCGGAAAAAACGGTCGGACTGCTCGTCATGATGGCGCAGTCCGGTCTACATATCCCGTGCGCGGAAGGCTCGTCTCTCTGCGTGTTCGACGGCATAATGGCGGATATCGGCGACGAGCAGTCGATCGAACAGTCGCTTTCGACGTTTTCGGCTCATATGGTGAATATCGTCGGTATGCTCGAGGCGATAACGTCGGACACCCTCGTCATATTCGACGAGCTCGGCGCCGGTACCGATCCGGTCGAAGGCGCGGCGCTCGCCGTATCGATACTTGAAGAGGTGCGTCAGAGAGGCGCGCTCTGCATAGCGACGACGCATTACGCCGAGCTTAAAGCGTACGCCGTCGACACGCCCGGAGTCACAAACGCGTCGTGTGAATTTGACATAGATACTCTCCGTCCCACGTACAGGCTCATGATCGGTGCGCCCGGACGGTCGAACGCCTTCGCCATTGCGCAGCGCCTCGGCTTGCCCGAAAGCGTGATCGAACGCGCCGAGGGCTCGGTAAGATCCGACAGCAAACGGTTCGAGAGCGTTATCTCAAAGCTCGAGGAGCAGAGAAACGCGATGAACGAGGCGCGCGAGCAGGCGGAAGAAAAGAGAAGAAACGCGGAGGAATACGCCGAAAAGCGCATGGCGGAAGCCGATGAAGCGCTCGCACGCGCCGAAAAAGAACTTGAAAAGGCGAAAGAGCAGGCGAGGAAGACCGTTGAATCCGCAAGAGCCTCCGCTGAGTTCATTTACGCGGAGCTCGACCGTGCAAACAAGAAGAAAAGCAAGGAGGAACGCGCGGCGGCGCTCTCGGCTTCGAGACAGGACATACGCTCGAAGCTCGACGAGTACGACAGCGCCTCGTTAGACCAAGTCGACGACGGATACGTTCTTCCGAGAACACCGGATATAGGCGAGACGGTATACGTAAAGAAGCTTAAAACAAACGCCGTCGTCCGCTCGGCACCGGACAAGAACGGAGCCGTGTCCGTGGAATCCGGTATGCTCAAAATGAAGGTGTCGCTTTCGGATATACGTTTAGGCGACGAGTATACGAAACGCGCCGACAAGAGCAAAAAGGAAAAACCGAAGGTAAAGGAAACAGCGCCGAGGACGATCAGCCCGGAGATAGATCTGCGCGGAATGAACGGTGAAGAGGCGTGGGTCGACGTCGACAAATATCTCGACGACGCGATCGTCTGCCGCCTCGGACAGGTGAGCCTGATCCACGGAAAGGGCACCGGCAAGCTGCGCGAACAGCTCAGACTGAAACTCAAACGCGATCCGCGCGTCAAGGGCTACCGTGACGGAGCCTGGGGCGAAGGCGACACCGGAGTGACCGTCGTTATGCTCAAATAAATGCGAAGTTTGTAAAAAATTTCATCATAGGACTTTATTTATATAAGTCTCTTTGATATAATCACGAATACAAGATGACCTTAGGAAAGGAAATAATGATATGGCAGTAGGAAGATTCTATGACGACATCGATACGATCATCAACAACATGATCGAATACCTCGGGGTCGAAGACGACGACGATTACTTTGACGATCTGTTCGACGACGACGCGATCGAAGAGGAGGATGACGATCTTATAGACGACGAGGTCTGCACGATCGACGACGTCAACAAGTGCAGCGCGATACTCGAGCATTATATCGACGACCTCGTAGCGATATCGAAAAAGCCCGACGACGCAAAGATAATGAAAGCCGTCGAGAACACCGTAAAGCGTCTGAACAAGCTCAATGAAGCATGCGAGTGCGAGCTTATCGAAAGCACGACGAGCGACGACATATGCGACTTCATACACAACGCCGCGGTCGAAGCGGGACTTTCCGTGATCCCGGAGAACGTCTGCGACGAATGGAGAGAATTCTAATCAAGAATCACAATTGGAGGATATAAAAAATGGCTGAACTTAAAATGCTTGCCATCGACCTCGGCGCATCCAGCGGCCGCGGCATCATAGGCAGATTCGACGGAGAAAAACTCACGCTCGAGGAAAACCACCGTTTCGCAAGCGAACCCGTTACGATAGCCGGATCGTTCAACTGGGACATCATGAGGATCTTCCACGAGATCAAACAGGCGATAAACAAATGCGCTCTGTCCGCAGATAAGGACATCAGGAGCATAGGTATCGACACCTGGGGCGTCGACTACGGCTTCCTTGACAAAAAAGGCAAGCTTCTCACGAATCCCGTCCATTACAGAGACAAGAGGACTCTGAACATCCAGCCCGAGGCGTTCAGGTTCGTGCCCGCGGAAAAGCTATACGGTACCACCGGCATCCAGTTCATGGATTTCAACACCGTGTTCCAGCTCGTAGCCGAACTGAGGGACAATCCCGAGCTTTGCGCCGCCGCCGATAAGCTTCTGTTCATCCCGGACCTGCTCAATTATTTCCTTACCGGTCAGATACACACCGAATACTCGATAGCCTCCACCGGCGCCCTGCTCGACGCAAAAACGAGAAACTGGGCGTGGGATATAATCGACGCGATCGGAGCGCCGAAAAAATGGTTCTCCGATATCGTAATGCCCGGCAGCACGGTCGGCCCGCTGCTCCCGTCGCTTCGTGACGAGCTCGGCGATATCAGAGCCAACGTCGTCAACGTCGCCGCTCACGATACGGCGTCCGCCGTTGTCGCCGTACCTGCCAAGGGCGATGATTTCGTATACATCTCCTCCGGTACGTGGTCGCTCATGGGCACCGAGATACCCGAACCGATCATCACCGACGCGTCATATAAATACAACTTCACGAACGAGGGCGGCTACGCCGGCAGCATAAGATTCCTCAAAAACATCATGGGTCTCTGGATCGAACAGGAATCCCGCCGTCAGTGGAAGAGAGAGGGCAAGGTATATTCGTTCGACGAGCTGTCCGATATGGCTATGGCGTCGAAGCCCTGCCAGTCGCTCATCAACCCGGACGATCCGTCGTTCGTCGCTCCCGGCAATATGCCGAAGCGTATCTGCGAATACTGCGAGAAGACCGGTCAGCACGTTCCGGAGAACGTCGGCGAGATCGTCCGCGCGATATTCGATTCGCTTGCGCTCAGATACAGATGGGCGGTCGAGGCGATCGACGATATGAAGGGCAAACGCACGCCGTTCATCAACATCGTAGGCGGTGGCTGCAAGGAAGCGCCGCTCTGCCAGCTCTGCGCCGACAGCTGCAGCAGACCTGTATTCGCAGGCCCCGTCGAGGGTACCGCCATCGGCAACCTGCTCGTTCAGGCGATCGCCGCCGGCGAGATCAAGGATCTGCACGAAGCGCGTCACGTCATCAGAAACAGCTTCGAGATCAAGGAATACGAGCCGAAGGGCAACACCGATATGTGGGATGAGGCGTACGCCAGATTCTTACAGCTCGTAAAATGAGAAAAACCAATTGCTCCCGCCGCGCGGTGACGCGGCGGGCGGCGTCGCTTTTGCTTGCGGCGGCAGCGCTTTTGCTCGGCGCCTGCGCCGGCACGGACGGCGACGACAGCTTTACCGCACCGGACAGAACGGTGATAGGGATAACGGATACCGCCGAGCCGACCGGTACGCAGACCGGCGCGGATGAGACGCGCGAGGTGATAACGGCGCCTGACACTCTGCCCGGGATCATAACGGCGGAGAACGGTACGGACAAAGAAACGGATCCGGCGGAAGAAACGACAAGACGCGACGTGACCACAACGCCGCCGTCGGTCTACGTCGAGCCCGTGCGCCTGTCTTTCATAGGCATGGGTGACAACATAATCTACGGCTCCACCTTCCGCCAGTCTGATACAGGCGGCGGCAAATACGATTTCAAGCCGAAATACAAGGGCGTCGCCTCGATGATCGCTGATGCGGATATCGCGTTCGTGAACCAGGAAACGCCGATGTGCGGCGAGAAATACGGTTATTACACTTATCCGCAGTTCAATACGCCGCAGGACATGGGGCGCGACCTCGTGACACTCGGCTTCGACGTGATAACGTTCGCAAACAATCACATGGCGGATATGGGCTATAACGGCAGAAAATGCCTGTCCGACATGATGGATTTCACCGACACGCTCGACGCGTTCGTCGTCGGACTTTACCGGAATTTCGAGGATTTCGAAAACATAAGAGTCTACGAGAGGGAAGGCGTGAGGATAGCGTTTCTCGCCTATACGTACGGCACGAATCTGTATAAAAAACAGACGGAGCCGGAGAAGCTCGACGGCGTGTATATCCCGGTATTTGATGAGGAAACGATAGAACGCCAGGTAAAAGCGGCGCGTGAGATCTCCGATCTTATAATCGTCTCCATCCACTGGGGCGAGGAGGGAAGCTTCAAGCCGACGGAGGAGCAGGAGCGGTACGCGCATCTTATGGCTGATCTCGGGGTCGACGTCATACTCGGCCATCACCCGCACGTCGTTCAGAAGATCGAATGGATCGGCGGACAGAACGGTCACAAAACGCTCTGCTACTACTCGCTCGGCAACGGTCTGAACGCGCAGGACGAGCTGAAGAACATGGTCGGCATAACCGCGAGCTTCGATATACTCAAGGACAACCACGGCGCGTGGGTCGAAAACGCGTCCTGTATACCGACGTTTTCCGTTCAGACGCCCAGGTACAAGAATCAGAGACTCATCCTTTTATCCGATCTGACCGACAGCATATGCGAACAGCATCACTGCAACGTGACGGATCAGAAGGTTACGAAGGAAAAAGCCTATAAAATAATTACATCTAATATTTCCGGTGAGTTTCTCCCGGATTATCTGAGGTGATATGTTAAAAAGAATCATATCGGCGGCGCTTTGCGCGCTTGCCGTCGCCGCCTGCTTTTACGGCTGCGAACCGGACGAGCCGTTCGATCCCGAAACGCATAACGTGATCACATCGCCCTTTATTACGTATGAAACGCTTGAACCGATAGAAGAGATCACAAAAGACGCCGAAACGTCCGACACCTCCGGAAGCGTGACCGGTATCACGACGCAGACGCCCGATACCGACGGTCCTCAGACCGGCAGCGTGACCGATAAGGTCACCGACAAGATCACGGACAGGGTGACCGAAAAAGAAGATCCCTCGCCCTCCGGCAGTATCTCAATGCTTTTCTGCGGCGATAATCTCGCGCACGACGCTGTCATAAACAACGCGAAGCGTTACGCAAAGGACAGCGGAGCGGAATATAACTTTCTGCCGATCTACGAGGACGTTGCCGATTATATCGGAAAAGCGGATCTCGCCGTAATAAACCAGGAGTCGCAGATCGCGGGCGACGCGTCGAAGATCGGCGGATACCCGCGCTTCAACACCCCCGCGCAGATGGGCGACGATCTGATCACGCTCGGCTTCGACGTGATAACGACGGCGAACAACCATATGCTCGACAATTCGACCAAGGGCTTGAAAAACAGTATAGAATACTGGAAAACAAAGCCGGTCCTTACGGTCGGAAGCTACGAGAGCAAGTCCGATTACGAAAAAATAAGGACCGTTGAAAAAAACGGCGTAACGTTTGCGTTCCTCGCCTACACGGAGATGACGAACAGCAACAGACGCGCGGACGACGGGTATATAACCCCGCTGCTCGATACGGACGTCGTGAAACGTCAGGTCGCCGCCGCGAAAAAAGTCGCGGACGTCGTTGTGGTCCTTCCGCACTGGGGTGACGAGGACAACTTCGGCGTGACGTCAGCGCAGAAAAAATACGCGAAGCTGTTCGCGGAATGCAACGTCGACCTCGTCGTCGGGATGCACAGCCACGTCGCGGGAAAGATCGAATACATAGACCGCGCGGACGGCGGAAAAATGCTTTGCGCGTATTCGCTCGGAAACTTTGTTTCAACGATGGAATATGCGAGGAACCTCGTCGGGCTGATGCTCTCGCTCGACGTGGAATACAAGGACGGTAAATGCGATATTACGAACGTACGCGTTATACCGACCGTAACTTATTTTGAGTACACGTCGTCGATGAAGCTCGAGGACCGTACGGCTCTGCGGCTGTATCTGTTATCCGATTTCACGGATGAGCTCGCCGCAAAGCACGCGTATAACGAGGCTGAGAAGGAAAAGATCAGAGTCGACAGGCTGAAAAAATACGTGACAGACACGGTCGACGCAAGATTTTTACCCGACTACCTCAAATAAAGAAAGGAAATTATCCGAAATGTCATTGCTTTTTGACGAGATCTGCGAACAACCGGGAGTACTTCGTGATCTGTCCGCAAAAAACGGAGCCGTTGTTTCTTCCGTTGCCGAGGAGTATAAGAAAAGAGAACTGCACGGCATTTATTTTGCCGCTCGCGGGACCTCGGATCACGCGTGCGTATACGCGCAGTACCTGTTCGGCATAGTCGCCGGCATCCCCTGCGCTCTCGGAACGCCGAGCGTGATCACCAAATACGGCGCGAAAATAAACTTCGGATCGCAGCTCGTCGTCGGCGTCTCACAGTCAGGCAAAGCCGAGGACGTGCTCGCGGTGCTCCGTCAGGCGAACGCCGAAGGCTGCCTCACGGTCGCCGTCACGAACGATCCCGATTCGCCCGTGGCGAAAGAGGCGAAATATCATCTCTGCTGCTCGGCGGGCAAGGAAATCAGCATAGCGGCTACAAAGACCTTTACGGCTCAGATGTATCTGCTCGCCCTGCTTTGCGAAAAGATCTCCGGTGATTCCGTTCTGTCGGAAGAGCTTGACAGGGTTTGGGAACACGCCGCGGATCTGCTCAGGTACGCTCCGTCCGCAATGGAGGCGAAGCTGCAGAGGTACGCGCATCTTACGAACGCTTTCATCCTCGGACGCGGGCTTGAATATCCGATAGCGCTCGAGGGAGCGTTGAAGATACTTGAAACGAACCGCATAAAGATGAAGGGCGCGCCGGAATCCGATTTCTATCACGGACCGATCGCACAGGTAAAGCCGGGCGATCTCGTGATCGTAACGTCTGCACGATCTCGGAGCCGAGCTGTTCGTTATTACAAACAGCCCCGAGCTTTACGAATCCGAGCGTTTCGGCATCCTCACGCCCGACGCCGGACTTTACGGCTCGCCGTTCATGTTCGCCATATGCGTTCAGCTTTTCGCATACGAGCTGACGGTGATACGCGGCATAGATCCTAACAGATCCGATGTGCTGAAAAAGATAACAATAACGAAATAAACAAGGCTGCCGGAGCGTATGCGACGGTACGCCGCCGGAAAAAAATAAAAAACGTCGGGAAACGGGAAACTATGAAGGACTTTTTTCACGGAGAACTTGAGATCATCGGTATGAAGGGCTGCAAGAGCTTTGTCGATCAGGTGGACAACTACATCTGCGACTGGCGCGGTCACGAGAAAGAAACGTACGTGGTTGAGGCTGAGTGCCCGAGATTCGGCACCGGTGAGGCGAAGGGCCTTATCCGCGAGACCCAGAGAGGCAAGGACGTTTACATAATCGTCGACTGCTTCAACTACGGCCCCGAAACGGAGTACAAGATGTACGGTCAGGTCAACCGTATGTCGCCGGACGACCATTTTTCGGATCTGAAACGCGTTATCGCCGCTATCGGCGGCAAGGCGAGAAGGATATCCGTCATTATGCCGATGCTTTACGAGGGAAGACAGCACAGACGTTCCGCGCGTGAATCGCTCGACTGTGCGCAGGCTCTGCACGAGCTTGTGAACATGGGCGTCTCCAACATCATCACGTTTGACGCTCATGACCCGAGAGTCGCAAACTCCATCCCGCTTGCCGGCTTCGACAACGTGCAGGTGACTTATCAGATGATCAAGGCGTTCGTGAAGAACGTTCCGGACGGAAAGCTTGCCGCCGGCAAGACCATGATGGTCTCCCCGGATGAAGGCGGTATGTCCAGATGCATGTACTATTCATCCGTCCTCGGTCTCGAGCTTGGTATGTTCTACAAGCGCCGCAACTATACCGTGATAGTCAACGGCAGAAACCCGATCGAAGCGCACGAATTCCTCGGAAACGACGTATCCGGCAAAGACGTGATAATCGTTGACGATATGATCTCCTCCGGCGATTCGGTCATAGACATAGCTTATCAGCTGAAGCAGAGAGGTGCGAAGCGCATCTTCGTGTTCGCGTCGTTCGGTTTGTTCTGCAACGGACTTGCGACGATGGACAAGGCTTATGAGGACGGCGCGATAAGCAAGATCTTCACGACAAATCTGATATACAGGACCCCTGAACTGCTTTCCCGTGAGTGGTACTGCGAGGTCAACCTCTGCAAATACGTCGCGCTGATCATAGATACGCTCAACCACGATATGACGATCAGCGACCTTCTCAATCCCGTTACCAGGATACATAATCTTATGGATAAGGTCAACAAGGCGGAAAAATGATCCGCCGGAAAGGATTATAAATGAACGATAAACCGATAGTGAGCGGAAAGTATCTCATGTACAGGGGCAAGCCCCTCGTCAGAGAGAAAAACGTTATATGCTACGGAAGCATGAGCGATAAATACGTGCTTTTCATGGCTGTCATGTCCATGAAAACGGTACGCGGAGTATCTATCCCGGACAAGGTCATGATACAGATCATGCCGACGGATCCCACCGACAAAACACCGCCGAAAAGCGCCGTGAAGCAGGGCTTTTTTGAAGCGTTCGACCTCGGGATGGTCTGGCTTGAGATGGCGAACAGGGAATAAAATGAAGCTTAATTCACAGTATCTTATAAGAGAATTCAACGGCACCGTCTATGCCGTACCGTCCGGTCCCGACGCGGAGCATAAAAGCGAACCGATAATCTTAAACGATACCGGACGCATACTGTTCCAGAAGCTTCAGTCCGAGACCGATGAAGCCGGTCTCTCTGCCGCTTTGACGGATGAATACGAAATAGAAAAAGAGCAGGCGGATGCGGACGTTGCGGCGTTCGTTTCGGAGCTCCGAGCCGCCGGCCTGCTCTCGTAAGAGAACAACAGTGAGGAATATAGACTTTCACAGTCACATACTGCCCGGCATGGATGACGGCGCCGAAAACGCAGAGATATCCGCCGGGCAGCTTACGCGGTTGAAAAAACAGGGAGTGGACCGCGTATTTCTGACGTCACATTTTGATTTCAGACGCGAAACGCCGGAAAATTTCATAAAGCGCAGACAGAGCGCATACGAACGCCTTATGGAGGTATACGACGCAGATACCATGCCCGAGGTGTTTACCGGCGCCGAGATTTATATGGCTCGCGGCATCGGCGAACTCGATTATTCTGGGCTTGAATTGCAGTATACCGATACGTATCTGATCGAATTCCCGCGGGAGCCGTTCGGCACGTGGATGTTCGATCTGATCGAGACCCTGCTTTTTGAGAGAAAAATGAGGGTCATGATAGCGCACGTAAACAGAGTCACCGCCGCGTATAAAAAGGATATCTGCGGCAGTCTGTTCGATTACTCCGGGCTTGTCTTTCAGCTCAACTGCGAGGCGTTTCACGGACTGTTCGTCTCAGATCCGCTGAAGGGATATAACGTATCGGATCTCCGGTTCGTGATCGGGACCGACACGCACGATCTTGAAAAGCGCGCGCCGGACTATGACGTCGCGCTGAAAAAGCTCGCCAGCGGGCGCCTTTCGTATCTGCGCGAGTCGATAATGCACAACAACGAAAGATTCAATAAAAGAATAGATAAAAAGCTGCAAGGCTGAATTGAAAGGAACGACATGGATCTTACCGGAATATATAAAATATTCGGACTGCCGGGCAAATGCTCCGGCGTCACAGTTCTGAAAAACGGAAACATCAACAAAACGTTCAAGGTCGATTTCGTCGACGGTGACAGACACGACAGTTATATAATACAGAGCATAAACACGTACGTTTTCAAAAAACCGGAATACATAATGTCAAACGTCAGGGGAGTGACGGAGCATATCGCCGCCAAGCTTCCCGAGGACAAGCGCAGCCGCGGAGTCCTGAGATTCCTCGACGCGGCGGACGGAAAAAATTATTACGTTGACGGCGACGGCAGCTTCTGGCGCGCGTACAGATTCGTCCCCGGCTCCGTGACGTACGATACGTTTGACGATCCGGCTCTGCTCGAAGCGGCGGGCGCGGCATTCGGAAACTTCCAGCTTCTTTTGTCCGATTACGACGCGTCGACTTTATACGAGATAATCCCCGGCTTCCACGATACGAAAAAAAGATACGAAAAGCTTATGGAAACGGTCGAAGCGGATCCTGCGGGACGCGTTTCGTCTGTTTTGCCGGAGATCGAATTTCTCAAAAAGAACAGAAAATGCGCGGAAATGCTCGTGAATATGCTTGAGGCGGGCGAGCTTCCTCTTCGCGTTACTCATAACGATACGAAGGGTAACAATATCCTGTTCGACGAGAAGACGAATGAAACACTCGCGGTCATCGACCTCGATACCGTAATGCCGGGGCTTGTCGCTTACGATTACGGCGACGCGATAAGATTCGGCGCCAACAAATCGGACGAGGACGAGCCCGATACGTCGAAAACAGGGCTCGATATGGTTAAATTCGAGGCTTTCACGCGCGGATTCGTCGGCATGATACGCAATACGTCGACCGAAAAAGAGCTTGAAACGCTTTCACTCGGAGCGATCACCATGACGGTGGAGCTTGCCGTGAGGTTCCTTGACGACTATCTTGACGGCGATAAATACTTCAAGCTAAATTATCCGGAGCATAACCTCGTCCGCACGAGATGTCAGATAGCGCTTGCCGCGGATATGATAAATAAAAAGGATCAGATGGATGAGATCGTCAAAAAATACGTCCGCTGAAACGGACGGAAAGACCGTAAAAAAAGGCGCCGGCAAAGCCGTCGTCATAACGGTCGCCGTGATCCTCGCCGCCGTGCTGCTTGCCGGCGGCGGCGCGTATCTGTACGCGCAGAACAGGTATGGACAGGCGTACGAAACCGGCGTACCGGTGGTCGAGCGGACGGATGATTACTCGGTCGACGAGAGCGAGCTTATAGATCCGCCGCACGTTATTGAAACGATGGATTCGCCCGGCACCGATTTTGACGTGACCGGAGTACCGGATGAAACGGAAGAACCTGAGACAAGCGCGACTGACGCCGTGACCGTAACGGTGCCCGCGGAGACGACGGCGCCTGAAACGGAAGCGGAAACGCTGTCCCCGGAGGAAGCAGGAACGTACGTCGGAAGCATACCGATATACAAAGTCGACAGGATATCCGACAAGATCGAAAACGTGCTTTTCGTCGGACGTGACGTCGGTACGTATTACGGCAGAGCGGATTCGGCGATGATCGTGTCATACAATCATGAAACCGGAAACGTCAGGCTCGTTTCGCTTCTGCGTGACAGCTACGTTCCGATAGAGGGTCACAACTGGAACAAGCTCGGACACGCCCTGTCTTACGGCGGAATGGGACTATATATTAACACCGTAAACTACGTGCTTCAAACGGATATACAAAAGTACGCGGTCGTCGATTTCTACGGCGTCA
Organism: uncultured Ruminococcus sp.; assembly: GCA_902762505.1. Taxonomy (GTDB): domain Bacteria; phylum Bacillota; class Clostridia; order Oscillospirales; family CAG-272; genus UBA1248. The sequence continues at coordinate 38,994 of CACWOQ010000019.1, read as the reverse complement.
AAAAGATCGTTGACGAGGTCGGCGGAGTCGATATCAGCCTCAGCCGCGCCGAGGCGGAGTATTACGCCTCCCGCTGGAGCGACGTGCACGAGGGAGTGAACCATCTGAACGGCGAAAGAGCGCTTGCGTTCGCACGGAACAGAAGTCTCGCAGGAACCGATTTCGCACGCGCCGAAAGGCAGAGAAAAGTACTTCTCGCCGTATACGACGCGCTTCGGAAAATGCCCGCCGCGAAAGCGGTCAAAACCGTGAAGACAATGCTCGGCTACTGCAAGACGAACGTACCGCTGAACGAGGCGCTGCAGCTTGCCGCCGAAGTGTTCGCCAAAGGCTCCGTGTCGGTAAAAACGACTCAGATGCCTTTCCCCGATACCTGGTCTTACGCTTACGTGAAGCCGCCGGGATATACCGGAAATCTTGCCGTGACGAAGTTCGACATACCGGCAAACCGCAAGGCGCTGTACGATTATCTTTATAACGGCAACTGAAAAAAGAAACGTATCCGCTGACTGTTCAAAAGGACATCCGGCAGAGGCATGCGACGGAAAACCGGCTGAAATAAGGGCTTCATTGTCCTTACTTCAGCCGGTCTTTTTATTAAACTGTCTTTAAGAGCGTCCTGCTCCGACGTTCCGTTTTTATTTTTCGGTAAGATCGGGGCACGGCTCGCCGGCTCTGTACGCCCTGATGTATTCGCACATCCATTTGTAGTACTGATCACCGTGGCCGCCTTCCATCGGCTCAATGTCGCGGCTGTGCTCTATATCGAAGTTGTCGGTGAAGATGTAGCCTACGCCGTCGATTTTATAAAGCTGTGCGCACCATTCGTTCCACCACGTCAGCGTGACGATCTTCGGATGGACGTCGAACGCGGTCTGCCATTGTTTGTTCCAGAACCTTCCGCCGTCCCTGCCGTGAGCGGTGGAGACCGACATATAAGTCTCCTGGGACGCGACGCAGCAGCTTACGTGCTCCGGCTTGCCGTTGTATTTCGATACGGTCTTTGAATTGTCGATTTCAAGGTAGCTCCACTGATTCGGCTTCGCAATGCCTCTCAGACCGTACATGCCTTTTACGGTGTACTTGTCTGTCTTATATTTTTTATTGTACTGCCAGTTCATTATGAAGGGCTTATCGTTCCAGTAAACGAAGCAGTCCTTCCATTTTTCGACGCTCATGAAGTATTCGTCTATATAGTCGAACATATTCTCGCTGCCCATCCAGTAAACGACGTACGGCGTGCCGAGTCCCTCGGCTCTCATTTCCATTATCGTATCGAGCAGCGCAACGGAGGGTTTGTAAATGTAGCTGGACCATACCGAAGTGCCGGGATCGTAACCGGGGGCGGTTGCGTACGTATAGTCGAGGATTATGAAATTGATCCCCGCGTTGTAAAGGAGCGTCATGTTGTTTCTGATAGCGTCCTTATCGGTGCTCCTGTAATAACCCTGAGCGGGCTTTGCCCAGTAGTGGAACTGCGGGACCGCGTTGTGCTGATCGCCCGCTTTACCGAATCCGAACTCCGTGCTGAAGCCGTATTTTTCTTTAAGCTCTGTACCGTTGAGAGCGTTTTCATTCTTGCCGTCGCCGTCTCCGTGGATCGCGTTGAACCACATCGTATAGCAAATGCCGACGACGTCGGTCTGATCGGTTATGTCGTACCCGAGTTTGTTGTCTCCGACCGGCGTCGCAACTACCGTCGTTTCGGTCTTGTCAACGCCGACCGAGCATCCGTAAACAGCCATTTCATCAACTCCTGTTCCTCCGCCGCCGTGGCAGAATACGCTGTAATGTGCGCCGGATACTGAATTCATATCAAAGGCGCCGGTATAGATTTCCGTATCCGATCCGTCGTATATGGTGACCTTGCCTTTTTCGCACACGACGTGCGCGGAAAGCGTGCCGCCGAGGTAGACGTATATCTGTTTGTCGGCGGTGCAGACTACGTCAAGCTTTACCTGACCCGTCATAAGCGACGTGTCGACCGGTACCGCGACGTTTCCCGTAGGCCACGCCCAATTCGCTTGGTCGGCCGCGAAGACGTTTATCGTACCCGAGACCTCGTTGAAGGACAGCCAAACGCCGTCTCCCACGTTGTCCGGGATCTTGAAGGTGTAATCGCTGACAAAGCAGCCGATGAAAGCGCTCATCCAGGGGTTTCCGCTTGCGGAATAGAACGTAAGATCCGCGGAAAGCTGAGACTGCTTGTATTCGGAATAGTTCACGTTCACGTCGGGCGCCCACGTAGTCCATGCGCCGGAAATATGATTCGGCGCGGATTCGGAGTACGGGACGTACATCACACCGTCGATCACGCCGGCGCTGGTGTCGGCGCGCGATATGGCTTTGCCGCCGCAATTCGGATCACCGTCGGAAAAATCCGAGTAAAACAGCTCGACTACTCCGTCGCCGCCCTTGACGGCGACCTTGCCGATCTGATCGTCGGGGTATTCCTTAATGAAGGTGCTGTCGGTGATCTTTTCGTATTTGACCTTGCCGTAATTGAAATCCGACGCGTGCGGATCCTCGGTGACTTCGTCCGCTGCGCTTTCCGTCCCGGGCTCGGTACCGGGGACGTCTGTCGTTTCGGACGTTCCGTCTCCCGTTTCCGTCACAGCCGGCTGGTCAGCCTGAGTGCAGGAATGCAGGCACAGAGGAAACACCGTAAGAACGGTAAGAAGAAGAGAAAACAGTTTTAACTTTTTCACGATTGCCTCCTGTTGCTTATGTCAAAACGATTATATCACACGGATGATCAAAATGTCAATAGAAAATTGACTTTTATGCGTTGCAAAACTCATCCGGGCGGTTTATAATAAAATAAAAACGGAGTTTTTTATGAAATGGTTCATCGCGTCCGATATACACGGCTCGGCTTACTATTGCGATAAAATGATCGAAGCGTATGTGAAAAGCGGAGCGGACAGGATGCTTCTGCTCGGAGATCTGCTTTATCACGGTCCGAGAAACGACCTTCCGCGCGATTACGATCCGAAGCGGGTCATCGCCGCGCTCAACGCGCTTTCCGGGGAGATATTCGCCGTGCGCGGAAACTGTGAGGCGGAGGTGGATCAGATGGTGCTCGATTTCCCCGTGCTCGCCGATTACTGCGTAATACACGACGCCGGCATGATGATCTTCGCAACCCACGGCCACGTTTACAATACCGGAAATCCGCCGAAGATAAAGGGCGGCGCGATACTGCTCCACGGACACACGCACGTGCCCGCGTACGAGGATCACGGCGATTATATCTATATCAACCCGGGATCCGTTTCAATACCGAAAAACGGCTCGCCGCATTCGTATATGACGCTTTGCGACGGCGTATTCACACGGTACGATCTGCAGGGCGGAGAATACGAAAGATTCAGCCCGGACCCGGTCTGACCGCGCGGAGATACGCTTGGCGAGATACGGGCGCTTCCCGTTCCCGCCCATCGCCTGGCCGCCGACCGACCGTTTCGGAATTGATATCGGTATATTTCATTTTTATCCTTCAATTTTTCTCGTATAATTGCACACCGGATAAGCGGAACAACCGTAAAACCGTACCCCTGTGTTTCTGCCTTTTTTCGCAGTCCTTATGACAAGCTTATTTCCGCAAACGGGACAGAATAACTGTTCCGTTTGTTTTTCCGGTGCTTCGGATGCCGTGTAACCATTCATTGAGTATCCGAAAAAATCGACTGGCGCGGGACGTGACTGACCGTTATAAGCAAGCGTGTCTTTATAAACATAACGACTCACGTTTTCTATATGAGCATTGCGGACAGACTGATCAACGTTTGAAAAGTGTGACAGATAATCGGAAATGCCGTTTATATCCTCAACGCTCAGATAATCGTTATTTATCTGACCGTAAATATAATCGAACGCGTCAAGAGCATAAGCTCTGTTTACAACAGTTGTGTCAATGTAGTTCAGTTTTACACCCTGAAAGCTGCAGTCGTCGGAGAAAACAATAACGGAATACATCGGCAATCCGTCGCCGAGCAATTTTTTTAAATATTTTACGTGAGTTCTGTTTTGCTTAACCGGATTATAGAATTCCGTAACGGTTCTTTTTCCGCTTTTTGTCGTGATAGTCTGATACCAAAATTCGTTGTCTTCATATCCGGATATAAATCCCGAATAGTTTTTATTTTCAAACACAAATATTCCTTTGCAGGATACTGTCAGCATATCGATTTCAGTTGTTGATCCGTCAGGTTTTGGTACGTATACGTTGAAAAGAAATCTCATTCCGTAATTTTCAAGATGGCGAAAAGTAAGATACAAAGAGTATTCGCCGAGCTTTCCTTTGTCGCTCATAACTATATCATACGGGATTCCGGTCATCTTGTAATACGTTGTATTCATGTATTCGTTTATCGCTTGCTCACGCGCTTTTCGCTTGGCTTTTGATGCTGACAATGGAATAACTATTGCTGGAATCGCCAAAATTTGCGGCAATATAAGTATAATTAAAAATGTGACAATGTTTTGACTTGACATACAGTGAAAAACCCCCGTTTGGCTATAATTAAGTACATAGGCATTATATCACAATCGCTTTGATTTGTAAAGGTTAAAACGAATCTTTCCGTCTGTTTGACGCATACAAATTTTTTTCGGAATTTTGCAAAAACATCTTGACAAGACGGGAATTTTGTGATATATTATATAGGCTGAATTCAAGCGGACGGGCTTTTAGCTCAGTTGGTTAGAGCAACCGGCTCATAACCGGTCGGTCCGGGGTTCGAGTCCCTGAAGGCCCACCATCACAAGCCCGGAGTCAATAGATTCCGGGTTTTCATATAGGGGTATAGTTCAGTCGGTAGAACACCAGTCTCCAAAACTGGGTGTCGTGGGTTCAAGTCCTTCTGCCCCTGCCAAAAATCCTGCGCAACAGCGCAGGATTTTTCCTTATTCACTATTCACTATTCACTCTTCACTATTCACTGATCCTTTCCCCTTTGTTCCTTCCCGCGCAGGATTCTTGGGAAGTAAGCGGAACTCATAACTGCCGACTGTCCTTTGGGACAGTCGGCTAAGGCGGTGATCTTTATTCGTCTCCGTCATGATCGAGCAGCTTGTATAAAAGATCGTACAGAGCTTTGCCGTCGTCCGGGGAAAGGCGCAGGCATCCGGCAATTTTTCCGGGAACCGATGAAGCGCGTTCTTTGAGACGCAGTCCTTCTTCCGTTACGGTAGCGGTCAGTATCCGTTCGTCGTCCTCGCTGCGGCGCCTGTCTATATACCCCTTCGCCTCAAGACTTTTGAGCACGGGAGAAAGGGTGCCGCTGTCAAGGAAGAGCTTGTGTCCGAGCTCCTTTACGCTGATGCTGTTATACTCCCATATCACCATCATCGTTATATACTGAGTATAAGTCAGACCTATCTCGTCAAGAAAAGGTCTGTATTTTTTTATTATCTGCCGTGATGCGGCGTAAAGCGGGAAACAAAGCTGATTGCCGAGCAGGAGCGGGTCGTTTTTGTTCATATTCCACCTCAATCGCTGTAATCGGAGTCGAGCACCGCGAAGAATTCAAACCCGGGATAAGCCGCTTTCATTTTGCCGACGACCCCGTCGCAGATAGCCTGAGAATCGGCGCTGAAATCTGTCACGAGATCGAACGTGACCGTCTTCTGCTCGAGATCCGCATAGAATCCGTGTACCTGCAGGATCCCCGGATATTCAGCCGTTATCGAGTTCAGCGTCTCCCGTATCTTTGCCGTCTCTTCGTCGCTGTTCGACGCGTAAATTCCGATGGTAAGTATTATTCCGTATTTCATGTAAATATCGGTCGAAATGTTCCGGGTGAGTTTGTGGATCTGCTTCGCCGTCATTTCATCCGGCACTTCTATATGCGCCGAGCCGATCAGCCGCTCGGGCCCGTAGTTGTGAAGCGTCAGATCGTAGCAGCCGCGCACGCCTTCATACGAGCAGAGCGTTTCCTTGATTTTGCCGGTAAGCTCTTTGTCGGCGCGTTTTCCGATTATACTGCTTACCGTATCGCCCAGAAGCTCGATACCCGCTTTGATGATGAATACCGAGATCACGGCGCCGAACCAGCCTTCAAGCGTAAGTCCCCAGATGATGCTGATAAGCGCCGCGATGAGCGTGCCGCCGGAAAGCACCGCGTCGAACAGAGCGTCGGAGCCGGACGCTTCAAGCGCGCCGGAATTCAGCTTTTTGCCGACGCCGCGGACGTAAAGCCCTATGATCAGCTTTGCGGCGATCGCGGCGACGATTATCACAATGGATGCGACGCCGTACGTGGCTTTTTCGGGCGTTATTATTTTTTCTATGGATTCTTTGAGTGAAATGACGCCGGTCACTAAAACGATGACTGAGATCAGCGCGCTCGTTATGTACTCAACTCTGCCGTGCCCATAAGGATGCTTTTTGTCGGGCGCCCTGCCGGACAGTTTAGTGCCTATGACGGTAATGACGGAGGAGAGAGCGTCGCTCAGGTTGTTCACAGCGTCCATGATGATCGCGACGGATCCCGTGATAAGACCTACCGCCGCTTTGAATGCGACGAGAACGAGGTTTACGGCTATGCCGATAAAGCTCGTTCTGATTATTTTCTTTGAACGTTCCATCGCGCTGCCTCTCAGCCGGCCTTCGTCTCGTCGTACGCCGCGCGGACGGCTTTTGCGAGCTGATCCGCACACGAAGTCGGACGCGGACCGCAGGTGTTGCCCGAAAGATAGCTTTCGATCTTGTCGACCGTCCAGCCGTCAACGAGCTTGGATATGGCTTTCAGATTGCCGTTGCAGCCGCCCGTGAAGACGATATTGGATATGACGTCGCCGTCTATGTCAAAATCTATATATGATGAGCACGTCATTTTTGTTTTATAGCTGTATCTCATGATAAGCCTCCTTTTTAATTGTGTCCAATTAGATTATACCGCTTTTATCATATATTTCAATTGTTTTTACCGCGATTTTTGTTATATTATTATGAATTGATAAAAAAAGCCGCCGCAACGGTTGACAAAAAATGCGTTGCGTTATATAATGCATATGAAACGGAGGTAATGATATGACCGCTATTGACCGTAATTATAACGGGATCGGGCTTTTTGCCGATCCTGAGAATGGGATCTTCAGAGTCACCGTCGGTGATCAGACGTGGAAGATGACAAAGCAGCCGTACATAGTTTATGCGGACGGCGGAAAAACCGTTTTTCCGGCTCCCCGGTCCGTAAGAGCGCTCGATTCCGGTACGGGCTGCGCGATATACGCCGAATACGGCTTTGACACGGGTATTACCGCGTCAACCGTCGTTCGCTTTGACTCGCAAACCGCTGATATTACGTTTGAGCTGAACGTAGACGGCGATTCGGACGGACAGATCGAAGCCGTCTGCTATCCGTCGCCGTTCGAGTTCGGCGCCGCGCCGGGGCACGGTTATACGGTCCTGCCGCGTATGCAGGGAACTCTTTACCCGGCGGGTGAAAAGATAGTCACGGAGACGGGGCTTATATACGAGCGCGACGGATATATGCCCGTGTTCGGGCAGGTACGCGACGGAACGGGCTACGCCGCCATATTCGAAACGCCTTACGACTGTAAATACGCAGCAGAGGACGATACCGTGCTTCCCGTGTGGCGGACTTCGCTCGGAAGAATGAGATATCCGCGCGTAATGCGCTACCGGTTCCGCGAAAACTGCGATTACAACGTCATAGCGAAGTGTTACAGATCGTATCTTACCGAGCGCGGTATGCTTGTGACGCTGAAGGAGAAAGCACAGAGAAACGAAAACGTGAAGCGTCTGATCGGATGTCCGGTCATTCATTCCGGCATCGCGTATCATATAAGCCCGGATTCCATGTTTTACGACAAGGATCATCCGGAAAACAACGACGGGCATACGCCGTTCCGTGAGAGAGCGGAGCAGCTGCGTGAGCTGAAACGCAAAGGGCTTGACCGGGCGTACACGCATTTCGACGGATGGGGCTTTCACGGATACGATAATCTGCATCCGTCGCCGTTCCCGCCGAGCAGGGAAGCGGGCGGCGCCGCCGGGATGGCTGAGCTGTCGGATACTTGCGCGGAGCTCGGATATATATTCGGTATCCACGATCAGTACCGCGATTATTACTACGACAATCCGGATTTCAGCTTTGACGAGGCTCTGACGTATCACGACGGCTCGCATCCGTTCCACGACGTATGGAACGGCGGAAAACACACGTTCCTGTGCTCGGAGCTGGCGCCAGGATACGTAAGACGCAATTACAATGAATTCGAAAAGCTCGGCATAAGGATAGACGCGTCTTATCTCGACGTGTTCTCGGTCGTTGAGCTCGACGAATGCTTCTCACCTTATCACAGATGTACGCGCGAAAAATGCGCGAAAAACAGGCGGCATTGCTTCGAGATACTTACGGAGCGGGGAATAATCCCTTCGTCCGAGGAGGCGATAGACTGCGTGATCCCGTCGATCGTGCTGTGCCATCACGCGCCGTTTTATACCGAACGCCTCGGCGAGCCGAGCAAAGCGTCGGGCATACCGATACCGTTCTTCAGCCTCGTGTATCACGACTGCCTGATCGTTCCGTGGATAGGACTTCCGGGCGAGCGCGGCGGCTGGTGCATACCCGAAAACGACAGCGCGTACGTTTACGCGATACTGTACGGCTGCCCCGTTTACTGCCCGATAGACGCGTCGGAGCAGGATATAAAGGACGTGAAGCTCGCGTGCGGATCCGCCGAGAAGCTCGCGTATACGGAGCTTTTGCGCCACGAATTCATAGACGGCGATATAAGACGTCAGAGAACGTATTTCGCGGACGACACGGTCATCGAAGCGGATCTTGACAAAGCGACGTTTTCGGTGAAATGAAACGGAAATAAACGACGGTCCTGCCCGACCCGTACCGTCAGAATATAAATGACGCCGAAGTGAGAGGCAGCGCAAATGAGAAAAAGCCCGCTTGGACACCTTTCGTTTTGAGAAAGTGTCACGGCGGGTTATTTCCTTTCAGCCGGGGTTTAAAGCGATATGATCCGCGGTAAAGTGTATCGGATTATGAAGCATACGCGCCGCCTCTTGACCGCAAAGTATATTATTTTATCTCCGGACCGCGCGCAGCGCAATATAACTGCCTGCGACGAGTATAACCAAAAAAAGCGCTGCTTTTGCAGTGCTTTTTAATTGGAAAATAATTGCGATTATAACAAAACCGGGGCTATCGGTAAATTTCGTAACGCCTGGATACTATTCGCAACCGTTGAGGTTTTCTATCGCATCAAGGAGATTTCGATACTTCATAGGATTATCTGAGCCAAACTCGTATTCTTTTCTTTCTGTCTCAGTGCGATAGACATCCCAAATCAGTTGCAGATCCTCCTTTGTCCCGCACTTTCCCAAAAGCCATGCAGTATAGACTTTTGCATCTGGGGATGCTTCACCAGTGATTATATTCTGGCACAGCGAGCGCAAATCCTTAACTTCGTTAGCGTAAAGGAACTCCAATTTCACATCGCACATGAGATCTGATGTATCTGCTTGCAGTTCATTCATTATTTCCCTGATCTGCTCGGGACTTCGGCGATACCATTCTATATAGAACGCTCCAAGTTCATCAACATCTCTGTAGGATACTCTTCCGACTGCTTTGCGGATAGAAAAACTACGGAATATTAGATCAATGTATCCGTCTGAGAGGCCGATTCGGAATTGATAGAGCTTTCTTTTTGTCCTTTGCTGCTGCTCATTCAGCCACGCTGTTTGCTTGAAGCGCCCGTTTATGTATTCAGACGTACGTGATTCCGTCAGCGAATGAAAGCCATACACACCTGAAAACCGAAGAAAATATTTGTATTGTGCATCGTCGAGAGAACCCACATTGGCAGTTTCCCAATCGCGACAGCATTGCAGGCTGATTATAAGCTCGTGCTTTCGATGATCCATCTTTATGTCTATGATCCTACTGTCATGGAAATAATCGGACACGAGGAACTTCCGAATTGCTTTTTCAAAAGGAAATTCTGCCTCAAAGTCATAATAGTTATACAATACGCACCTCGTCAAAAACATCGGTCATGTAAACACATCAAATACGGAAAAAGGCTTGCTATCTTTGTTAAAATAGCAAACCTTTTCTGGTGGAGACGAAGGGGATCGAACCCTCTACCTCAGCGTTGCGAACGCTGCGCTCTCCCAGATGAGCTACGCCCCCGAAACCTGACAGCGGATATTCTATCACAAAAACGCGTGTTTGTCAAGTGGTTTTTGAAAATTATTCCTCTGTATCCGCGTTTTTTTCGCTGTCTTTGGGGTCAATGGGCTCTCCGTATTCGTTATAGTACGGATCGATCATAACTTCCTTTATTTTCGGGTATGCGGCGTAAATGCCGATATATCCGCAGACGGCGAACGTCAGAACGAACGGCATAATAACGCCGAGAGGCATGAACGCAAAGAAGAGAAAAGCGTTGAGCGCAACGACGATGACCATCCCGAGCAGACCGACTATGTTCCGCTTGAGCCCGAGGAACGTGAAGATCAGCGCGTTTTTGAACAGCTTGACCGTGCTGAGATCGAACGTCACGAGCATCGGATACAGGTACGTTCTCATGACGGCGTACATACCTATCATAATGAAGGTCGCAACGTAGAGCATAAAGAACACCGTGTTTGCGGAGTTGTAGGAATAGAATCTCAGGTTGTAAAACAACAGCGCGATGACGGCGAAGTCGATAACACCGACGAGCATCGCCTGGAATTTGTTCTTTTTGACCGTGCGGAAATAATCTCCCCATACGAATACGGGTTCACCCTTTTGCAGATTGCGGATCGTATAAGCCATCCCGGCGTTTGCGTAACCCCACGTGAATACCGTCAGAGCGGCGATGCAGTAGAATATGATCGAGGCGACGGAGATCTGCGAGGCGGATCCCGATCTGACGCCGAACACGCCGTAAAGCGACATGGTGAGCGGATCCGCCGAGCCGTTTATTATCAAGCCGTTCAGCACCGAGGCGAGCGGATGCGAAACGTTCTGTACCGTCTGATCGAAATAACCGGCTATCGCGAACAGAGCGAAAAACAGCGGAACGCAGAAAAGCGTGAACATAAGATTTATGTTCAGCAGCTTTGAAAACGATCTGCCGAAGTACTTGAAAAAGTTTTTGAACGTAGGCTCCTTGACCTCGCCCTTTTCAACTCCGCGCCCCACACGCTGCGAATTGAACATATCGAACAGATTGAATTTTTTCTTTTTCGTTTTTTGATCCATTATAACGTCCTCATACAAAAGAATCCGTGAATGCGGAGAATAAGCCGAATAAAGCGACAGCCGCGCACAGGGCGGTAAGAGACGCCGCGTAATATGTAAAGCATGACCCCGGGTCGTCCGCGGTGACGCCGCCTCGCCTCAGACACCTGCCGTACGAGGCGAACACCGGGCACACAAGCGAATAAACGAGTATAACGGCGGCTGTGAAGCAAAGACCGGGAAGCGACCGGATGAGCGCCGCAAAAGAAAACGAATACGACAGGGACAGATATACCCTGTAAAGCGCACATCCCGCGGCGGTCCCGTATACAGCCGGAGCGAGCGTATCGGACAGGGCGGAAAGCGAGCCGTTTGAAAGCAGCGCTGAAGCGGCGCATACCGACGGCAAAACGGAGCAGAGAAAGATAAGCTTCAACGCGTCCTTTACACCGGCGGGCGGGGAAAACGGCAGAAACGCAAACGGCGCGGACGAGCCCGTCCCGTCCGAGTAGATGCATAACAGACACCCTGCGGCGATGAAAAGCAGGCAGACCGCGAAGCACCGCAAAAGCGATCTGTAAAACGACTCCCGCCGGCGCTGCCTCAGAGCCATTGTCGAAAGAGCCTCTATGCTCATTACCTTCGTATCGCGTCCGTCGCCGATAAGCTTCGTATCCATTTCAACAGCCTCCTTTCGGGGTATGTTAATGGATATGAGATTTGCCGCGGCTTTATGATAATATTATCACCATATGGCGGTAAAGTCAAGATTCAAAATATAAAAATAATCGTAATTGTTGGATTTTACTATTGAAATCCGTCGTGATTTGTGATAATATGTATGTAAATGCAGGAAAGGATGTGTGTATATGGATAACAACAAACGCCCGGAAAACATGGAAAGGATAACGACGGAGGCGCTCGCCGCTTCGTTCATTGACGAACAGATCGCAAAGATCCGCGAACAGGTCGGGGACGGCAAGGTGCTTCTTGCTCTGTCGGGAGGAGTGGACAGCTCAGTCGTCGCCGCTCTTCTTATCAAAGCGATAGGCGACAGACTCGTATGCGTTCACGTAAACCACGGTCTGCTCCGCAAGGGAGAGCCGGAACAGGTCGTGCGCGTTTTCAGAGACGAGCTCGGCGCGAACCTCGTTTACGTTGACGCCGTCGACAGATTCCTCGATAAGCTCGTTGGGGTCGCCGAGCCTGAACGCAAGCGTAAAATAATAGGCGCGGAATTCATAAGAGTTTTCGAAGAAGAAGCGAGAAAACAGGACGGCATCGGTTTTCTGGCGCAGGGTACCATATACCCGGATATACTCGAATCCGGTCCCGTGAAGGCGCACCACAACGTCGGCGGTCTGCCCGAGGATCTTAAATTCGAGCTTGTAGAACCGTTGAAATTCCTGTTCAAAGACGAGGTCAGAGTCGTCGGACATACGCTCGGTCTGCCGGACAACATGGTCTACCGTCAGCCGTTCCCCGGACCCGGTCTCGGAGTACGCTGCCTCGGCGCCATCACGCGCGACAGACTTGAAGCCGTCAGAGAATCCGACGCGATCCTCCGCGAGGAATTTGCAAACGCCGGACTTCAGGGCAAGGTATGGCAGTATTTCACGCTCGTGCCCGATTACAGATCTGTCGGCGTCAAAGAAGGCCTCCGCAGCTTCGAATGGCCCGTTATAATCCGCGCCGTCAACACGCGCGACGCGATGACGGCGACCGTCGAGCCCATTCCATATGAGCTTCTCGGAAGGATAGTCGACAGGATAATACACGAGGTCAAGGGCGTAAACCGCGTCCTCTACGATCTTACGCCCAAGCCCACCGGAACGATCGAGTGGGAGTGAGCCGCGAAGCGGCAATTATGATCGCCTGACGGCGAATTATGAATTATGATGCGCTTCGCGCAATTATGAGTTGCCTTCGGCAACATAAGGTGTTCGGGCGATCATATCATAACTTTCGCCGCAAAACAGATAGTACGGGACGATGGTGTTGACGAGATCTTCAAAAGGCGCGATCAATTCGGTTGGGTTCAGCGTATGAATTCAATTCGCAGCCATTCAGAAGAAATTGCCTTAAACGATATCATTTTTAATTAACAACAACGTGAGGCGGGAATTATTCCCGCCCCATTTTTACAATAACCTATTTTTGTAAATAGCATCAAAAGTGAAGTTTTACTGATGAGTATTTATATCATTTGCTTGATATCCAATAATGTTACGGATATTATTAAGTATTTCAACAGCATTATCATAATTAATACAATAATTTTTAATTTTTAATCTGCATAATGTACAATCGTTAATAAGGCAAAGATATAATAGGTGATTTTCGTACTTTAATTCATATAAATCTTCTATGGATGATTCCACATATCCATTTGTGATATATGATTTGTCATAATCCGGCCAATACACTATACTTAATTCTATGTCTTCAATATTATCTTTGTTATTATCTTTAACCCATGATACAGACAAAGTATTGATGGGATAGTTCCTTTCAATTCGGTTAGTTTCGCTGTAATTAAGCTTTTTTACTGTAAAACCATCCAAATAACATGATTTTTCGTCAAAAATCGTTGTAAGATACAAAGAATTCTCATTTATTTTTTTCTCATTCTTTGCCTCTTTGATTTTATCTTGAAAACTTTTAATATCTTTTTCCTCAATTTGAAATATAATATCATCATAATCTGCTGCCTCAGAATGGTTTGTTATGTCATTATCTTTGCTTTTACAATTGTACAAAGCAAAAAATGTTGTTACAAGTAACAAAACTACAATCAATCCTTTAATTCTAATGTTCATTTTCTACTCCTTTCGCTTTTCTGAACAAAAGCACAGATAATTATTTTGCCTATTAAAGTATAAATTAATAATTGTTAACGCGAGATCTAATGGCATTTATACATTCTTGACACCAATAAGTGGATGGAACGTCAGGATCGTTATCTGAATAACGATTATTATCCATAATACAAGGCCTAGAATGAGCACTATGATGTTGTATTCCAAAAGAATGAGTTATTTCATGGGCAAGAACAAGTATTGAACTTTTTCTATCAGATTGCCTAACATGCATACATATAATTGGATTATCGTAATCTGACAATCCTGTTAATGTATTATATTCATGCCCGTCCTCGGTGTCATAGAAACATGATCTATGACCAGTATATGTAATTAAAATGTGATTCCGCGATGTACTATTTATCAAATTATTTCTTAATCTTGTCATATTTTTATGGTGGCAATTATGACTGAACCCAGCAACATTGTTATTATTGCTTGGGCTATCGTTCCATTTTAATAAGCAAGAAGAAATTGAAATACATGTACAATCATCGTTTATCCCAGAATTTGGACATTTATCTGCGTCTGATAAATATGAAGAAAGAGAATAAAAATCTATATAAACGCCACATTGATCCGCAAAGGCATCTGAAATCTTTATAAGATAATCGGATTTAATGTTGTTCTCAATGCGCGCTGTTGTTACCAAAGTGCTCTCACCTGAATTTTTATTCCATTCAATGAAGCCATTGTCGTAACTAATCTGAAAATATAGTCTACCTGTTCTAATATTCCACGATTGCCTTTGTCCCGCCGATTCGTTAGAAAGTTGTATGTCTGGGTCTTGTGTACTATGGCTAACATTTTGTTCTGTAATATAGTAGCTACTGTTTGACTTGCTTTGGATTTTGTAACTGTTATCTTCTTGATGAATTACTTTCCAAATCATATTATTAGGGTATGAGGACGATGTATGCACAACATGCACTAGTTGATTACTTGAGTTTTTTAAATAGTATCCTGTAATAGTATTTTTTATCAAATAATAGTCACTATTTTGGTGTATAAATTGCCATGTTGATCTCTTAAGCTGGTTTTCCTCGTTGCATTCAACAGTTTGATTTGAAGCGCCATTTGGAACGTCCCAAAAGCCAAGATTGTTATAACACGACACTTGTGCTACATCAGCAATGATTAACTCCCACCACCATATCCACGGTGCGCCAGAATATGTTACTCCAACTTTAATTTTTCCCGTTTTCAAGGCTTGTAAAACGCCTGTACTTGAATTGATTGCGGCTTTATCTGTAGTTGTTCCATCGGCATTTTTCACACTGTATGTGAGTGGGCCGTTATGCCCTATTCTTGTACTAAACATATGTGCAACAAAAGAAAAAGATTCTCCGGGCAAAAGCGTTGATGCACGTTTGTCCATCTCAATGTCCTCTTCTGTAATATCGTTGTACTTGTAGAAAGACCACTTTGTGCCAGAATCGTTAACATTGGTTGTGAAAACGACTTTCGCGTCATTTTCAGTAGAAAGTGATTTTACATAGTAAGTAGTTCCGTTTTCTGTATAAGTAATGTTATAATATCCGCTATTATAAACAAGATTCCAAGTGAACCCTGTAGATAATGCGGAGTCGCTTTCAGTGCGTCTTCCAGCAATTGGGGCATTATTATATAAGCTCGGAAAAATGACTAATGCGTTGTCTAACATACTGCGAATCACATAGTCATTATGTTCGGGTCTATAAGCGATTTTGAACATATTTTCAAAATGTTCATGAGTTGTCGGCGGTGATGTATAAGAAACTGTGTCTTGAAGAACCCATGCCAAGTTCTGAGGAATGTAAGATTTAAGGTATGTGTTCTCATTTTGCTTTTTTATAGAATAGACGCCCTCAGCAAGGTGCGTTCCATCATAGTAAATAGTCAATTGTGCAAATTTTTGCATTTTTTCTCTTGCAACAAAAATAACAGAGTAATTTGACCCTCCTTCTCGTTTAAGAGCAAAGCCATTATTTGATGTACCGGTAAACCACGATTTTATATAATTTGTTACTGTGAATGTTACATATTGAGGGTTATTTGAAAGTGCTCCGTTTGCATAAATATCCCTTGTATCCAGATTTTGTGTTGCGGTGGAAGGTTTATTATTCCATGTTACCGAATTTTCTGACCAATTTGATATAATCCGGTATATACCAACCTCAATACTTTCGTTATTGACAACGTTATAATAGTAAGGCAGTTTAACATCAGCTGATGTTATGTTGATCCCGGATGGGAAATTCGGAGTGGTAAATTTATAATATGATTGTTTTGTATTGGACACCCATAATTCATGCTCACCGCCATAGTTTTTGGTTGGATCAGAGTAATTAACATACGTATCAATCGTTTGCCCAACATCCAACAGCGAATGATCAATTGTTACAGGAAAGTATCTTTCTGAATCGTTTATCCAATTAGAATCGGGAGTAATTGTCAATACATAGTTTCCGCTCCCATTTTGCACAAGGCTGTATTCAATATCAAAAGACATATTATCTTTGCCGTCATACATATATGGACGAGGGATCTTATATTTTGCTTCCTTTGTGGTTTCATCATAGAATACTATTTCATCATCTTCCAAGTAGGCTACCAATCCGCTCAGAGATATTTTATAAGAGTATGCATAGTTAGAAACAGAATCTTTTTTAGAAATAATGATGCTTTCTTTAACATTGTCTGACTCGATTTGATACGATAACGATGCATTGGCAAAAGCACTGTCGTATCTTATTTCCGATGACAGTCGTTCTATTGCTTTCAGTTCCTCTAATTTATCCTCGTATGTCATCGTATCCTTAGGTGCAACATATCCACTTGATTTGAAATATCCAGTAGTACCAAATACGATATCGTATTCGCCATCATGAATTGAGAAAATATCATTATCTCCATCAATATCCTTCGCAAATTTTAACCGATTGTCTTTTGTTTTTAGACTATTACCGTCAGGATATAAAGTGTTATCAATTACATCCCACTTTCCGTCACTATTAAGTTTGTGAACAGGCTCAGCATAAACAACAGCTTGAAAAGAGCCGTCTTCCAAATGAAAATGTTTGACGTTTGCCTCTCGCATAGATTCGATTTCAAAAACCGTTTCTCCAAGCTCAGTTTTTAATGCTATTTCACTTTTGGCTTCTTTTGAAAAACCAGTAACTTCAGTATGGTTTGTGTCATTTAAAAGTATATTTTTATCAGATTCCGTGGTAGCTGAAGCAGAAACCGAACTCATATTAAAGTGTGCCACAACAAATACAATTGCTAAAACCACAGATACTATTCTCGATCTTAAAGCATAGGTTCTCATTTTTATCTGTCATCTTTCTTCTTTATTGAAATCATATATAAATAAAGCACAAAACAACTGCAAAATCAAAGCGGTTATGCGCATAAGGAAAGTAGTTTAAAAGTCTCCTTCAACTCGGGAAAGAGGATGGCTTCAAAGCACATATTTGTCCGTCGTGAACTATTTCTATTGTTCTGTTTTTCACGGTAAAAATCCTCCTTTCCGTTTTCGGATACATTCTATCATAAATTTTCAAAAAAGTCAATATGGAAATGGAATGTTTACGTGCTTAATTGAGGTACTTCAGTGAAAACATTTTCAAATAATAGAAAATATAAAAATCAAGGGTTGACAAATGGGCGCTGCTGTTGTAAAATAAAAACGTAATTATCGGTATTACCGAAACAATGATTATATCCGTAATGCTGGCTATACCTTGATACGATTTTGATACTAAAAATCATATCAACTGGTATAACCTAAAGAAAAACACATCGTTTTACCCCGTAAAACGAGGCAAAAACAGCGGCAAACAACCCATATAAACTTGAATTAAGCGAGTGGGAGCGAGCCGCGAAGCGGCAATTATGATCGCCTGACGGCGAATTATGAATTATGATGCGCTTCGCGCAATTATAAGCCGCTTTGCGGCAAAGACCGCGTCAGCCGAACTTATCATTTCCGCCTCGTGAAAATCAACTGACTCAAACTCATGAAGTCCCCTCCCGTACGGAACCGGGTTCCTGCGGGAGGGTTTTCATATCCTCAAAGGTAAAACGTAAAAATAACGCCCGGAGGTTGACAAGACGCCGTTTTTGTTGTATAATGACACGGCAAAGAACGCGTATGATGACACCCGGACGGGGAGGAAAATGAAAAAACAGGAACTGACAAACGTTATGCGCATATGCGCGCAGAAAAAAGCGGAATACAAACCGCACTATTACGAAACGGAAGAAGCCGTTTCCGGCGACGTCGTCGCCCGGATGATCGGCGAGGATCCGGCGCACGTTTTCAAAACGCTTGTGACCGTCGGCAAAAGCGGGAAGAACTATGTGTTCGTCATACCCGTTTTGTCTGAGCTCGACCTGAAAAAAGCCGCCGCGGCGGCAAACGAAAAAAACGTCGAAATGCTGAGGTCAAAGGAGCTTTTGCCGCTTACCGGCTACGTTCACGGCGGCTGCTCGCCCGTCGGTATGAAAAAGTTTTTCCCGACGTTTTTTGACGTGTCGTCGTCGGACTGTGAAACTCTGATATTCAGCGCCGGAAGGATCGGCGCGCAGATAGAGATCAAGCCGTCGGAGCTGTCAAAGGTGATAAGCTTCGGTACGGCGGACCTGTGCAGGGAGGAAAAGGAATGAGAACAGGCATACAATGGTGCCCCGAGGACAGAGTGGAAGAAAAAGTACGCGAGCTGTATGATATCAGGGCGCTTGGATACGACTGCATAGATTTTCAGTCGTTTTGTCACACGGAAAACGTGTTTTTCGGCGATCCGTCCGCCGTATCGGCGAATCTGAAGCTCGTCAGAGACGCCTGCGCCGGCGCGGGGCTTACGGTCAGCCAGACGCACGGTCCGTGGCGCTGGCCTCCGCGCGATTCAACGCGGGAGGACAGAGCGGAGAGATTCGAAAAAATGGTACGTTCGCTTTACGGCACCGCCGAGCTCGGCTGCCGTGATATGGTGATACATCCGATCATGCCGTACGGCTGTGAAAGCGATCCTCATCCGGAGGAGTTCACGGAAATGAATCTTGAATTCTTCGGCAGACTCACCGAAGAGGCTAAAAAAGCGGGCGTCGTTATAGACTTTGAAAATATGCCCATGCCGGCGCTTTCGCTCGCGACGCCCGCTCAGATACTTGATTTTGTGAAAAAGATAGACTCACAGTATTTCCGCGTGTGTCTTGACACGGGACACTGCGCCGTGACGAAAAGCGACCCGGCGGAAGCCGTCCGTCTCATCGGAGCCGATTATTTAAGAGTCCTTCACGTTCACGACAACGACGGCAGAGGAGATTTCCACTGGCTGCCGTGCACCGGTGTCATAAACTGGGAAGAATTTTCAAGGGCGCTTCATGATATAGGCTTCGGAGGCGTATTCTCGCTTGAGACGGACGTTGATCCCAACGGCTTGAGCGAGACCGAATACGCGGATAAGAGAAGGGAACTTGCCGCCGTCGCCAAAAGGCTTGCAGACTGACAATAAAAGAGAATTAAAACTTAAAACCCGCCGGCTGCATTCGTGCAGCGGCGGGTTTTTCGCGGAGCCCGTGATCTGACGGCGCGTTACCGCAGAGTCAGCAGAAGCTTCGCCAGACCGAGCATAAGCGGTACCGTCAGAACGGATAAAAGCGTCGTGAGCGAAGCGGATTTCGCGGCAAGTCCGGGCGATATATCGTACGTCTGCGCGTACATCGCCGAGTTCGTGGCGCAGGGAAGCGCGGTAAGCGTAGTGAAAAGGTATACGGTTTCCTCGGGGAGCCTGCACAGCACGCAGATACCGCATATCAGCGCCGGAAGCGCGATCAGACGGACGGCGCAGATAACGTACGCTTTGCCGTCGAGGAAAAGCTCGCGCAGCGGTATCGACGCAAGGATCGAACCGACGATTATCATCGAACCCGGCGCGCAGAGCGAACCGAGCATCGACACGGCTGAGCTGACCGGCGTCGGCAGATCGAACGGCAGTACGTATAAAATTATACCTATAATGCACGGTACCGTACCGTAGTTGAAGATCAGATTCAACGGCTTTACTTTTATGTCGTCGCGTCCGCGCCCGAGCAGGATCATTCCGTAAGTCCAGAGAACTACCTGGAACGTGATCATAAAGAACGCTCCGTAGAACGCGCCTATATCGCCGAAAAGCGCTTTGAGCACCGGGATCCCCATGAAACCGGTGTTCGCAAATACGAGCGCGAACGTTCCGATCTTTCTGTCGTCTTCGTTTCTGAAAGGCTTCGTCGCAATGAAGCCGACGGCGGCGCATATAGCAAGCGAAATGAATCCGAGCCCTGTTACCGTAAAGCCCCTTTTCAGATTTTCAAGCGAGAATTCGACGTGTGAAAGCGAATCCACGATCATGAACGGCTGTGCGACGCATATTATGAACGTCGAGAAGCCTTTTGTGAAGTTTTCGCTCACGAGCTTCAGCTTTGTCGCCGCAAAGCTTACGATAACGACGATGAACAGCGTTATGACCGTGTAGGAAAGGCTTGTGATGTCTGTCATGATCTTTTTGCCAGCTCGTCGGCTTTTTCCTTTATCTTCATCATGTCGGCAAGCATGTCGTCCTTTTTCCGCGGATCGCGCAGGAGCGCGGACGGGTGGTATACCGCGGTAAGGATCTTGCCCTTCCTTTCATAAAAGACTCCGTGGTCGCGCGTGATCCTGAAATCCGGGGATATGATGCGGAACGCCGCGATCCTGCCGAGACAGACGATAAGCTTCGGATCAATGATCCTCGTCTGCTCGCGCAGATATTCAAGACACGCCGCCTGCTCCTCCGGCAGAGGATCGCGGTTTTTCGGCGGACGGCATTTTATCGTATTGCATATGTATACCTGTTCGCGGCACAGTCCGACCGCGACAAGATACTTGTCGAAAAGCTGACCGGCGCGACCGACGAAAGGTCTTCCGGTCTCATCCTCGGTCTGTCCCGGCGCTTCTCCTATGAACATTATATCTGCGTCGACAGAGCCCTCGCCGAAAACGACGTTGTTTCTCGTTTCACAAAGTCCGCAGACGCGGCATTCTTCGACTTTTTTCTTCAGCTGTGACAGGTCCATTTTAAGACGTCCCTTCGTTTTTTTTCATTTTACCACTTTTTTTCGGATTTTGCAATATCGTTTACGGCATTTTCCGAAATTAATATGAGATTATGCTCGGTGATCCGTATGAATGCGGGATCTTCGGCGTCAAAGCTGTCAAAGCACAGCTCGAGCGCGGAGCGTACGCGGTACGGCACGCCGCCTTCGGGGGCGGGATCATATGCGATCAGAAGATAATACTCGCCGCAGCCGCCGTACAGACTGCTTTCGTTTACGTGTCCGCAAAGAAAAGAGCACGCAGTCCTGAGACTGTTTCCGTCCGCGAAGCACATGACGGTCCTGTCAGGCGAGCTTTTTTTCATTTTGATCATGAAAACGCCGTCCGCGTATCCGTAATCGAGCGTACAGCTTTGCGCGGAGTATCCGAACCCGAGCTCGGACCGTGCGATAGACGCTATCAGAGCCGCCGTTTCCGGATCGGGCGGTCTGTCCGTTCTTATCCCGAGCTCCGCCGCGTCGTCAGATGACAGATACGCCGCGATCTCGCTGTCAGATATTCGTTTGATCTTCATAAATGACCTCCCGTATATTATAAACAATTCGACCAAATCGGGTGATAACTATTGACTGCGAACGAAATTTATGTTATAATAAAGCGCCGCAAGGCTATATATATGAACGGATGAAGGATAATGAAATTCAAAAAAATACTTGCCGCGGCGCTGGCGGCGTGTACGCTGCTGCTGTGCGGATGTGAAAACCTGGTCGATCATCTGATACCGGACACAACCGGAGACGATTCGGCGTTCGTCCCCGTCGATATCGAGGAAGGGTACGTTTATTTCAAGGACTTTGACGGGAACGAAATAATGCTTGACGGAGCGCCGTCCTCGGTAGCATCGCTTTCCCCGGTGGCGACGGAAATAATCGTCGGCATAGGCGCCGGCAGATTCATTTCCGTGATTGACTCGGAATCAGCCAAGATCGAAGGCGCGCCGATATCAGCCGAGACCGTGCCGTATTATTTCGGCGACTTTGAAACGATGAAACGCAAAGCGCCGGAGATAGTGTTTTATTCGAGCGGCACGATAGATCTCGTGCAGATGTCACAGCTGCAAAAAGAAGGGATGAAGCTCGTCCGGATCCCGGAGCGCGGAAACATAACCACGGCTGAGGCGAATATAAGATTCATATCGTCGCTTCTGTTCCGTGACGCCGCGGGCGAAAGGATCATCAGCGAGATGCGCGGACAGATGGACAGAATGAAGATCGCCGCCGAGCTTGCGGGAGTCCGCAAGACCGTGTACATAGAGAATCTTGCGCAGTTCAGCGCCTGCGGATCAAACAGCATCGTAAGCGAGCTTTGCGCCATAGCCGGAGCCGACAATATCTTCACCGATATCGGCGCCGGACGCTCAGTATCCGCGGCGCTCATATCCGAACGCGATCCGGAGATCGTTATAATTCTTACGATGTCGCCGGATACGTTCGATAAGAACAGCTTCCGCAAAAGAGAGGGAGTCGATCAGGTATACGCCTCTCGTACGAAATCGATCTACGCGCTCGATTATACAACGGCGACAAGGCCCACACAGAATATAGTCAAAGCCCTGACCGAGATCGGCAGGATCATGAAAATCGTAAAATAAGGAGAATATCATGATAAAAGCGTGTGTTGAAGAATATAAGAATTACGGAAAAGTGCTGCATATATGCGACGGCGCGCTCGAGGTGCGGGTCACCCTTGATCTCGGTCCCCGTGTAATATACTGCGCGCTTCCCGGAAAAAACAACGTGTTTTTTGAGGACACCGAGCGCAGAACGAGCTGCAAAAAGCCCGAAATGGACGCGTTTTACGGCGCCGGCAGATACTGGTATCTTTACGGCGGTTACAGACTCTGGATGTCGCCCGAATATCTGCCGTACACGTATTACCCGGACAACGATCCCGTCGTATACGGCATCGACGGAGACACCGTCACGTTCACGCCGCCCGCGCAGACGGAAAACGGCTTGCAGACCGGTTATTCGCTGACGTTCAACGGAGCCGGCGGAATACGCGTGAAAAACTTTATCAGAAACATATCCGGCGCGGATAAGACGGGCGCGGTATGGACGCTCGCCGTCATGTCGCAGAGATCGCACACGTTCGGCGCGCAGTCCGTAAAGGATACGGGGCTTCTTCCCAACAGAACGCTCGTATTCTGGCCGTACGCCGATATACACGACGATAGGATCAGGATCGAAAACGGTCTTGTCGACGTAAGACAGGATCCCGACGGGAACGGTGCGCTGAAGATAGGCTTCAACAACGAGCTCGGCAGGGTAATGACGCTTACCGCCGACGGACAGCTTTTCACGCAGAGCTTCAAGACCGATCACGAAAACGGCGCGTATCCGGACGGCGGATGCAGCAGCGAAATATATTCCTGCCCGGATTTCACGGAGGCGGAAGCCATATCACCGCTCAGAAGCTTCGCTCCCGGCGAGTCGCTCGAATTCACACTTGACTGGGATCTGAGAGAATGCGGCGCGGACCCCGACGATATGAAAGCGCTTGAAAAGCTGATTCGCGGCTGATTTTAGAAAATATAACCAAAAATTCAAATTTATTTTTGCAAAATTTATTTACTTTTTGCCAAAGGCGTGATATAATATAGATGCGGTAAAGAAGATACCGCGTACATCCGCAAGAAAGGCAGGGTAAGGATATGAAGATTTTGATAGTTTCCAAACAGACGGAGGTCACAAACGATCTGAAGGAATTGTTCGATCGCAAGCTTAAAAAGTTCGACAAATTCTTCGGTGAATCGGCGGACGCCACCGTGACTCTCAAGGAACGCAAGAACGACAAAAAAGTCGAGCTTACGATCAACGTCGGCGGAACGCTGTTCCGCGCTGAGGAGACCGCGCCTTCCTTCCAGACGGCTCTCGATTCCGTCATGAGCAGCATCGAGAGACAGATCAGAAAGAACAAGACACGCATTCAGAAACGCATCAGAAGCAACGATTTTGCGAAAGCCGCGGCTGAGCTCCCGGAATCCGAGGAAGAGAAGGAGTTCGACGTCAGAGTCAAGGAGTTCGACATCAAGCCGATGTCGACCGATGAGGCGATCCTGCAGATGAACCTGCTCGATCACAGCTTCTTCGTATTTGAAAACGAGGCTACCGGTAAGATCAACGTAGTGTACAAAAGAGAAGGAAACAGCTACGGTCTGATCGAACCCGTCAAATAATATCGCGGAGTTTACAGCCCGCCGCTTCAAAAAGCGGCGGGCGTTGATTAGAGGAAAGATGAAAAGCATAATTGAAAAAATGACGGTGAGGGAAAAGGTCGGACAGCTTTTCCTCGCGCATTGCCCGGCCGAGGGGGCGGAGGAGCTTGTCGAAAGACTCCACCTCGGCGGACTTCTCATGTTCGCTCACAATTTTGAAAACAGGGACGCAGAATCCGTAAAGGAATTCACGCGGTCCTGCAACGCCCGTGCCAAGATCCCGCTGCTTATCGCCGCGGACGAGGAGGGCGGCACGGTCGTCAGGATAAGCAAATTCCCGCAGTACAGAGCGGAGCCGTTCAAGTCTCCGAAGGATATATACGCGCAGGGCGGTTTTGACGCTGTGAGAGCGGAGGCGGCTGAAAAAGCCGCTCTGATGCTCAGCCTCGGCGTGAACTACGATCTGGCGCCGGTCTGCGACTACACGGACGACGAAACGAAATACATAGCAAAAAGATCGTTCGGTCATACGCCGGAAATGTGCGCCGAATTCATCAGACAGAGCGTCGGCGCGATGACCTCGGCGGGACTTTGCACGTCGCTGAAGCATTTTCCGGGATACGGCGGCAATTCGGATACTCACATGGGTATGTCGACGGACGTGCGTCCGCTTTCCGAATTTGAGGAA
Organism: uncultured Ruminococcus sp.; assembly: GCA_902762505.1. Lineage (GTDB taxonomy): Bacteria > Bacillota > Clostridia > Oscillospirales > CAG-272 > UBA1248. The sequence continues at coordinate 13,946 of CACWOQ010000019.1, read as the reverse complement.
AAGGATCTTCTGCCGTTCAAAGCCGGGATCGAAGCCGGGGCGCAGAGCGTGATGATCGCGCATAACATCGTTTTGTGTTTCGATCCCGATTATCCGGCATCGCTTTCGTATCCGGTGCACGAGTATCTGAGAGAAAAACTTCACTTTGACGGTGTGATAATAACGGATTCGCTTACCATGAACGCCATAAGACAGTTCACGGGCGGCGCCGACCCGTGCGTGCGCGCGCTTCTCTGCGGCAATGATATGATCATAACGGCGTTTTTCGAGGACGGCATCAACTGCATTTGCAGCGCCGTTGAAAACGGTATCGTCCCAATGAGCCGTCTCGATGAGGCTGTCGGAAGAATACTCGAAATGAAACGCAAAATAGGGCTTGACATCGGGCTTTGACGGTGTTAAAATAGAAAGAAAACGGAGTATGATATGAGCTACGCCGATAAAGTTTTCATTGATAACGTGACGGATATAATGCAGAACGGAGTCTGGGATACGGATCTTGACGTAAGACCGAGGTGGGAGGACGGGACGCCCGCTCACACGGTCAAGAAATTCTGCATAGTGAACAGATACGATCTTTCAAAAGAGTTCCCGATACTCACTATAAGAAGGACGTTTATAAAGTCCGCGGCTCAGGAGCTTTTGTGGATTTGGCAGAAAAAATCGAATAAGATAAGCGAGCTTGAAAGCCATATATGGGATCAGTGGGCGGATGAGAACGGCACGATCGGCAAGGCGTACGGTTATCAGCTCGGAATAAAGCATCAGTATAAAGAAGGCATGTTCGACCAGGTGGACCGCGTGCTGTACGACCTCAAATACAACAGGGCGAGCAGAAGGATCATAACGAATATCTACAACCATGCGGACCTGCACGAAATGGCGCTTTATCCCTGCGCTTACAGCATGACGTTCAACGTTTCGGGCGACAGGCTGTGCGCGATACTGAATCAGCGCTCGAACGACATGCTCGTCGCAAACAACTGGAACGTATCGCAGTACGCGCTGCTCGTGATGATGATGGCGCAGGTGTCGGGGCTGGTCCCGGGCGAATTCGTCCACGTGATCGCGGACGCGCATATATACGACAGACATATACCCATCGTGGAAAAGATAATCAAAAACGAACAGAAGCCCGCCCCGAAGCTTATCCTCGATCCGGATATAAAGGATTTTTATCAGTTCACGAAAAACAGCTTCAGACTTGAAAACTACGAGTATACGGATCTTACCGAAAAGATCCCCGTTGCCGAATAAGGAGATAAAATGCTGAAAATGATCGTCGCCGTCGCGGACGGCTGGGCAATCGGATATAAGGGCGATCTTCTCGCCAGGATCTCGACGGATCTGCAAAGATTCAAGGAGCTGACGACGGGAAACGCCGTCATAATGGGGTATAATACCCTTTTGTCGCTCCCCGGCGGAAAACCGTTGAAAAACCGTGAAAACATAGTTTTGTATCCGGCAAAGCTCGACGTTGAAAACGCGCGCGTAGTGCACAGCATGCGGGAGGCGGTGAACGTCTGTTTTGAAATAAAAGACAGGGACGTATTCGTTATAGGCGGCGGGTCCGTTTACAATCAGATGCTGCCTTACTGCGATACGGCGTATATAACGAAAATAGATAAAAAATACGAGGCGGATACGTTCATCCCGGATCTTGACAAGCTGCCCGAATGGTATATAGACGAGGAGAGCGAGCAGTATTACGACACGGACGGTACGCCTTACAGATACGTAACGTATAAGCGCAAAAAAGTAATCGCTTACGTCGGCGCAGGAATGATGGCGTCGGCGCTGACCGTCCCCGCGTGCGACAACGGCGCGGAGGTCAGGCTCGTCGGCACGCCGCTTGACGACGGTATCATAGACGGACTGCGGAAAGATCTGTATCACAAGAACATGAAAAGACGCATACAGCCGGTAAAGCTGTATAAGTATTCCGAGATCGGGCAGGCGCTCGAAGGCGTATACGACGTTGTGTGCGGCGTAAGCAGCTTCGGCGTAGAATGGTTCTCACGGGAAGTGCTGCCGGTCCTGAAGCCCGGAGTACGCGTCCTGTCCGTCACGAAAGGACTGATTGACAACGGAGACGGCACCGTAACGGATTATCCCGCGTATTTTGAAAAGAATTCCTCAGACGGGCTGTTCTTCGCCGCGGTGGGCGGCGCCTGCACGAGCTATGAACTTGCGGACCGCAACGTTTGCGCCGTAAGCTTCTGCAGCCGCGACGCATGGGTCGCCGAACGGTTCAAAGAGCTTCTTCAAACGGATTATTATAAAGTAAAAACCACGACGGACGTCACGGGCACGGAGACTGCCGTCGCCCTCAAAAACGCGTACGCGCTCGCAGTTTCGCTTGCGATAGGAGCGGCTCTGAAACGCGACGGTGAAGGTGCGCCGGAGCATTACAATACGGAAGCCGCGCTGTTCGCACAGAGCGCGAAGGAGATGCGCTCGCTGATATCGCTTTTCGGCGGCGGCGACGATTCGCTCTACGTCGGGATCGGAGATCTTTACGTCACGGTATTCGGCGGAAGGACGAGGCGTCTCGGGACGCTGCTCGGAGAGGGGATCGGCATAGACGAAGCGCTTGAAAAGCTTTCGGGCGTAACGCTCGAATCCGTCGTCATTACGAAAAGGATGTACGGTGTCCTGAAAGCGCGCGGATACGGCGAAGACGATTATCCGCTCATGTTCCATATCGGAGCGCTGCTTGAAGGCGGAAAGAATGAGATCCCGTGGGATAAATTCACATTGTGAGATAATATATGAGCAGGAAGATAGCGATAGATCTCGGAACGTCCACCTTCCAGATCTTCGTTGAAGGAAAAGGGATCGTGCTGAACGAGCCCTCCGTAATAGCGGTGGACAAGGTACTCAACAGAGTCGTATGCGTCGGACGCGAGGCGGCGGAGCTGTCCGGACGCGAGCCGTACGGAGTCGAGGTGGTACGGCCGATCCGCGAGGGCGTGATCAGCCGCTTCAATCACACCGTGGCGATGATGAGAAGGTTCATACAGCGCGGCTGCGGCAAACAGCTCATACCGCCGGGCGCTGTCATAGCGGTGCCGAGCATAGTTACCGACGTTGAAGAGCACGCCGTACGCGACGCGGCGATAAGCGCGGGACTCAAAGAACCGTATCTTATAGATGAACCCGTAGCCGCGGCGATCGGCGCCGGCGTCGACGTTACGGCGGACAAGGGCTATATGATCGTCGATATCGGCGGCGGGACCACGGATATCGCCGTAGTCTGCCTCGGCGGAGCGGTAGTCTCGTCTTCCATAAAAACGGCGGGCGACGCGATGACGGACGCCGTATGCCGCCATGTGAGAAACAAATACTCGGCGCTGATCGGTCAGCCAGAAGCGGAGAGCGCCAAGATCGCGATCGGCTCCGTGTGGCGCAGGGACGACGTCGGGTCGTCTACCGTCACGGGCAAGAGCCTCAAAAGCGGAGTCCCGGTTATGACGGAGCTGACGTCTTACGATATGACGGAGGCACTCGAGGAGCCCATAACGCGTATTGCGGAGGAGATATGCTCCGTGATCGAACGCACCCCGCCGGAGCTTGTGACCGATATCGCCGACAACGGCGTGATACTTACGGGCGGCGGAAGTCAGATATACGGACTTGACAAGCTGATCGCAAGCGTCACGGGTCTTCCGGTAAGATACGCAGAAAATCCCGAGCTGTGCGTCGTTTACGGCGCCGCGAAGGCTGATACGGCGGGCCTTGTATCGGACAGAATAAGACGAAGAAGCATAAAATAAGAAACAAATAAGAAAATACAACGGAAGGATCAAGAAATGAAAAAAACGATCTGCATTTTTCTGTCCCTGTTATTCGTGATCTGTTGTTTGTCGGCTTGCGCCGAGAACAACGGTCCGAAAGAAGAATCTAAAGACGAAGGACAGACAACGGACGTGATCACGGATGAACCGACAAAAGCCGACATCGCCGACGAGTTTCTGGCAAAGATCCCGGACGCGAATTACAAGCGAACGTTCAACGTGCTCGTCATGTCCGGCGTAGGCAACTCCGAAAAAGAGATCTACGCGGAGGACGCCAGCTCCGAACCGATCGAAAACGCGGTCTTCCTGCGCAACGCCGCTATGCTTGACAAGCTCGGCGTGACGATCACCATGACTCCGCAGGCGTCTGTCGCGACCGCGGCTCAGAACGACATCAAAGCCAATGCAAAATCGTACGACCTCATCATGGCAAACGGTATCGACACGGGATCGCTCGCTCAGAACGGATACCTTTACAACTTCCTCGATCTTGCCGAGCATATGAATCTCGATCGGGAATGGTGGGATCCCGGTACGCTTCGCGACTGCGCGATCAACGGAAAAGTATTCTTCATGAACGGCGATATCAACATTCTCGATAACGACGTCACGTGGATCATGCTTTTCAACAAGAAAATGATCGCGGATAACGACCTTGAGGAGCCGTATCAGCTCGTCAGAGAAAAGAAGTGGACGCTTGATAAATTCTTCGAGATGGTCAGGACCGTATCGAAGGATTCCAACGGCGACGGCAAGTACGACGAAAACGACACGTACGGCTTCATTACGACGAACGGCGGCGGACTTACCAACTTCATGTATACTTCGGACATAAGAACGGTCACGGTCGAGGACGGGACCCCGAAGATCGTCATGGGCGAATATCAGGAAAAGATAGTCAGCGTGCTTGAATTCTGCAAAAAGCTCATCCACGACGGCAACTTTACGTGGATATCTCAGAACCCCGTTCAGTCCAAGGAAATGTTCATGAACAACCAGGGACTCTTCTATTCGGAGGTCCTCAGCTACATCGTCAACCTGAGCGATATGGATTCGCCCTACGGCGTTCTTCCCACTCCGCTGTACGATGAGAATCAGAAGGAGTACAGAACTCACGTCGATAACGTCGGCTCGATCATAAGCATCCCGTCGAACATCGACGATCCCGTACAGACCGCCACGATAATCGAAGCGTTTGCGCTTTACTCCTACAAATTCGTAACGCCGGCTTACTACGACGTAACGCTGAAGAGAAAGAAATCGAGAGACTCCGAATCTTCCGAGATGATCGACATCATCCTTCAGTCGCGTACCTACGATATCGGGTATATCTACAACTCGATCGGTCTGGCGGAGGTATTCCGCGGACTCGCTCAGCAAGGCAGCGCCGATTTCGCGTCCAAGTACAAACAGAGAGAAAAATCAGCCGAAAAAGCGCTGAAATCGATAATGAAGAAATACGACAAGCTTTGATACCGGCTTGTCACCGAAAGACGGGGAGCGATCCCCGTCTTTTTTAATATAAATTTTATTTTATGCTCTTTACAAAGTAAGATATTGATGATATAATACAAAAGGATAGTTGTATATTCTGATGAAAGGAGATCTCACGTATGAAAAAAACGGCTGCCGCGCTTATTGTAATACTGATCTGCGTTTTTGCAGCGCTGACGGCACACGCCTCAGGCGAGACGTTTTCGATTTCCGACGACGGTAAATACGCGACCCTGGTCTCCTATAAAGGCAACGCCCCGGAATACGAGATCCCGCGCACGTACGCCGGTCTGCCGGTGACGAAGATAGCCGCCGGCGCGTTTTCCGGAAACGTATCAACGTATAAAATAATAATAGGCGACAATATAACGGATATCGAGCCGTCTTCGTTTTCCGCAATGAATTCGCTTTATGAATTTGAGGCGGAGGGAGCATACACCGCGGTCGACGGCGTGCTTTTCACGTCGGATAAAAAGACCCTTGTAAGATATCCGCAGGCGAGGACCGGTTCGTATAAGATACCCGCGGGCGTATCCGTCGGAGATCATGCGTTTTCGGGCTCGGCTCTTTCGGACGTTGATCTGTCGGGCGCCGCGCGCATTGGCGACAGCGCTTTTTACGCCTCGCATGTAACGTATGCTGAGATCGGGTGTGACACGGGAAGCTATGCTTTTGCCGGATCCGCTGTCAGGACAGTAAGGGTCCTGTCCGGGGCGATCGGCGATTACGCGTTTTCACGCTGTTACGACCTTGAATTCGCGGACATCTCCGGCGCGTCCGGCACGGGAGAAGGACTGTTTTTCGCAGACACGGGTCTTTACGCCGTCAAGCCGGGGAATCAGACCGTTATACCCGCGATGACCTACGCCGGATGCACCTCGCTTGAGACGGCGCCCGTACCGCGCACGGTCACCGAGATTAAAAGCTCGACTTTTCTCGGCTGCGTGTCGCTTGAACACGTGTCAGCCTCCGGCAAAATCGCCGAAGACGCGTTTGACCTCTGCGACAAAGTACCGGACAACTTCGGATCCGTTTATTCCGCCGTTACGGTAAGATCGTCTTCGATAACGCTTAAAAACGGGCAGAGTGTCGATTCGCCCGCGTCAGCCGAAGGAGGCTGCGGACTTTACAGCTCGTCCGAATGCGTGCTGATCGACGGCGATAAGATAACCGCCGTCCGCGAAGGCGTGGCTTACGTTTACGCCGTTTCTTTCAACGGCGGAGACTGCGCCGTCATAACCGTCACCGTGTCGGACGGAGGATCGGTACTTGCGTCAGACCATCCGTACGGTACCGGCGTGTTCAATTATTCATATACCGTCCCCGGGTCTCCGTCACGCATAGCGGTGACGTTTTCGTCGTCTGACAGGCTCTCTGCGGCGGACTCACTCACTCTCAGCGATAAAAACGGCGGCGTATACGCCGTGTATTCGGGAACGTCGTCCGCATCGAAAACGGTATTCATAGACGGCGATACGGTAAAGCTCTCGCTTTTATCGTCGACCGGCGGAGAATACGGCTTCCGTATCGTTTCAGCGGGGCCGGTATCGTCACTTAAAGGCGTAAGCTCGGTGAGCGCGGAAAAAACGCTGTCGCTCGAACCGGGTCAAAGCGCCGGACTGAACGCTTCCGTTACGCCGTCCGACGCGTCGCTTCCGGAGCTCGTTTATATAAGTGGGGACGATTCCGTGGCTGTCGTTTCGGCTGAAGGAGTCGTTACCGCGGTCTCGGCGGGCGTTACGGACGTTACCGTCTATTCGCGTTATTACGGCAAAAAAGCCGTCTGTACCGTCACGGTCACCGGTCCCGACGGAGATTTTTCGTATGAAATCAAACCGGACGGCGTGCATATAACCGGTTACCGCGGCGGCGTGTTCTGCAAAATTCCGGAGACTTTATCCGGGAAAACCGTCACGGCGATCGATCCGCTCGCGTTCGCGTACAGCGGGATAAGCGTCGTGAACGTTCCGCAGACCGTGACCTGTATAGACGCGTCCGCGTTCGACGGGTGCTTTTCGCTCGTTGCGATAAACGTTGATCTGATGAACGCGAATTATTCTTCCGTATCGGGCGCGCTTTACTCAAAGGACGGCAAAACGCTTTACAGATATCCGGAGAATTCGGAAGACGAGGCGGTCGTACCCGACGGCGTGACTGTGATAGGCGAGTTTGCCTTCACGTACTGCGTAAATCTTGAAAGTATCGTTCTGCCGTCAAGCGTGACGGAGGTATCCGGCAGATCGTTTATGTATTGTCCGGGGCTTCGATCCGTTGACTGTATTCTGTCCTCAGAATACGGGCGCCGGAACATATCAGATACACGCCGGCACCGTGTCGGTTTCGGCGTTTGCGTTTCCGGGTGACTCGACCGTTAAGACCGTTATGATCCCGGCGTCCGTCACGTCGATCGACGAAAGAGCATTTTCCGAGGCGAGCTCTGTCGAACGGTTCGTCGTCAATTCGTCGAACCCGGTCTACAGCTCAGTCAACGGCGCGCTCTGCGCCTCGGACACGCTCGTATGCGTACCGAAGGCTTATAAAGGCGATTTCACGGTAGAAAAGGTGACAAAGATAGGCGCTTACGCGTTTTACAACTGCCGTTACGCAGACACGATCACCTTCAAGTCATCCGTTAACGAAATAGGCGACCGCGCGTTCGGAGAATGCCACGGACTTTCGCTTCTTCTTCTGCCGCAGTCTCTGCGCAAGCTCGGCGACGATCCGTTCGCCGGCTGCTCCGGGCTGACTGTGTATATTCCCGATTCCGCCGCCGTAACGTCCCTGTCTTGTGTTTACGTGATGTGCGGAAAAGGCTCCGACGCTCATTCGTACTGTACGGAAAACGGCATTCCGTTCGAGTTTTCATACTGCTCGTCTCACGGTCTTTATACGACTTATTCGCCGGTGAAGGGAACGCTGCGCGTTACCGAAAACAGAGACGCGGAGTACGTATCGTACGCGTCGTCTGTCGCCGGACTTGCCGTAAAAGCGTATTCCGTCGATATATCCGTCTACGGCGTAAGCCTTCCGCTCGGCGAGCATATCATGCAAAGACAGCCGACTTCAAGCGAAAGATATTATCTGCACGGCGACAGACTCGACGTCATATCGAACAACGCCGCCGGCGTTTATCTGTACAGACACGAGAACATAATCGAGCTTTACGGCGATCCGTATCAGCCCGTGCTTTCGGTAAAAAAGACGCCCGATAAACTGGAATACTCCGTGTATGAGGAGATCGACGCGACGGGACTCGAGCTGTATTACCGGGACGGCACCGGAAAAACCGCTGTCGTCACGGAAGGCTATTCGCTGGAATGCGATACGTCGGAGCCCGGAGAAAAGAAGGCGACGGTAAGCTACGGCGGAGCTGTTGCGGAATTTACCGTGACGGTCGATCCCGCGTACCTTTCCGGCACCGTCAGGATAACCGGCGATCCGAGGTACGGGACGACGCTTTCAGCCGATCTTACGGACGTGCTGCCTCATAACGTCCCGGTAACATATCAATGGTACAGGGACGGCACGGCAATCCCCGGCGAAGAGGACCGCGCGTACACTCCGTCGGCGGAAGACGTCGGCAGAAAGATCTCCGTCGCCGTGACGGGATCCGGAAAGGTCGGCGGCACGGTCACGAGCGGACAGCTTACCGTCGGAAAGGGCAAGCCGCAGACTCCGCCGAAGCCCGCAGTGCAGAGCAGTACCGAAACGACGCTGACAATAAAGTCGGTCGACGGATGCGAATACAGACTCGGAGCGGACGGCGGCTTCTCGGAGCGGACGGCATATACGGGTCTTACGCCCGGTAAAACTTACATAATCTATCAGCGGTACGCCGAAACGGCGACGCACGAAGCGTCAGCCGTATCGAGCGCGTCGTACACAATGCCGGAAATACAGAAAATCGTATCCGACGTGTATTTCCTCAATACGGCGAACGGAGTTTGCAGTCTTGTCGAGCCGGGAACAACGGTTTCGCGCTTCAAATCCAATTTCAAAGACGGCGACAGGCTCACGGTCTTTAAAAACGGCGAGGAGCTGAAGGACGGAGCCGTCGGCACGGGATGCGAAGTCAGACTGTACGTCTCGGGCAAGATCGTTGACAGATACACCGTCGTTATGACGGGAGACGTCAACGGCGACGGTAAAACAACGATGACGGACTACCTGCAGATCAAAAACAGGATCCTTACAGGCAAAGAGCTCGCTGCTTTCGCCGAATACGCGTGCGACGTCAACGGCGACGGAAAGATAACGATCACCGACTATCTAAAGCTTAAACTCAACATACAGAACGGCACGGCGCCGTCGCAGAACAGATACTGACGAAGGGAGACATGAAACGGTGAAAAAAATCATTTGCATTGTGATCGCGGCAGCGGTCGCCGCCGCGATGGCGTTGACGCCGTCGGCTGTGCTGAAGGCCTCGTTTTCGCTCACCGGACCGTCTTCCGCGCGCGCCGGAAACAGCGTTGCCGTAGCGTTCAAAGCTGACGGCTCCGGCATCTGCGGAATCCTTGCCGAGATAACGTACGACAGCTCAAAGCTCACGTTCAGCTCGTCGTCGGGCGCCTTGCGCAACTGGCGCGTTGAGGTGAACGGAGGCGACGGAAAGCTGCAGATCTGGGCTGAGGAAAACAACGGCTTCAAATCTCCGATCGATTCGCAGTCGACCGTCGTAACGCTGAATTTCAAGGTGAATTCAAACGCAAAAACCGATGAAAAGCTTACCGTCAGGGCGAACGTAACTCAGGTTTCGGACGGAAGCGACGAGCTTAACGGGTTGACCGCCTCGTACACGCTGACCGTCGCAAGACCCCTTTCGTCCGACTGTACGCTGAAATCCCTTTCCGTAGACGGCTATAAGCTGACGCCCGAATTTTCGCCGTCAGTCAAAGAATACCGTATCGACGGGCAGGTCGAATATACAAGATCTGCGCTTAAAATAAATACCGCCGCGTCGGACGGCGAAGCCTCGGTCGAGGTGAGCGGATCAAGATTATCCGTCGGTGAAAATACGATACGTATCAAGGTAACGGCGGAAAACGGAAGCACGGAAACGTATACCGTGAGGGCTGTGATGAAGCAGGATCCCGATTACGTCCCGTCGTCCGAAACGGGGCTTTCGAGGCTGACCTGCGCGGAAGGGCGTATTTCGCCCGAGCTGTCCGACGGCGTTTACGACTATATCGTTTACGTTCCGTACGAGGTGACGTCGGCGACCGTCACGGCGACTCCGAAGGACGCAAAAGCGTCCCTGTCCGTGACGGGAGGAGAATCACTCGATACCGGTGAGAACACGGTCGTCGTTCTGTGCACGGCGGAGGACGGGAGCACGGCGGAATATACCGTTACCGTTATGAGAATGCCGGAATATACAGCGTCAACAGACTCGGAAACGGAAACCGAAACGGAACCGGAAACAGATCCGCCGGAGGATACCGGCACGGACTCCGTCACAACGGATACCGAACCGGATACCGAAACCGCGCCCGAGTCTTCCGACGCGGAAGCGAATGAGCCCGAAACGTCAGACCCCGCAAAAACCGGTACGGACACCGTCACCGAAGTGACGGACGGCGAAGGGATCATCGGCGTTATGAAGCGCAGCGTTCCGATGTGGGTCGCCGTCGCGTCGTGCATCGGCGGCGTCGTTATAGCGGTGATCGGCTGTATGCTTGTTCTCGGCTCAATAAAAGAAAGGAAATAATACTCTTTATGTCGTCTGAATCACTGACGGTCAACGCCCCCGCAAAGATAAATCTCTTTCTTGAGATCGGCGGGCGGCGTCCGGACGGATATCACAATATAGAAAGCGTTATGCAGAGCGTCAGTCTGTACGACGTGCTGACTTTTGAAAAAACAGACGGTGAGACGACGCTCGCGTGCAGCGTCCCGTCTCTTGTATACGAAGGGAATCTCGCTTGCCGCGCGGCAAAGCTGTTCTATGAACTGACGAATATCAAAGGCGGTGTGAAAATCAAGCTTGAAAAGCACATACCGGTATCGGCAGGGCTCGGCGGCGGATCGACAGACGCGGCTGCGACTCTGTCCGCAATGAACAGGCTTTACGGCGATCCGCTTTCAAAAAGCGAGCTTCACGCCGCGGCAAGATCGCTCGGGGCAGACGTTCCGTTCTGCCTCGAACGCGGACTGTGCCGGGCGCGCGGCATAGGAGACGAGCTTGAACGGCTCGGCACGCTGCCCGACTGCACGATACTTATATCAAAAGGGGATTCGAGAGTTTCGACAAAAAAAGCATATGAGACGCTTGACCGGGTCGATCACAGAGTCATACGCAGCTGCGAGCCTGTCGCGGAAGCGATCACAAAAGGCTCGCTTGAAGAGCTTTCGTCCGGGCTATATAACGCGTTTGAACAGATAGGAGATTTTGACGGAGAAATAAAGCGGATCATGAAAGCGCATAACGCCGTCGGAGCTGTCATGAGCGGAAGCGGACCGTCGGTGCTCGGGATCTATCGCGACCCGGACGACGCACGGAAAGCCGAAAGAATACTGAAGGGATCCGGCAGATACTGTTTTATCTGTAAACCGGAATACGGAGAAATATAATGAACACAGTAATAGTACCGAAGGGATACAGATCCTCGCTCGATCTGTATGAAACTCAAAAGGCGATAGCGCTTACAAAACGCATTTTTCAGGATAACCTTATAGGGATGCTCGGACTCCAGAGAGTTTCCGCGCCTCTTATGGTCATAGAATCGTCGGGCTTAAACGACGGACTGAACGGGACGGAGCGTCCGGTCGATTTTGACATCCCCGCGGCGGGATGCAGAGCTTCAATCGTACATTCTCTCGCCAAATGGAAACGCATGGCGCTGTCGAAATACGGCTTTTCCGCCGGGCGCGGTCTTTATACGGATATGAACGCAATAAGACGCGACGAGGACAGTCTCGACAATATCCATTCCGTATACGTCGACCAGTGGGACTGGGAAAAGATAATAACCGAGGAGCAGAGAAACACGGAATATCTGAGGCAAACAGTAAAAACGATCGTCGGCTGCATCTGCGATACGCAGGAAGCGCTCATGAACATATATCCCGTACTGAGCCACAGACTTGAAAAGAACGTAGTGTTCATTACAAGCGAAGAGCTTCTTCAAAAATACCCGGACAAGTCGCCGAAAGAACGCGAGCTGCTGATATCGCGCGAATACGGTACCGTCTTTATTTCGCAGATCGGCTGCCGGCTGTCCGACGGATCCGTCCACGACGGACGCGCGCCGGACTACGACGACTGGAGCCTAAACGGAGATATAATCTTTTACAACGAGCTGCTTGACATTCCGTTCGAGGTATCGAGCATGGGCATCAGAGTGAACAAAGAATCGCTTTTGTCGCAGCTCCACGAACGCGGATGCGACGAATGGGTGAACAAGCCGTTCCACCGCGCGCTGCTCAACGGAGAGCTTCCTCAAACCATCGGCGGCGGCATAGGCCAGTCAAGGCTTTGTATGCTGATAATGAACAAAGCGCATATCGGAGAGGTCCAGTCGTCGGTGTGGGACCGCGAGACGGAACGTATATGCGCCGAAAACGGTATAATACTGCTCTGACGACGAATTTGTAAATTTTTATTATTTCATATTGCAAAGACGCATAAAATAGTGTATAATCATGCTGTCTGTCCGCAAATGATGCGGACGGCATAATACTGCATAAGGTTGGATAATGCTTTGAAAAAAATAAGATGGGGTATTTTGATCTCGTTATCCGCCGTTTCGCTTTTGATGTGCTCATGCCGCGCCGACGTGCCGGACGTAATAGAAAGTCTTCTCAGCGATACGGTGACGGACACAGTCATCCCGGAAGATCAGCCTCACGCCGAATACAGAAAACTGTTTACCGAATTTAAGGCCGCGGACGAGGAATATTTCATGAATACCGCGTCAGCCATAAATTCTTTGATCGGTCAGAAATACGCGTACGGCATAACGGCATACGAACACGACGCAGATCTGCTCGACGTTGCGGAAATGTTTTTCGACAGAAACTCGGAGCAGACGCTCGGCATTTACTTCACTCTTCGCGGATTTGAAAACAAAGGCTACAGCGAAGAAGGGAATACCGCCGTATTCACTGCGATGAAAAAGAGCGATGAATACGTATACGAAATGACATATGACGCAGACGCAGGCAGCTTTGAGATCGTTTTGTCCGTCAACGGCGAAACGAGGGACAGCCTCAGATGTACATTTGACGGAGATTCGATAGAAAAATGCTGCTATGAGGGAACGCTTCAGCGTACGTTTATTTCCCGGGTGAATAAAAACGGGGAATCGACGGTCGAATGGTTCGACAGAATGATCCGCACGCCCGACGAGACGGAGGCGGATGAGGAGAGAGGCTCCGTTGTTTTCGACGGGGAAATGCTCTCCGGCGTCATAAAATAAAAAACCGCCGAAGAGAGAGGCAGCATAAAGAAGAAACAAGCCCACTTTGACATCTTTCGAATAGAGAAAGTGTCATAGTGGGTTATTTTCTTTCAGCTTGTTCTAACCGCTCTGATATTAAGAATGATTCTGAAAACAGCTAAATTGCTCGCAGTCGCTCGCAGCTAAATTGCTCGCAGTCGCTCGCAGCTAAATTATCTCGCTGCGCTCGATAGCTAAATTGTCCCATAGGGAC
>CACWOQ010000018.1 GCA_902762505.1 uncultured Ruminococcus sp. | reverse complement strand
TCCCCTGACAGTGTATATATCCTTCGATTTGTATTGTATGGATCAATGACGGATGAACTATGCTCATTTTGGATAATGTATCCTATGCATGAATCGATGCAGCTCCGGTTGTATCTATTATTAACAGTGCCATACGGAATATAAACCCTGCCGCCGTACTCAATTGAGCCAAACAATGCATCATCATGTTCGTTGTCATGAAATGTTCCCATGTCAAATTCAATAGCATCATTCGGTAAATCCGGCAAGGATTTTTTCATGCAGCCTGTCATCGTAAATAAACAAATTATGATGGCGAATATAGCTGTTATAATCTTTTTCATATAAATCCCTCCGTATAATCCCGATTTGTCGCTTTGACAATACCGAGATAGTGCCTATATCCACTAGGCTGATGGTTCAGCAAGAGCCCCGAACAAATCGGAGCTCTTGGTAAAAATGTGCGATTTTCGATCGTATTTAACGGTTTACGACCACTTTGGTGTACTTTTAATACAGCTTTGCGCCGGCGGGGATATGCGGATCGACCTGCAACAGATGCAGTTTTTCTTCGTCGCCCTCTTTATGGACGGCGGAGATCAGCATGCCGCAGGATTCTATTCCCATCATCGCGCGGGGCGGCAGATTCGTTATGGCTATGCAGGTTTTTCCGATCAGCTGTTCCGGCTCGTAAAACGCGTGGATACCTGACAGTATCGTGCGCGGAGTACCCGTTCCGTCGTCAAGCGTGAACTTCAAAAGCTTCTTTGACTTCTGAACAGCTTCGCATTCGAGTACCTTTACGGCACGGAAATCGGACTTTGAGAAGGTCTCAAAATCGACGTAATCGGAGAACAGCGGCTCGATCTGTACGTTTGAAAAGTCGGGTTTTTCTGCCGAAATGATCGGTGCGCCTTCGATCACGGGCGCCGATTCGACCGCCTTTTCGGACGTCTCGGATCCTCCCTCTTTTTCCTCCGATCCGGTCTTGACGGACTTCATAGTCGGGAAGAGGAGCACGTCGCGTATTGCCGCCGAATTTGTAAGCAGCATGCACATGCGGTCAATACCGAAGCCGATGCCGCCCGTGGGGGGCATACCGATCTCAAGCGCGTTCAGAAAGTCCTCGTCGGTGTGGTTGGCTTCCTCGTCGCCCTGAGCGGCGAGCTCGTCCTGCGCGGCGAAACGCGCGCGCTGGTCTATCGGGTCGTTCAGCTCGGAGTACGCGTTCGCCATCTCCCAGCCGTTCATGAAGAATTCGAATCTTTCAACGTATTCGGGATCATCAGGCTTGCGCTTCGTCAGCGGCGAGATCTCTATCGGGTGATCCATTACGAACGTCGGCTGGATGAGTTTGTCTTCAACGTATTCCTCAAAGAACAGGTTGAGTATATCGCCCTTCTTGTGGCGTTCCTCGTATGCGATATTGTGAGCCTTTGCAAGCGCTCTCGCCTCTTCAAGCGTTTTGACTTCCTTGAAATCAACGCCCGAGTATTTCTTTACGGCGTCGACCATGGTGATGCGCTCGAACGGCTTTTCGAGATCCATCTCGATCCCGTTGTAAACGATCTTCGCGGAGCCGAGCACTTCCTTCGCCACGTGGCGGTAAAGGTTTTCGGTCAGATCCATCATTCCGTGATAATCGGTGTACGCCTGATAAAGCTCCATCAGCGTGAATTCGGGGTTGTGGCGCGTGTCAAGCCCTTCGTTTCTGAAAACTCTGCCTATCTCGTAGACCTTTTCAAGTCCGCCGACGATAAGGCGCTTCAGATAAAGCTCGAGCGATATGCGGAGGCGGAGATCCTCGTCAAGCGCGTTGAAGTGCGTTTCAAAGGGTCTCGCCGCGGCGCCGCCGGCGTTCTGAACGAGCATCGGCGTCTCGACCTCGAGGAAGCCCTGCGCGTCAAGATATCTGCGTATAGTGCTTATGATGCGCGATCTCTTTATCATCGTATCCTTCGTGTCGGGATTCATTATGAGGTCGATATAACGCTGGCGGTAGCGCATATCGGTATTCGTCAGCCCGTGGAATTTTTCGGGCAGGGGGCGCAGGCTCTTCGAAAGCAGCGTGACCTTCGTCGCGTGGATGGACGGCTCTCCCGTTTTCGTTGCGAAGACTGTGCCCTCGATACCGACGATATCGCCTATATCCATCTTCTTGAAGCCGGCGTATTCCTCCTCGCCCACGTTGTCGCGCGCGACGTACGCCTGTACCGTGCCGCAAAGATCCTGCACGTGGCAGAACGACGCCTTGCCCATTATACGCTTCGACATAAGTCTGCCGGCGACGGAGACGGTCTTTCCCTCAAGCGTTTTGAAGGCGCCCGTTTCCGCGTCGTAATCGTTTGTTATATCGGTGCTGTGATTTGTTACGTTGTATTTTGTTATGACGAACGGGTCGTTCCCCTCCGCCTGCAGATCGGCGAGCTTCTGACGGCGTACCGCGAGAATATCCGAAAGATCAGCCGTGTTATTTACGTTTTCGCTCATTTTTTCAGTCCTTGCTCTTTTCTATGTTTTCTATTATGATCGTAAGATCACGTTTCGGAAGATGTACCGTGACCTTGTCGCCGGTCTTCGCGCCGATTATCGCCTTGCCTATCGGCGAGGTGTCGGAAATGCGGTTTGCGAACGGATCCGCCTCGGTTGAGCCGACAAGCTCGTATTTCGTCGACTCGCCGCGTTCCACGTCGCGCACCGTTACGGTGACGCCGACGCTTACTCTGTCGTGGGATATATCGTCAGCCGATACGAGATGGACGTGCTTGAGCATCTGTTCAAGCTCCGTGATCCTCGCTTCGACCTGCGCCTGCTCTGTCCTTGCGGCTTCATATTCGCTGTTTTCCGACAGGTCGCCGAATTCTTTCGCTGTCTTTATCGCGTCTTTTACTTCCTGCTTTTTTTCCGTTTTCAGATAGTTGAGTTCGTCCGTAAGCTTCTTCAGACCTTCTTCTGTTACTGTTATTTCGTGCATGGTATGCTCCTCTTGTTATTTTTCTTTTATGATCTCGACAGCTCTTCTGAGCTGATCGTCGTTTTCGTACGTCAATTTGTAAAAATTGATCTTTTTGGCTTCGTCCGAAAGATCCACGGTCTCGTCGGGCGTTATGCCCCTGCCCTCAAAATTCCCGGACGTGGGCGGATAATAGTGCTGCATAGAGATATATACGACGGATCCGTCGCTTAACGCGTACGGCGCCGTTACCGTACCCTTGCCGTACGTCTGCGTGCCTATCACCGTTGCGTAATCGAAATCCATCAGCGCGGACGTGAACAGCTCGGCGGCGGACGCCGTATTCCCGTTCACTATCACGACCATCGGCATCGAAACGCAGGACGCATCGGACGAAAGAGAAGTCCAGTTGCCCTCCGAGTCGACCATGCGGACTATCGTTCCCTCGGGCAGGATCAGATCGAGCGAGTCGCGGACGGAGGTGAGAAGACCGCCCGGGTTGTTCCTCATATCGAACACTATCCTGTCACAGCCGAGTTTTTTGATCGCGTCGATCGCGGCGGCAAGCTCGGTCGGGGTGTTTTCATGGAAGCCCGATATACTGATCACCGCCACTGTGCCGTACTGTTTGTACCTGACCGTGTCGGCGACGACCGTGTCGCGTACGGCTTCCACGGTCAAAAGCTCGGAATAGTTCTCGCCGCGTCTCAGCGTTAAGCTGACCTTCGAGCCCTTCTCGCCGCGAACGAGGTTCACCGTGTTGTCGTATCCCTGCTCGGCGACGCTCTTTCCGTCCACCTCGACTATGAGATCGCCTGCCTCGACGCCCGCTTTTTCCGCGGGAGAGCCTTCATATACGTAAAGGACCTCGAGCGCGAGATGCTCCGTGTTCCAGATGACGGAGATGCCGACGCCGTCCGTCTTCGACTGCAGACCCTGAATATATTCGTCGTATTCGGCGCGGGTCATATAGTTGCCGTATTTGTCGCCGACGCCGTAGATGTAGCCTTCGATCAGCCCGTCGACGAGCTTGCTTTCGTCAATATCATTTATATAGTATTTGCGGTATATCTGATCGAGCTGTGAAAGCTTGCTGTCGGCAAAGCGGCTCTGCTCGATCGTGGCGAGCTTTTTATGATAGCTCTGCCTGACGGTGAGAAACGTTATCTGCGCGGACAGCACCGCCGCCGCGAGCGCGGCTATCACGGCGATGAAGAGCGGGATGCGGCGCGTTTTCTTAACGTCGTCCCGCCCGTCGCCGGAGGGCTCGGGCTCTGCGTCGACTGCCGGCGCGGCGGGTTGTTCTTCAGTGTCTATCCGTTCGTTTTCGTTATCGGACATTTGCTTGATCCTTTCGTTTTATACGTCGGAAATAATGAATTGACGGACGCGGGTATGGCGCCGCGCCCGTTTTATCTGTTTTTGATTTTTGTCAGACCTTCCAGACCTTTTTTCTCGGTTTGTTGAGAGAATCGTATCTCGGGCTGTCCTTTATGCGGAGCTCGAGGATCTTGGGGAAGTAGAGCATCGGGTCCTCTCTCGTCCTGCCGTCGGGCTGGATTATCTCGAAATGGAGATGGTTGCCGGTGCTGTCGCCGGTAGTTCCGACGAGGGCAATGACGTCGCCCTGCTTGACCTTCTGTCCCGTTTTTACGAGAAGCTTCGACGCGTGCGCGTAAAGCGTTATATATCCGTCCGAATGAAGTATCATCACGTAGTTGCCGTAAGACGACGAATACTTAGCCGTGATGACCTTGCCGGCGCGCGACGCGTAGATGTCAACGCCTCTCCCCGCGCCGAGGTCGATGGCCTTGTGGAATCTTATGCCGGAAGACAGCGGGCTCGGCTCGTATCCGAACCAGCCGGTAATGCGGAATTTCGACATCGGCAGCGGCCACAGATATCCGCCGCTGCCGTACGCCGCGGCGTTCAGCTCCGCGAGCTTCGCTCTTGCGGCGGCTTCCTCGTCCTTCGCGGCTTTATCGGCGGCCTCACGCGCTTTTCTCGCGGCTTCCTCAGCCTCGCGCTTTTTGCGTTCTTCCTCTTCCTTGCGTCTGCGCTCCTCCTCGAGCTTGCGCTGACGTTCTTCCTCGTCCTTTATCAGCTTAGCCTCTTCGGTCTTCGCGCGCGCTATCTCCGAGGCGATC
This sequence comes from uncultured Ruminococcus sp., assembly GCA_902762505.1. GTDB lineage: Bacteria > Bacillota > Clostridia > Oscillospirales > CAG-272 > UBA1248. The sequence continues at coordinate 32,466 of CACWOQ010000018.1, read as the reverse complement.
GAGGCTTCCGCCTCCTCCTCGGTCTCGAGCAGCGCCTCGTATTCGAGCTGATCGGCCTCGAGCTTCATTATATACTCGAGCTTCTGCCGTTTGAGCTCCTCAGCCTCTGCAAGCTGCACCGAAAGCTGCGCCGCGTATTTCTCTTTTTCCGCCTTTACGACGTTCAGATCATACAGCTGGCTTTCGCGCTTGGTGACGGTGTTTTCAAGACTCTGTATCAGGTGTTCCTGATAGTCCATCAGAGTGCCTATATAATGTATATTCGACAGAAAGTCGGATAAAGAAGCGGAGTCGAGCAGAAATTCTATCGTTTTGAGGCTCGAGCTTCCGGATTCGTAGTCGTAACGGAGAAATTCAACGAGTGCGGATTCCTGAGACTGAAGCTCATTTTCCGTATCGGATATTTCGTCCTCCTTGAGGGCAACAAGCTCCTCATACGCGGAAACGATGTCCTTTGTCGTGACGATCTCGTCGTTGAGCTCGCCTATACGGAATATCAGATCCTCTTTTGATTCCTCGGTCTTTTCGATCTCGTTCTTTATTTCGCTTATCCTGTCCCTTGCGGCGGCTGACGCGTTCTTCTTTTGAGAAAGCAGCTCCTGCAGGGCGCTGATCTCGTTTTGCTTCGCCTTTATTTTGTCGTTCGTGACCGCGGCGCCGGGCATTACGGAGAACGCCGAGGCGACTGCGAGAAGCGCGAGTACGGCTGAAATTGCTTTGAGTATTCTTTTCATATTGCTGCGCGTCCTCCTTTAAATCAGACTTTTATGTATTTTGACAGAGATATCTTCGCTCCGATATAGCTCGTTACGAATCCGAGAACGATGAAGCCGAGCAGGACGAAATACCAGACCTGTGCGAACGGCACGATCGTTATCATACCTGCCGCCGCCGCGTCGGACGTGAGGAGCCTTATCATGTAGTCGTACGTTATGATCTGAAGAACGAACGCGATAGCCGCGGAGATCAGACCCGTAATGAACGATTCCATCATGAACGGGAACGAAATGAACCACCCCGTCGCGCCGATATATCTCATTATCTCTATTTCCTCACGGCGGGCGCTGATCGCCATCCTTACCGTGTTCATGATTATGACGACGGAGATGAAGACGAGTATGATCATGAAGCCGCCGAAGATCCACAGGATCGTGTTTTTCAGCTTTTCAAGCGTGTTTGCCGTTTCGATCCTGTCCGATACGGCGCGGAATTCGGGGAATTCGTTCTTGTTTTTCAAAGTGAAGAGCAGATTCGTCGCGTCCCTGTCGCTCCCGGAATACGTTATCGTGTATACCTCGAAGAACGGGTTGTTCTCATCGTTGAATCTGTCGAGCAGCTGCGGATGCTGAGCGTATTTTTCACGCATGCGCTGAAGCGCTTCCTCACGCGACGTGTATTCGACCGATTCGACGTGCGGCAGAGCGGTGAGCCTGTCGTAAAGCTGACTGTACTGCTCGTCGGGCAGCTTTTCGTAGCTGCACATGCAGACGATCTCGTTCAACTCGTTCAGAGAGTGCAGATTGACGTAAAGGTTGTATATTATCAGTCCGAAGTTGCCGGATATAAGCATGCAGGACGTGAGTATGAGCACCGAGGCGACGGACATCAGTCCGTTGCGGGAAAAGCCTTTGAGGCTGCGGCTCATCAGATAGGAAAAACTGTATCTACGCATCGGCGCTCACCTCCGCTCCGGTGTCGGATACGATCCTTCCGCGCTCGAGCTTTACTATGCGCTTGTGAGCGTAGTTGGAAATAAGCTTTACGTCGTGCGTTATGACGAGCACCGTGCGCTTTCCGTTTTCGCCGAGAGAAACGAGCAGATCCATGACCTCGCGGCTCATCGCCGGGGAGAGGTTCGCCGTCGGCTCGTCGGCTATGAGTATCTTCGGGTTGTTGACGAGCGCCCTCGCCAGCGCCGTGCGCTGCTGTTCGCCGCCGGATATCTCGGGCGGGAAGTGGTCCGCGCGCGCCGAGATGTCGAGCATGGAGAGCACGAGGGGCACGGTCTTCTTTATGTTTTTGGACGATTTGCCGAGAACGCGCATTGCGAACGCAACGTTCTCGTATACCGTGAATTTCGGGAAAAGTCTGTAATCCTGGAAATCCATGCCGATCTTGCAGCGGTAGTCCGGGATCTTTCTTTTTCTTATTTTTTTCAGATCCTGTCCGTCGACGGTGAGAGTTCCCGACGTCGGCACCTCCATCCTGGTGAGAAGCCTCATCAGGGTCGTCTTGCCGGAGCCGTTCTCGCCGACGATGAACACGACCTCTCCGTCGTTGATCCGGAGATTGACGTCGTTCAGAGCGATGACTGTCGTGTCGCGTGTGGACGATCTGTACGTTTTCGTTACGTGTTTGAATTCGATCATTTTGTTCCTGTATAGCGTCAGAATTTCACGGGCTTGCTTGAAAGGTATTTTTTGACCATGAGAGCTACCTTGAAGGTGATCGCGTCGTCAAATTCACGCAGATCGAGCCCGGTCATCTTTTTTATTTTTTCAAGTCTGTAAACGAGGGTGTTTCTGTGAACGAACAGCTTCCTCGAGGTCTCGGAGACGTTCAGGTTGTTCTCGAAGAAGCACTGTATCGTCTGCAGAGTCTCGCGGTCGAGCTGGTCGAGCGATTCCTTTTTGAATATCTCGTGCAAAAACATTTCGCACAGCGTCGTCGGAAGCTGGTAAATCAGCCTGCCGATGCCGAGGTTTTCGTACGCGACTATATCCTTTTCCGTGTCGAACACCTTGCCGACCTCAAGCGCGACCTGCGCTTCCTTGAACGAACGCGCGAGATCCTTCACGCCGTCCGCCGCGGAGCCGATGCCTATGCAGACCTTCGTATAGAATTCGGACTGGAGCGTATCGGAGATCTGGCGCGCAAGCTCGAACACGTCAGCCGGATTGTAATTGGGCTTTACCTCCTTGACGACGACGATATCGTGCTCGCCGACGCTTATGACGTAGTCCTTGCTCTTGTCCGGGAACATTCCGGCGACCATATCGAACGGGACGGCGTCCGTCCTCGAGGTGAATTTGATCAGCATCACCACGCGGAGTACGTCGGTATTGAAATGCAGCTCTTTCGATTTGATGTATATATCGGACGGCAGTATGTTGTCGAGGATGATGTTTTTGATGAAAGAGCCTTTGTCGTATTTCTCGTCATAAAGGTTTTTGATGTTGGAAAGCGATACGGCGAGTATCCCGCAGATCTTTTCCGCCATCTTGTCGTCCCCCTCGGCGAACACGGCGTACTCTACCCTTGCGGCGGAGCCGATGGGACGGTACGTGAAGCCGTTGATGCAAACGGTCTCGGAGGTGTATGCAAGCTCGTCCTTGACACCGCGGCGTATCTCACCGATGCGCACGAGTTCGGAACAAGCGATCACCGCTCCGTTTTCGTCTATGACGCCTATTGTGCGGTCTACCACGTCCTTCATCTGGTGTATTATACTTTGAAAAAGCCTGTTTGACATTTCTTTGACCATTTCCTTTTCAGATTTGTGCTATTTTAAATAACATTATAGCGCGTCTTTTCACGCATTTCTATATAATACACAAAATTTTTTATAAACATTTTGCCAAAAGGGGTGTTTTTTTGGATGATTTGACGAATTTAACCGAATTCGTAAGCTATTACCGACATGACGTAAACCGGCGCCGTCTCACAGCGGAGTATCCTTTTTCCGAACGTAACGGACGTAAGACCCGCCGCCCGGGCGCTCTCCCTTTCGCGCGCGGACCAGCCGCCCTCGGGACCGATGAATACGCTTATCTCTTTTGCGGTTTTGTCTTTTACGGCGTCGGACAGAGGCACTACGCGCTCGTCCTCGTCGCAAAAGATCCGCACGCCGGACGCGGAGGCGACGGCGTCCGTAAACGATAATGCGGGCGTGATCAGCGGTATGACGCCGCGTCCGCTCTGCTGAGCCGCCTCACGCGCTATGTCGGACCAACGGCGCAGCTTTTTTTCAAGAGACTTGCCGTCCGGGCGTGAGATGCACCTGTCGGACAGCACCGGTGTCACCGCGCAGGCGCCGAGCTCGGTGAGCTTCTGTATGATGAATTCGAACTTGTCGGATTTCGGCAGCGCCTGATAAAAATGCACGGCGACGGGAAGCTCGGAAACAGAAGACTGCCGCGCGGAGACGGCGCATACGACGGCGCCGGGCGACGACGAGACTATCTCGCACAGCGCCTCGGAGCCTTCGCCGTCGCAGAGGATCAGCTTCTCGCCCTGCCTCATCCTGAGCGCGGAGCAGACGTGTACGGCGTCGCCCCCGGACAGCGTCACGGTATCCGACGAAAGCGCCTCTTTATTGACGAATATCCGCGTCATTCTTCATTCTCAGGGATAACGACGGCAAGAAACGAGCAGTCGCTGCCGCCGGTCGCGATCATTCCGTGAGGATAAGACGAATCGAGGTAGATGCAGTCGCCCTCCTCAAGCATCTCGGTCTTTCCGTCGACGACCATGCGGAGCGTTCCGCTGATCACCATATCGAACTCCTGCCCCGCGTGAACGGAAAGCTGGACCGGCGCGTTCTGCGCCGCGTCCGAATAAGGCGCGGTCACCATGAACGGCTCGACCTTTCTGCCCTTGAACAGATACGACATGTTCTTATACGAAAAACCGTGACGGCGCTCGACCGGGACGCCCTCGTTTTTACGTACGACCTGATATACGGACAGACGCGGCGTCTCTCCCATCAGAAGATCCGTAACGTCAACGCCCAGATGATGGGCGCATTTATAAAGAAACGAGATCGGTATATCGTTTTCCCCGCGTTCGCACGCCGTGTAGAATTCCGGCGTCGTTCCGGTGACGGCAGCCATCTCTTCGACGGAAATATCGAGTATATCGCGCATCGTGAAAAGACGCGTGCCTATGTTTTTGAGATCTGATAATTCCATGTATGCCTCCGTGATATGTTTTGCTGATCTATTTTACCATATTTTTTTACATATTTCAATAGATAGGAGTGCTTTTCGGGTTGATTTTTTATTATTTTTCGGTTATAATTCGGTTAAAGAACTCAATCCGGGGGATCATCATGACGCATAGTTTCAAATTCAGCGATTTTATAAACAGGCTGTCGGACAAGGGACTGCTGACCGGCGTCGACGGGAGCGCGGACGTTCCCGTATCGTTCATCACCGCGGACAGTAAAAAAGCCGTGCCCGGCACGCTGTTCATCTGCAAGGGGAATCACTTCAAGCCCGAGTATCTTGACGACGCCGTATCCCGCGGGGCGGTGTGCTGCGTTTCGGAGACGCGTTACGGAGGAGCGGTCCCGTGCGCGACCGTGTCCGACGTCAGGGCGGCTCTCGCCGAGATCTCCGACCTGTATTACGGCACGCCGTGCTCGCGGCTCGACGTGATCGGCGTCACCGGAACGAAGGGAAAAACGACCGTCATACACTATATAAAGGCTCTGCTTGACCGGTACGCCGAAAAGACCGGGGACAAGCCCTGCGGTCTGATCTCCACGGTCGAGACCTTTGACGGAGCCGTTACCGAGGAGAGCGTGAACTCAACGCCCGAGTCGATAGACCTTCAAAGGATACTGTGCGCCTGCGCCGACAACGGTCTGCGCCGCGTCGCCTGCGAGGTCTCGAGCCAGGCGCTCAAATATCACCGCGTAAGGGGCGTCAGATTCAGCACCGGCGTTTTCACGAACATAGGCGAGGACCATATCTCCCCCGTCGAGCATCCGGACTTTGAGGATTATTTCAGCTCGAAGCTGAAGCTTTTCTCTCAGTGTGACAGAGCCGTGGTGTTCGCCGGCTGCGATCATTACGACAGGGTGGCGGAAGCCGCCTCTGCGTGCCGCGCCGTCGTCACCTTCGGCGACACGCCGGACTGCGACGTTTACGTAAGCGATATCAGAAAAGAAAACGGAGCGACCGTTTTCAGAATGAGGACGCCTTCGTTTGACGGCGAGTTCCGTCTCGCCATCGCCGGCTTCTTCAACGTATACAACGCCGCCGCGGCGGTCGCCGCCGTGCTCGACACCGGGATAGACGGGCAGACCGTGCGCGAGGTGCTTGAAAAAACCACCGTGTCCGGCAGGATGGAGACGTACGACAACGAGGAGAAGACCGTCACCGCGATAGTCGACTACGCACACAACGCCATGTCCTTTGAAACGATATTCTCGTTCGTTATGAAGGAGTATCCCGGCAGAAGGATCGTGTCCGTTTTCGGCTCCGTCGGCAACAAAGCCGAGGTCCGCAGATACGCGCTCGGAAAGATCGCCGGAAAATACAGCGATTTCGTGTATATCACGTCGGAGCATCCGGATTATGAAAGCCCGTACGCTATAGCGGAGCAGATCGCCGCGGGTGTAAGAGAGGGAAAGGCCGGATACACGGTGATCCCCGATCGCGAGGAGGCTGTGGAGACCGCGGTGCGCGAAGCGCCGGACAATACCGTGGTGCTGATCCTCGGCGTCGGCGACGAGACGACTCAGAGGATAAACGGAGTTCTTTACGAGCGCCGCTCCGACAGCGAGTGCGCCCTGCACGCGCTGAAGGAAAGATCAAAAGTAACGGTTTGAGGTTATAATATGAAGAGAATTACGGCATTGATACTGTCGGCTCTGCTGACCGTGTCGCTTTGCGCCTGCACAAATAACGGCACGTCCGGGACGGAAAGGTTTTCCGCCGCCTCGCCCGCCGTCGGCTTCGGTATCGGGCTGTTTTTGTCCGAGCTGCACGGATCGTTATACAAAACGGGCGACGATCTTTCGGCATCGGCGCAGGCGGAATACGTATACGAGACGGAGGACGGTCCGCAGACCGCCCATACTGAGGTCGCCTTTGCCGTGCGCGGAGCCGACAACGCGGTCGCTCTGACGGTCGGAGGCAGAACGTTTTCGTACGACGGCTCGCTCCGCCTTGACGGCGCCCCTCTCGGATACGGCGATATGGCGGCGATCTATGCGGAATTCGTGAAGGAAGTCGCGTCGGCGGCGGACGGATCGGATATCGAGATCGCGCCGGACAGCATAAGATCGGGTGACGACGACGTCGAGGTCGACAGATACACTCTTACGCTTGACGGCGAAAAGCTCTCGAAGGCGAAGACGAAAGCCGCGCTGACGCTCGACAAATACAAGGCGGCGATAACGGACTTTTTCGACGCGTACGCGTATATGCACAAGCTCGATAAAACCGGCGGACAACTTTACGACGAATTTTGCGGCGCGGTCCTTGAAACGTTTACCCGGAAGATAGTCTGGCAGAGATATATCAACGCGGGCAAGACCGGCGAGGTCCTCGCCGCAAGGTTCAAATCCGGGGACGACGTCGTAAGATACCTTTGTGCCGAGACCGGCTCGTACGGCGAACTGTCGCTTTACTGCAAGCTCGGCGATATCGAGCTTGAGCTCGGATACGACAGGCGCACGGACGCGGTGTCCGAATCGTACAAGCTGACGGTGACGGAGAACGGCAGGGTGACGTCGTTTGACGGAGAGATCGCCTCGGCGTACAAAAGCGGCTCCTTCAAAGCCGATCTGAGATCCTCGAAGGACGGCGTGACCGTGCGCGGGGCGCAGATAAACGGCAAATACGACGGCACGAAGACGCTTGAGCTGATCTGCGACGGATCGTTCGTATCGGACGGCGTCCGTACTCCGTTTGAATTCACGGCGGCGTTCTCAAAGGCCGCGGCGAGCTTCCCGGAGCACGTTTCCGATCCCGTACCGCTTTACCGCGCCGCGGAAGTGATTGAAAACGTAAGATGAAAAAAAGGAGATCCGCCGGATCTCCTTTTTTATTCAGCTCTGTCTGTCGAGCAGATCGATCAGGTACGCGATCGTTCCCTCGGCGCAATGGCATGTGACGATGTCGGCGATATCGACGATCTTTTTCATTCCCGAGCACGGGACGACGGCGAAATCCGCTTTTTTCAGCATATCCTCGTCGTTTTCGTAGTCGCCGCAGCAGTACGTGACGCAGTCACCGAACATTTTTTTCAGGTATCTGACCTGATTGCCCTTTGTGGCGGCGGGATCGAGCAGCTCGAGCAGGGTCGGGCACGACATCGACACGGCGAACCTGTCGCCGCTGTTCTTTCTGACGTAGTCGTTCGCCTCGAGTATCTGCTCGCGCGTTCCGATAAGGACTATCTTGTTCCATCCGTCACCCGGCATGGAGTCGAAGGGCACGGTAGTGACGTTCGAAATATACGCTTTAAGGTCCTTGTACGCCGCGGGGTTCAGCTCCGGCGTCATATATCCCTTGCCGCGGTTGATCCTTATCCCGATTTCCGGCATATCCTTCTGCAGCCGTGCAAGGAAAGGCAGGGCGTACGACGTGTCAACGCATATCTCGTTTATTCGCGTGTCGGTTGCCGGGTCGTACAGGTAGCTGCCGTTCGACATGACGGCGGGCGCGCTGCAAAGCTCGAAAAAGTCCGGTACGACGCTCGTCACGGAGAACTCCACGCGCCCCGTCGCAAACGTGAACAGGCCGCCCTCCGATCTGAAATACTCTATCGCCTCGTTGTTTCGGCGGACCCCCTCGGCTGAGCCGGTATACGTTCCGTCGATATCAGAGATTATCACCTTGCCTTTGAACTTCATTTTTCTCTCCTTATTTTATGTAGATCCCCGCCTCCGCCGCCGCGTAAAGCAGGGCGGTCTTTTTTTCTTCCGCCATGGCGCACAGAGGCAGTCTCACCTCGGGGCTGATCAGCCCCGCCGCGCCCATAAGCGTCTTTACCGGAACGGGGTTCACGTCGATCGAAAGCGCCTGCAAAAACGGCAGCAGGACCGTGAAGACTTCCTTCGATCTCGCGTGATCGCCGGAAAAATACGTATCCGTTATACGGCAGAACACGTCGGGCTCGACGTTCGAGCAGACGCACACGCCGCCCTTCGCGCCGAGACACAGAAAGTGGTACAGAAGCGTGTCTGAGCCGCAGAAGAAGTCGAGCGGGACCGTCAGCAGCTTTTCCGTGACGGAGGCGATATCGGTCGACGCCTCCTTGCAGGCGGCGACGTTCGGATGAGCCGAAAGCACGGAAAGCGTCTGCGCCGTGACGTCGGTGCCGGTCCGCGACGGAACGTTGTATATCACGACAGGAACGGGCGAGCTGTCGGCGACCGTCAGAAAATGGCGCAGCAGCCCGCGCTGGGACGGCTTGTTGTAATACGGTGCGACCGTCATGACGAAATCCGCGCCGAGCTCCGCCGCTTCCTTTGCGGCGTCCGCCGCCTTTTTCGTGTCGTTTGAGCCGCAGCCGACGGTCAGCTGCTTTTTGCCGCCGAGCACGCGTTTCGCAAGCGTTATTATCCGCCTGCGCTCGTCCGCGTCAACAGTCGGCGACTCGCCGGTCGTCCCGAGAACGACGACGCCCGCGACTTTGGAGTCACGCTGTATCAGGAGCAGTTTTTCAAGTGCGTTCATATCGAGCCTGCCGCCGGAAAACGGCGTTACGAGCGCCGTGTGAACGCCGGGTGAAAAAGACCGCGTTTTGTTGTTTAACATGGCAATACTCCGTAAAATTTATATTAAAAGTATCGTGCAGGTATTGAATTTTATAAAATCATAGTGTATAATATATAAAATAGACCTCACGATACTATAATATGACGAAAGCTTTGCCGTGCCATCCCGCCGTACCGTACCGGAAACGGATTTTACCACAAAATCGTCCGTATGTCAAGTACGTCGGGGCGTGTATCACGGATTTTTGAAGATGCATTCATTACACGATTATTTTTACGAGCTTCCGGAGAGTCTGATAGCGCAGACCCCGTGTGAGCAGAGAGACGGCTGCCGTCTCCTCGTACTCGACAGAAAAACAGGCTCGGTATCTCATAAGCATTTTTACGACGTCATCGACTATCTCAACGAGGGCGACGCCCTCGTAATAAACGACAGCCGCGTCATCCCGGCGCGTATATTCGGCGTCAAGGTGCGCGGTCAGGACGACGGAAACGCCCCGTCAAGCGTAGAATGCCTGCTGCTGAGACAGCGCGAGCTTGACACGTGGGAGTGTATCGTACGCCCCGGCAAACGTGTGAAGACCGGCGCCGTGATCGATTTTTCCGGCGTCATGACCGGTACGGTCCTGTCGGTCGAGGAAGACGGGAACCGTATCATCAGATTCGATTACGACAGATCGGACGGGCAGACCGTATATTCGGTGCTCGAACGCATCGGCAGGATGCCTTTGCCGCCGTATATAACGGAAACTCTTGACGACGACTCGAAATATCAGACCGTCTACGCAAACGAGCTCGGCTCGGCGGCAGCGCCGACGGCGGGACTTCATTTCACGAACGAGCTTCTTAAAAAGATAGAGGACAAGGGGATCGACGTCGTGCGTGTGATGCTTCACGTCGGACTCGGGACGTTCAGACCGGTCAAGGTCGAAAACATAGAAGAGCACCGTATGCACAGTGAATTTTTCACCGTGACGGAGGACGCGGCGGCGCGTATAAACGCGGCGAGAAAGAGGGGCGGCAGGATAGTCGCCGTCGGCACCACGTCGGCGCGTACGCTTGAAAGCGCCTCGGACGGGGACGGTACCGTCACCGCTCAGAGCCGCGACACGGATATCTTCATTTATCCGCCGTACAGATTCAAAGCCGTCGACGCGCTGATCACCAACTTCCACCTGCCGGAGAGCACGCTTCTGATGCTTATATCGGCGTTTTCCGACAGAGATACAATCATGCGCGCATATGCGGAGGCGGTGAAGCTCGGGTACCGCTTCTTCTCCTTCGGCGACGCCATGCTGATACTGTGAAAACATGGGCAAAAGCAAAATAGTAATAATCGGCGGACCGACGGCGAGCGGCAAAACGGGTCTTGCGATAGGGGTCGCGGAGCGGTTCTCCGGAGAAATAATATCCGCCGACAGCATGCAGATATATAAACGGCTCGACATCGGCACCGCCAAGCCCACGGCGCAGGAGCAGGCGGCTGCGCGTCATCACCTCATAGATATTTCCGAGCCGTGGGAGAATTATTCCGTCGCGCAATACGTCAAAGACGCGAACGCTGCGATCGAAAAAGTCATCGCGTCAAAAAAACTTCCGGTGATCTGCGGCGGGACCGGGCTTTATATCGAGGCGCTGATACATCCGACGGACTATTCGGAGAAAGCCGACGTTGACACGGAGCTGAGAAACAGGCTTTCCGCGCTTGACTGTCACACGCTCTGGCAAAGGCTTTCCGAGGTCGATCCGGACGCCGCCGCGGCGATACACGAAAACAACAAGAAGCGCGTCGTACGCGCGCTTGAGATATACATGACGACGGGCAAAACGAAAACGCAGACGGATAAGGAGCAGAAAAGCCGGGAATCCGCGTACGATATACTTCTGCTTCTGACCGGCTTCGGCGACAGACGGCTGCTTTATGACAGGATTGACCGCAGGGTCGATCTGATGATAGAGCAGGGGCTTGTCGAAGAGACGCGCCGTGCGCTTTCGTCGGGCGATCTCCGCCCGGAAACGACCGCGTACCAGGCGATAGGCTACAAGGAGCTTTTTCCGTACCTCGACGGTACCGATACGCTCGAAAACTGCGTCGCACGCCTCAAACAGGCGAGCCGTAATTACGCGAAGCGTCAGCTCACGTGGTTTTCACGCTGCGACGGTGTGCGCGTGACGGACCCGGAGCAGGCTTACGCCGCTGTGAGTGATTTTCTGAAAGGAGCTGAGGGCGACGGATAAGGAATATCTGAAAAAAATCGTAAAATACGTGCTGGCGTCGCTTCTCGCGCTCGCGGCGATAGTATATATGGGGCATCATCTCGTCTCTATGTTCAAAACGGGGATGCAGGTCGAGCCGGTGCAGTCGGCGGAGATCTCGAATCAGCTCACGCTGACGGGCGTCATCTTCCGCGACGAACAGGTCGTATACGGCGGCTCGTCCGGCGGCGTTGTCAGAATGTTCTCAAACGGTGAAAAGGTGTCCAGAAACGCCGTCGTCGCAAGAGTTTACGACACGCTGCGTACGGAGGATACGCTGCTTTCGAAGATCGAAAAGGAGCTCGGCATCCTTGCCGAGAGCAACAAGATAAGCGACACCGGAACGAAGAACATCGACGCCAAGATCAGCAAGCTTTACTACACCATCCGTCTCAAATCCGAGGAGGGCGATTACGCGTCGGTCGCGGAGAAGACGGAGGAGCTGCTCATACTGCTCAACCGCCGTGAGATCATTGTGAACGCAAGGCTTAATTTCAACACGGAGATCGCGGATCTGAAGGCGAAGCGCGAGCAGATCATATCTCAGACGACGGGCTCGTACGAAGACGTGAAAACGCCGGTATCCGGTTATTTTTCGTCGTACGTCGACGGATATGAAAACGTTTTTACGGCGCAGGCGGCGAAAACTCTTGATTACGAAGGACTGACACAGCTGCTGAAGGCGCGCGCCGGAGATGATTCCGTTACGGAATCCGGCTACGCCGTAGGTAAAACGGCGCTCTCGGCGGAATGGCTTTTGTGCGCGGAAACGGACAGGAAGACCGCGTCCTCGCTTACCGAGGGGGCGACGTATCCCGTAAGCTTTCCGATGGCTTCCGGCAGCGAGATCGATTTCACGCTTCTGCGTATCGTTACGGAAAACAAGGGAGAGGGAGCCGTTCTCGTCTTCGGTACGACGGTCCTTTCGTCCGAGATCGGCAGCGCGAGAAAGCAGACGGTTTCGATAATCGAAGAAAAAACCGTCGGGCTGCGCGTGCCCGTCACGGCGATACGTACGAACGAGGAGGGCGAGCTCGGCGTCTATATACTCAAAAACGACAGGATGACGCACCGCCGCGTCGAGATACTGGCGGAATGCGACGGTTACTGCATCGTCCGCGAATTCGCGCCGGACGAGGAAGGGTACGCGGGCGCGCTGCACAAATACGACAATCTCATCGTCTCCGGAAAAGGCTTGAAGGAGCAGAAGGAGGAAGAGGATGAGACGACCGGATATGAGATCAGAATTTTCGGATAAAGGAGCGAATATGGTAGAAAAAAGAGTATCAGAGGCGGTCCTGCTCCGTGCGATGAGCACGGGCGCGGATTACGCCGAGCTTTACGTTGAGGATACGACCGCCGAGGGCGTGTCCATGATCGCGGACTGCGTTGACAGCGCGAATACGAGCCGCAGCAAGGGCGCGGGCGTGCGCGTGTTCTGCGGCACAAACTCCGTGTACGCGTACGGCAACGGAACGGACGAGGCGTCGCTTCTGGCGCTTGCCGACAAGGTCGCCGCGGCAGCCGGTACGGCGCGCTCGGCGGGGATCGATCTCGTTCTGTCCGACGTGAGGTTCGAGCCGCTTTGCAGGGCGGAGACAGCGGTGTCTTCGGTGCCGAAGAAGGAACGCGCCGAGGCTTTGAAGCAGGCGTATTTCGCCGCGAAAAACTATTCGGACAGTATTGCGCAGGTCAGGGCTTCGCTCAATTCGAGCGTAAAGCGCGTGTATCTTGCGAACAGCGAGGGCGTTATCGGCTCGGACGAGCGTCCTTATATAAGACTTGCCGTAAGCTCCGTCGCGTCCGACGGGAGCGAGAACCAGTCCGGCTTTGTCGGACCCGGGAGAGCCGCGGGCTTCGAATTCATTCGCGGACTCGATCTTGAAGCGGCGGGACGCGAGGCTTCGAGGATCGCCGTTACGATGCTCGGCGCAGGGAAATGCCCCGCCGGAAAAATGCCGGTAGTCATGGACAACGCATTCGGCGGAGTCGTCTTCCACGAGGCGTGCGGCCACGCTCTCGAGGCGACGGCTGTAGGACTCGGCAACTCCGTTTTCTGCGGAAAGCTCGGTCAGAAGATAGCGAACGAAAAGGTCACCGCCGTCGACGACGGTACGATCCCCGGCGAATGGGGCTCGCTGTCGATGAGCGACGAGGGTGAGAGGACACAGAGGATCACTCTGATAAAAGACGGTATCCTTACCGGATACATGATAGACAAGCTCGGCTCCCGCAGGATGGGAATGCCGTCCACCGGCAGCGGCAGACGCCAGGATTACACCTACGCGCCGACGTCGAGGATGACGAACACCTTCATCTGCGCGGGAAACGATAAACGTGACGATATAATCGCCGCGACCGGAAACGGACTTTACGCCGCGAAGATGGGCGGCGGCTCCGTCAACCCGGTGACAGGCGAATTCAATTTCTCCGTAATGGAGGGATATATGATCAGAAACGGAAAGATCTGCGAGCCTGTGCGCGGCGCCACGCTGATCGGCAAGGGCTACGAGGTGCTGATGAACATCGACATGGTGTCTGACGATCTGGTTCTCGGTCAGGGAATGTGCGGATCCGTTTCCGGCTCCATACCGACGAACGTCGGTCAGCCGATGATCAGAATATCCGAAATAACAGTCGGAGGTGAGATAGAATGAGCGGACTCGGCAGATTCTGTGACGCGCTTCTCGCGTACGCGAAGGAGCATTGCGACGGCGAATACGAAATATACGCGACAAACGGCGAAAGCTTCCGCGTGGAGATCCTGAACGGACAGATCAAGAATTACAGCGTAAACGACTACGCGGGCGTATCCTTCCGCGTGAAGAAGAACGGAAAAATGGGCTACGCCTCGACGACAAGCGTAGAAGAGGACGGCATCCCGGCGCTCGTTTCCGCCGCGGAGGAGAACGCCGCTCTCATCGAAACGCCGGACGAGCAGTTCATATTCGAAGGGGCAAAGAGTTATCCGTCACCGAAGGTATACGGAGAAGAGCTCGACTCGATCACGGCGGAGGAAAAAATAAATTTCGCAAAAGAGCTTGAAAAGAAGGCTCTGCAAGCCGATCCGAAGATAATCAAGGTAGAGGGCAGCACGGTCGTCTCGGCGAAGAGCACGGTAATGATCAAGAACTGCCACGGTATGGACCTGTGCGAAAATTCCGATTTCATCGCCGCGTACGTCGTGCCGATAGCTTCCGACGGCGAGCGCATGAACGACGGCTTCGGCGTCTGCGGCGGCTTTGACAGAGCGTGCCTTGACGCGGATAAAGCCGTGAAAAAGGGCGTTGTTGAGGCGATAGACTTCCTCGGCGCCGGATCGGTAAAAAGCGCGAATATGCGCGTGATATTCAGAAACAGCGCGTTCTGTGACCTGATAGAGACGTTTTCGGGCATATTCTCGTCCGACAACGCTCAAAGAGGTCTTTCGATGCTCGCCGGCAAGGAGGGCGAAAAGATAGCTGCGGACTGCGTTACGCTGACCGACGACGCGACGGTCGACTTCGGCTTCGGCTCGCGCGCCTTCGACTCCGAGGGCGTACCGGGCAGACGCACGGTCGTCGTCGATCACGGAGTTCTGAAAACTCTGCTTTACAATCTCAAAACGGCGCATAAAGCCGGCGTACAGTCGACCGGCAACGCGTCGAAGGGCGGATATTCGGCGCCGGTCGGCATTTCCGTCAACAACTTCACGCTGACCCCGGGTGAAAAGAGCCTCGAACAGCTTTGTGAAAAGATGGGCGACGGGATCATGATCACCGAGGTCTCCGGGCTTCACGCCGGCGCGAACCCGATGACGGGCGACTTCTCGCTCATGGCTAAGGGATATCTCGTCGAGGGCGGAAAACGCGGCAGAGCGGTAAGCGGCGTCACGGTATCCGGCAACTTCTACGAGCTTCTGAAGGACATTGAAGAGCCGGGCGCGGACACGTATCACAATATGTTCGGCGAGGCGATCTCGTCCCCGTCCGTGCTGATGCGTTCGCCCCTGTCCGTGGCGGGAGAATAAGAATGGAATATCCCGAAATAAAGGAGCGTATCGAAAAGGTACGCTCACGCGCGGGCAAAGCCGGGCTTCTGCTTGCGACGAAGACCGTGGACTGCGACAGGATAGAGTACGCGGTAAGAGAATGCGGCGTAAAGTACATCGGCGAGAACAGAGTCCAGGAGCTGCTCCAAAAGTATGACCGGCTGAAGGAGCTTCCATGCGAGATCCATTTCATCGGCACGCTGCAGAAAAACAAGGTCAAATACATAATCGACAAGGTGAGCCTGATCCATTCCGTCGGAAGCATCTCTCTGTGTGAGGAGATCGACCTCAGGGCTGCGGAACACGGCATCGTCATGAACGTGCTGTGCGAGGTCAATATCGGGTACGAGGAGAATAAATCCGGGTTTTTGCCCGAGGAAGTGCCGGAGGCGTTTGAAAAAATGCTCGGTTTTTCGCACGTCAGACCTCTCGGACTCATGACGATGGCGCCGAAATGCGAAAACAAAGCCGATTATATAAATTTTTTCACTAAAACTTACCGATTGTTTATTGACAATTGCGTCGAAAAGGTGGATAATATATACGAGCCGGTCCTCTCAATGGGGATGTCGGACAGCTACGCCGAGGCCGCGGCGTGCGGATCGACGCTGATACGCGTCGGCTCCGCTGTTTTCGGTCAGCGAAATTACGGAAATCAAAATTGATAAATATAGAAAGGACATATAAAAATGGGATTTCTTGACAGCTTAAAATTCAGCAAGCGTTTCAGCGACGACGAGGACGAGTACGAAGACGAGAAGAACGAAGGCGAAGTTTACGAGGACGACGCCGTGATCGAAGCGCAGGCAAAACCGGAGCCCGCCGCACAGCAGAAGTCAGTAAGGATCAACACCTCCGTCAAGCTTGACGGAGCCGCCCTTGAGCTCAAGGTCGTCAAGCCCGAGCGTTACGAGGTCGTTCCGCAGATCGCCGATCACTTGCTCAACCGCCGCACGGTCGTTCTCAACCTCGAAGCGACCAACAAGGAGACCTCCAGAAGGATCATCGACTTCCTCTCCGGCGTCGCTTACGCGATAGACGGCAAGCTCAGCAAGGTCGCCGTAAATACTTACCTCATCACTCCCGCCAACATCAACGTGAGCGGCGAGGCTCTTACCGAGGCGAAGAGCGCCGAGCAGGAAGACGGCGAGTATTCCGAGGACTGAGTCCGGTTGACTGAATATATATTTGCAGCCGTTACGCGGCTTTTGTTCGCCGCGCTCTGCGTTATTACGGCGGCTGTTTGGGCGCGGGTCATCCTCGGCTGTTTTTCAGCCGGGGAGGATACCGTGTTTTCGAGGATGCTCTTTTTTTTGACTGAGCCGTTTCTGCTTCCGGTCAGAAGACTGACGGGCGGCTCGTCAATGTTGGATCACAGCGCAATAATCCTGTCCGCGCTCATCATCGCGGCGCTCGCTTTTTTGCGGCTTTGAATCAGTATAAAAACCGAGGAAACGTATTATGGATACGTCCGATCTTAAAAAGAAAAACTTTACGCGCGCCATCCGCGGTTACAATACCGACGAGGTAGACGCGTACATATCGAACCTCGTTGAAAGATACGAGGAGCTTTTACGCGAAAATTCCGAGCTCGAATACAAGCTGAAGGCTTCCATGCAGCGGTCCGAGGCGGCGCAGGCTGACGAGGAGGAGATAAAGAACACGATACTTCTCGCAAGAAAAGCCGCCGACAAGATAATATCCGACGCGCAGGCTCAGGCGGATCTACTGTATTCCGCCGCGCGCGACAATACGGACAGGGTCCTGCGCAGGTTCCGCGCAAGCGTCGCGTCCGAGGCGCAGGTGCTTCAGAAGCTGAAGCTCGCCGTCGCCGATATGAGGAACGTGATATACAAGCAGTATCTGCAGAACATAGAACAGCTTGAGGCGCTGGCGCCGAAGAGCAAATATGAAAAGGATCTGTCGGAGCCCGCGACCGAGGAATACATCCGCGCCGTTATAGACGGGATGAAGAGCGACGTTGAAAACCTCCGTCAGACGGAGCCGCAGACGCAGGCAGTTCACGACGGCAGAGTCACCATAACGCGCTCGTCGCAGGTCACGGTCGGTAAGAAATACCGCATAGCGTCAGTCGCCGAGACGATAAAGGAGCTCAACGCGCGGATACTTTCCGGCGATTCCATGACGGACGGAGACGGTCAGACCGTAAGCGGCGACGAAATAGTTCCGCCGTACGACGACGTCAGAGTAAAAAAACGCGAGATACCGAAGAAAAAGCGCGGTGTGCGGAAGGAGCTTTTCAATGACAGCGAACAATGACGTCTTAAAAAGATGCAAGAACAACGTCGTCCCGTTTCTGCTCTGGCTTTGCTGTTCCGCCGTGCTCGTCGCGGCTGATCAGATAAGCAAGGCGCTCGTCTCGGCTTATCTGCCGAAGGGCGAAACGGTCACGGTCATACCGCACCTTATCGATTTCGTGTACGTTGAGAACCGAGGCGCCGCGTGGGGCATGCTCGCCGACAAGCGATTTGTGTTCATCATCATATCCGCCGCTGCGATAATAGTCGTCGCCGCCGTTCTGCTTTATACGGCGAGAGGCAGAAAAATGCTCAATATACCGCTTTTGCTCGTGCTTTCGGGCGGTATCGGGAATATGATAGACAGGATCGGGAACGGATTCGTCGTCGACTTCATACAGTTTGATTTTTTCAAATCCTTCCCGGTGTTCAACGTCGCAGACTGCTACGTCACGATAGGCGGAGCGCTTGTCCTCGTTTACGTGCTGTTTATCGACAGAAATCTGTTTTCGGATAAGAAAAAGGAAAAGAATGAAGGAACTGAAAACGGCGACGGTAACTGATCGCCTTGACGGAGCGCGGCTTGATTCCGCAGCCTCCGAACTGTTTTCAATAACAAGAAACGCCGCCTCCAAGCTCATTGAGGACGGCGTTTTGACGCTTAACGGAGCCTGTGTGAAAAAAAACGCGCGAGTCTGCGCGGGCGACCTGCTCCGCTATGAGGAGGCGGAGCTCAGACAGCCCGACGCGCGACCCGAGGATATCCCCGTCAGGATCGTATACGAGGACGATATGCTCGCCGTTGTCGACAAGCCCAAGGGGATGGTCGTCCACCCGGCGCCGGGAAACTACGAAGGCACGCTCGTCTCCGCGCTTTTGTATCATATGAAGGGCAGACTTTCGGGGATCAATGGCGTAGAACGTCCGGGGATCGTGCACAGGATCGACAAGGATACGAGCGGTCTTCTCATCGTCGCAAAGACGGATGAGGCGCACGTAAAGCTCGCGGAGCAGATAAAAGAGCATTCTTTTATGAGAAAATACGAGGGCATAATCGTCGGGTGCACGAAAAACGACCACGGAACGGTCGATAAGCCCGTCGGCAGAAACCCGAAGGACCGTAAAAAAATGGCGGCTGACGTGCCTGACGGCAGAGAAGCGCTGACGGAATACGACGTGCTTGAACGGTACGACGGCTTTACCCGGATGCTTTTCACGCTCCACACCGGAAGAACGCATCAGATCAGAGTTCATATGTCGAGCATAGGTCATCCTCTGATGGGCGATACCGTGTACGGCGGCGGACGGACGGCGTTTGAAAAAAAACACGCGGAGCTTCTTTGCGGACAGTGTCTGCACGCACGCTATATCGGATTTGTCCATCCGGGGACCGGTGAATACATGGAGTTTGACGGCGGACTTCCGGAATACTTTGAAAAAGCCGTATCTCTGTTAAAGTGATAAACCTCAGTTTATTTTAATTTAACGGCTCTTATGGTGCTTTGTTAATAATGGCGGGGTATAATGGAATATATAAAATAATAAGGGGAGAGAAACAGCTTTTATGAATGCAAATAAAAGCAGAATATATATCCTGATCGCCGCGGCGCTGATCATCGCCGTCGGATTCGCCGTGGTGCGGACCGTGCTTGTGGTCAACTATTACAACGTTGACGAAGGGCTTTACTCAAGAGAGGCGGTCGGGGTGACGCCGGCGCGCGTGATGTTCGCCGCAGCTCTGCTTCTGATCTGTGTGCTCACGTTCGTGCTTTTGCGTCCCGTTGAGTACAAAAAAATGCCGGAGGGCAACCACGGCACGGTATATACCGCCGCGCTGTGCGGATTCATGTACATCTCGTCGGCTCTGCTCGGCGGCTGGTACTTTTTGCCGGAGCTTTTCAGAAACGCTTTTATGAAAACGTCGTATTCCGTTGCGATATCCGGTTCACACTGGACGTACGTCGTACTGTTCGTTTCATTCTGCGCAACGCTTCTGTTCAGCGTTCTTTCATCGCTTTACTACTTCTGGTGCGCTTCGACCGAAACAAAGCTCAAAAAGCTCAACTACAAGCTGTTATCGCTTATGCCGATACTCTGGGGCGTCGCGTATCTTGTGTACCTGTATTTCAAAAAGGACACCGTGATCAACAGCCCGGAAAGAGCCGTAACGCAGCTTTCGGTGATCGCCGTGATGCTGTGCGCAACGGCGGAGGCGCGTTTCCACCTCGGCATCGCACGTTACAGAACGTACGCCGCGCTCTGCCTCGTATCGGTCATGTGCGTTACGGTCGCCTGTGTTCCCACGTTTCTGCTCCACGCGTTCTGGCTCCTGCCGTTTTCGGCGGAGACCGTGTTCTGCGTGCTTCAGGTCGCGCTTGCCGCGTATATCGTCACAAGGCTCATCTCCGTCACCGGACACGAGCCGTCGGACAGCTGAATGATCTGCAAACGACCGCTCCCGGTATCAGACCTTCAACAGCCGGATAACGTGCGGGCATAATAAAACCCCGGTCAGCCGACCGGGGTTTTGTTGTGCTGTCAGGAGATCTTTGCGATCGCTTTTTCGTTGATCGTTACGGGATACGTCTCCTTGAACGAATCGAGCTTCTTCTGCAGATCGTCGGATCTCATATCCTTGTCAACGTTTGCGAGCCACACGGGCTTGCCGGTGCCTTCGAAGTAGTAGATGCTCAGACCTTCGTCGTCGAGTACGAAGTATTTGTAATCACCGGCTTTGCGGTCGGCGCTGAACAGCCATTCGTCGACGGGGATAAGCTCTTCGTGAGCTGAACCGCTCTTCACGGTCTCTTTGATGAGTCCGGTGGAGTTGACGGTGATCTTGTCAGTCCTGAACTGTTCCGCAAGCTTGTCAAAGGATTCGCCGGTCTTGTCGCCTTTTTCGAATTCGGCGATCATCTGATCCGCGTATTCCTTCATGGCCTCGGGGCTGCTGAAGTTGTCGAGCGTAAGATCGAGCTCACGGATGGATACGGTGTTGTATTCGTCTCTGTACGCGCTCTTGACTATCTGGTAAAGCGTGGAGGACTCATCCTCTTCGATAAGCTTGGAAGCGTTTTCCGCGGCGGGCGTGTCGGCGAATATCCACTTGTCAGCCTCGCTGTCGGCATTCGTGTGAGCCTCGGTAAGTATCTCTTTCTTTACGGAATCCTCGGTGAGATCCTGGAGAGCCTGGACGGCTTTCTTTATGCGTTCCTCGTCCTTGGAAAGCTCGGCGGCGGTCTTTTCATCCTCGGCGAGCTGTTTCTTGTAGTCGAATATGACCTTTACGAAATCTTCACCGGCTTCGATCTTGCGCATAAGCTCGGCGGCGGAAGCCTTCGCGGCGGATATCGCTTCGGTCTTTTCATCGTCTTTGGCGTTGGTCTCATAGTCGGCTTTTACGGTGAAGCTGTAGTAGTCGGCTTTGAGATATTTGATCTTGTTTTCGTCGTAATACTTGTTGTAATCCTCGTCGGTGTAGGTGAAGCCGTCGGACAGATGCTGTGCGTAGGAGGATGCGAGCGTCTGAAGCTCAAGCATTCCCTTTATATCGCCGCGGGTTATGCCCTTGCTGCCGTACATCGCCGCGATCGCGGAGGAAAGGCTGTAATTGCTCTCTTTTGCGAAATCCTTGAGAGACTGGATGTTATTGTCGATGGACTGTCTGTCCTCGTCGGAGAGGGTGTAGCCCTCGGCTTTGGCGGATTCGCAGAGCGCCAGTATGTCGGTCAGGGTCTTTTCCGCTTCGTTTACGCAGACGTCAAGCCACGAAACAGTCTCGGAACCGTAGTATTTCTGCTGTCCGAGCGGCAGGCTTCTGTCGAGACCGAAGTAAGAGGCGTACTGAGCGCCGTACGATCCGGCGATGGACTGATAATAGTTGTTATACGTGAGATACGTCATGTATTGGAATTTCGCGTTGCTCACTGAGTAGTTTTCGCTCTTCATCGCGGTGCGGGTGTGCAGCGAAATGTAGTCGACAAGACCTGTCGGCTGAAGTACGGCGACCAGCAGACCGGCGGCAAGGCATACGATTATGAATATCGTAAGCACCTTGTACCAGACGTCGGTTTTCGTTTTTGCGTTTTTGGAGTTTACTTTCGTTTTAGCCATTTTGGTGTTCCAGACCTTCCTTGTTTTTCAAAGAATCGTATAATATAAAATATATTACGAATTGCTCCCATCAGTATATCATAAGTGATAAAGATACTGAAGAACAATTTTTAAACAGAATGTTAATTTACGCTTTATTTGTACATTTTTATGAGATTTTTTACGCCGTCGGCGACGCCTTCGAGCAAAAGATCGGCTTCCTCCACCGTGTTTTCGGGGCAGAGGCTTATACGGACGGTGCAGTCCGCCTCACGTTCGCTCAAGCCGAACGCCTGCATCGGGCGCGAGATGCCGGGGTGATGCGAGGAGCAGGCGGAACCGCTTGAAACGTACACGCCGCGAGCGGAAAGATGGTGGAGCATGACCTCGCTCCGGATACCGGGCAGCGTCGCCGATATTATGTGCGGAACGCAGGACGCCGGCTCGTTCACGCGTACGCCTATGCCGGATAAACCGGACGTTATATACCCGCGCAGCTCCGATACGCGGCTGATATCCGCGTCAAGCGTCGCGTATCCGGCTGACGCGGCGGCGGCAAACGCGGCGGCGCCCGCCGTATTTTCCGTGCCGGATCTGAGCCCGCCCTCCTGTCCGCCGCCGTAAAGCAGCGGCGAAACGGAGCGGGAGCGTACCGCAGTCTCCGACAGATAAAGCGCGCCGACGCCCTTCGGGCCGCCTATTTTATGGGCAGATACGGTCATCGCGTCGACGCCGAGCGCACGGACGCTGATCTTCGTCTTCATGAGCGCTTGCGTGGCGTCCGTGTGGAACAGGGTGCGCGGATTCTTCGCTTTCACCACATCACACAGCGTTTTTATATCGTATAAAGCGCCGGATTCGTTGTTTACGGTCATTATGCTGACGAGCAGAGTGTTTTTGTCAACAAGCAGGGAAAGCTCGTCCGGGTCTGTCCTGCCGCCCGCCGTGCGTACGGTCTTTATATCGAAGCCGCGGCGACCGAGCTCTTCCGCCGCAAGATATACGGACGGATGCTCGGAATCCGAGATGATTATCCTTTTTCCGGGATTAGACGGCTTGGCGTAAGCGGCGCCGAAAAGCATCATGTTGTTCGATTCCGTGCCGCAGCCGGTGAAGATCACCTGATCCTTTTTGCCGGCTCCGATAACGGCGGACAAAGCCTTGCGCGACGCTTCGAGCAGCGACGATGCGGCGTAGCCCTCCGAGTGGAGCGACGAGGGGTTTGCAAACGTCTCCGACGCCTTCGCAAAGGCTTCAAGCGCCTCTGCACGCATACGTGTCGTCGCGGCGTTGTCAAAGTACGCTTTTATCATCCGAGGACTCCCGTCTGAAATACGAATTCCGATATTATCTTTTCATACGAGGCGAGATTGTTTTCAAACACCGCGGATTCGGCTGTGTAGGTGATGAGATAAGAAAACATCCTCTCGCGTATGCAGATCACCATATCGAACGTGTAGTCTTTGTCGTTTACCTTCGCCGAATATCTGCACCGCACGGCGGGCTGACCGTCGAGCAGAGCGGAGTTCGGTCCGGAGATCAGCGTGTAGCCGGGAAGATGGCTCTGAAGCTGTGAAGCGTAGCCGATCCAGTAGTTTTTTGCATATGTCAGCCCGTCCGCCTCGCCTTCCTCGCGGTCGGCGGGGATATCGAAGACGGCTTCGTTCGTTACCGCGGTGCTGACGCAGGTGACGTTGGATTTATCGGTAAGAGAAACGTACGCCGCGGTAACGCCGTCCTGATCGGCGATTATCCATTCGTTCGGAACGTACATGTAATAATCAACGGCGTCGACGGACGCGAGCTTCATGCCCGCGGGGGTATTTGTTTCTGTCCTTGCGCAGCCGGATGCTGAAAGGCAGAATATGAGAAGCAGTATCAGAGTTGTTTTTTTCATTTTATTCCCCCAGAGAATTTAACTGTGACTGCACGGACGCGCATCTCTGTTTTATGAATCCGTACAGAGTGTTTTCGCCGTCGGAAAATTCCGCTTCATATAACGCGCTGTCGTAGAATCTTCTCGGATCGGAGGCGACGGAGGAGTCTATCAGCGATTTCAGACCGTCAAGCCCGCCGAGCTTATCCGACAGAAGCTTTTCGTACTTTTCGACGTATTCGAGGTATCTGCTCATATATCCTTCGTTTTCAAGAAGCTTTCCGACAAGCGGACGGTCAGCCGCTTCGACGCCGAAATACGGCGCGTTGACCGGGATCCGGATCATGGCTGAATCTATCTGATATTCCGTCTTGCGCAGAGTCCTGTTCGTACCGAAGGACATTTTGAGGTCCCACGGGATCATGGAAAGCACTCCGTCGGAGGTCATGTACAGATAATAGTTTTCGGCTTTTTCTCCGAGATACGATTCCTGCGCGCATACAAGCCCTACGATCGCCGCGTATCTCAGAACGGAATCCACGTCGAGGATATTCTCAACGCCTTCACCGGACGATAAAGCGGAATAAAGCTTTGAGAGAGCCTTCATCGCCTTGTCGTCGCCGTTTTCGAGCGAGAAGGTCGAGACGTCGTCCTCGATGAATGCAGAGCCCTCTCCGGCTTCGTACAGGCTTCCGTCGTTGTCGCCGAAGGCGCGCTTCAGAAAGCTGTCGTCAACGCCCTCGACCGCTAAATACAGCCCGTAGTATTCGCCGTTGACGGTAAGACGGGCAAAGGTCGCAAGCGGCGCGCAGTTCCCGGAGAAAAGGGAATAGGCGAGGTATTCGCGGACGTACGACGGGTCGTACGACATATTGTTGAGATACAGCTCGTCAAGCCCGTGGAGCTTCTGACCCTTTGTATATTTGTTGAATTTCAGCTTGAAGGAATACCGTTCGTTTCCCGCCTCGGCGACGTACGACGTGTTGCCGCGGGCCTTCAGACCGGCGCCCTTGATCTCGGCGCCGAACGCCCGGACGTCCGCTTCGACGTACATGCCGGCGTCCGCGTGATCTATAACGGTAGAAAGCTCCGCCTCGCCGACGGTAAGCTCAACGTCGATGATCCCGTCAAACATTCCGTCGTACGCGCCGGACGCCGTGCTTCCCGGGTCCTCCGTGCCGTTGCCGGAGGTCTGTTCCGGATCTTTGTCACAGGCGCAGAGCGACAGCATCAGAACCGACAGCAGAACCGCCGTGATTTTTTTTATAAAAGACGTTTCCATATCGCAATCCTTTCGTTGTTGTGCGTATCCTTATTATACGCGCGCGATGATATAAAATAATGATAACAACATAATTTTAACAAATCAACAGGCGGCTGCGCAAATTGTTATATTATCGCATATGTTTTTACATTTTGTTAACCATAGAGGGAGAGAAGTCCGACGCCGCGGCGGCAAAACGACAAAAAAACACGGGTCGCCCCGTGTTTGTTTTGCTGCTGCTCAGTCGGCTACGAGAAGATGCAGGCATACCTGGAATCCGGCGTCGGAAGATACGCCGTTTTCGAAGTATTCGCATTCGTCAATGGGTTCGCAAGCCCACAGACCGATATTGGAGGTCGTGCCGCGGAAAACGTACATATACGTGCCGGGGCCGAAGCCGTTCTCATTCAGGTCGGTAAAGTCCACGTCGCACGAGGTGTTGTCTTCCCATTCGGTGTATTCGGCGGAGAAGATCGGGTCGCCTAAGATCGTGTTGTCATAGTCGTTGTCCCATCTGTAAAGCTCGACTACGAAAGCGGAGACGCCGTGCGTGTTCCAGGTCGGGCATTGCTCGAAGAGGATGCCGGTAAGTCTGCTGCTGTCGTCGACCGTGAATTTGCAGGCGAGCTCGCTGTTGTTGGCGGCTGTCTTCGGAGTGTGTGCGACAGGATCGCCTTCGTAGAGTTTAAGATCTTCCTCGTAGTAATCAAGCGCGCCTTCGGTGGTCACGGGTTCGGTGGTCACGGGTTCGGTCGCGGCGTCGGTCGTGGCGGGAGCCTCGGTCGTCTGATCGGGTTCGGCAGCCTTATCCGTTGTCGTCGGGGTCTCTTCCGTCTTTTCACCCTCGGTGGTCGCCTCTCCGGTCGAGGCGGGAGTATTTCCGCAGGAAGCGAGAACGAGCGCGGTGAGCGCCATCATCGCCGCGAGTAGGATCGCAAGTGTCTTCTTCATGATTATTCCTCCTTGTGAATATTTTTATTACATAAATCCGCCGTCAATGCCGATGATCTGACCGGTGATGAAGCCGGAATCAGGTGAGCAGAGCCACAGCATAAGCTTCGCCACCTCTTCCGGCGTGCCGATCCGGCACAGCGGAGTTCTGTCTATTACGTTGTTGACGGCCTGCCGCCCGAAGCGTGAATTCATATCCGTGTCGATGTATCCGGGCGCGACGCAGTTCACGGTCACGCCGTTCGGGCCGAGCTCCTTTGAAAGGGCTTTCGTCAGCCCTATCACCCCGGCTTTCGCGGCGGAATACGCGACCTCGCAGGAGGCTCCGTGAACGCCCCAGACGGACGATACGTTTATTATCCTGCCGGACGACTCAAGCAGCTCAGGCAGAGCGGCGTGCGTGACGTTGTAAACGCCGGTGAGATCCGTGCCGATAACCCTGTCCCACACCTCGCCGTCCGTATCGCCGAAGGTGCCGTAAAAGTCTACGCCGGCGTTGTTTATCAGCACGTCTATACCGCCGCAGTGATAAACGCAGAGCGAGATCATGCGGCGCACGTCGTCACGGTCTGTCACGTCGGCGCGGACCGGCGTCGCCTTGCCGCCGTTTTTCTCTATTTCATCACATAAAGCGTGGGCTTTTTCTTCGGAATTGGCGTAATTTACGATCACGTGATATCCGTTTTCCGCGAAAAGCCGTGCCGCGGCCGCGCCGATCCCGCGCGACGCGCCGGTTATAAGAGCCGCCTTCATACGAGCTTGACGAAGACCGACTGCGATTCCGCGGCAGCCCGGTCGAGCAGGTACGTTTTGTCTATGCTTATAAGTTTGTTCCCGCGGCTGTCGTATCCCTTGCCGTCTCTGACGACGTCTTCCGCGCTCACCTTTACCGGACCGTTTTCGGAGCCGAGCAGGAGCGGACCGTCGTATACCCGGGATTCGTCCTGCCAGGTGCGCGTCAGCAGCGTAAGCTCCGTTTCGCCGCAGGGCGGCACGTCGATATAAACGTAATGTTCGTCACAGCCGCCGAGATCCTTGCATCTGACGGACGATACCCAGTGCGGCACGAACATATAAAGTCTTCCGCCGCCCTCGTATCTGATCTTCACGCTCTGTCCGTGCGGATAACCGGTGATCATCTCGAAGCGCTTGCCGTTTACCGCCGTCACTACGTTCTGCGGGTATACGATCACGCCGCCGTCCGTCACCGCGTACGCGCCCGCCGCGGCGAGTCCTTCGCCCGCACGCATCGTACAGCACCAGTACGCCTCGTACGAATGGACGCGCAGAACGCCGTCGCAGGCGCAGCTGTCGCAGCCGAAGCCGCCGTTCGGACGCTGCGCGTGGAACACGCCGTTATAAAGGATAAGCTGGGCAAGCTCCGCGTATTCCGGCTCCTCCGTCAGCGAAAACAGCTGTGAGGCGACCATATATGAGTCTATGATCGCGCAGGGCTCCGTCCATTCGGGACGTCCGAACCAGTTGTCGTTCGCGTAAGTCACGGTCATGCCGCGTTCGCGGTAGAGACCGAAAACGCGCTCGACCCCGGCTAAAAGCCCGGGATCCTTCGTCTCCGCGTATCTGCGGAGAGCGCCGCGGCAGCCGGAAAGCGTCGCGTGCGTCTGAAGTCCTATTTCGATAAACGGTATGCGGAAGAATTCCGTCAGCATCTCGTCGATGAGCTGACCGAGCTTTTCGTCGCGCTGACCGTCCGGCAGATGCGCCGAAAGTATCATATGAGCGTGCGTGAGCCCGTCAAGCGGCATATACGCGCAGCCGGTATCCGTCGAGATGACCCAGCCGTTCACCACGCCGGCTTCGCTTCCGCTCATGTCTCCGCCGCCGGATCTCTGTTCCGGCAGGACGGGGTACGACGCGTATCTTCCTGCGGCGGGCAGGAAAAGCCCGCGGACGATACCGTCGATCATTCTCAGCACGTTTTCGCCGCCTCTGTATTCGTAGTACTCGCAGAGACCGCGCAAAAGCCACGAGTGGCCGGAAAGCTGCTGTTCGCTTATAAGCTCTCCGCGGTCCGCGCCGAGGTATCCTTTGGAGTTGAAATGCGACGGAAGCTCCTCGACTATCGAATCGAGAAACGACGGCGTGCGTCCGGTAGCCGCGGACAGACAGCAGAGCGCGAGCACGGCTCTGCCCTCCCAGTCGCCGGGCCAGTCGTAGGAGGAAGGTCTGAAGACCTCTGGCGGACGGTACATCGGCGCCTCGAGCCTTGCGGAAAGAAGCGCGCAGCGCGCGCCGAGGTCGCCCTTTATTTTTATTTCGCTGTATTTGTTGTATTTCATCAAAGTCACCGTCTCCGCATAATGACGGAGGAGATTTGGATTCACCGTGTTTATTTTGTGCTATTCTACCATATTTTTTCGGATTTGTAAAGACCTTACGCAAAATATTTCACAGCGGCGGATGAAACGCCCGGTGACGTGATAAAGATCCCGTTCTCCGCCGGTGACGGAGAACGGGATCTGATATGCGGTTTTAACGGTTCATAATGACTTCGTCAAGGAACGTTCCGCCTGTGAGGCCGCGGAATCCGCCGTAAGCGTCGGATATGCTGAACTCGAACGTATACGTGCGCGGGGTCCCTTGGTCGGAGCCCTTGTCATAATGGATGAAATCGAGCGAAACGGTCATGCTTTTGTCCGTTTTCTCAATGATCTTCATGTTCTCGTAAACGTTGTATACCGTTATGTCGTCGGGCTCGCAGAACGCGGGCTCGTTCCGTTCGCCCGCAAGCGAAGGGATCAGAAAGCCGCGCCTGTAAGGTAAGCTGTCCCAGTCGTTGTCGATCTTTTCAACGTACCGGTTATGCATACAGTCTCTCCATACGGTACCGACGCCGCTCGCCATATAATACACCGGAAAATAATCGGCTGACAGCTGCTTTACCGCGTTTTTCAGGTTCTCCGGAGCGTCGTCCGGGGAATTCAGATATACGGGCTTTGATTCAAAGCATTTGTATCCGACGATGGGCGTGCCGTTGAAATAAACCTCGTGCATGAGAAGCACCGCCTGGATCGCGTCGGCAACTGAGCCTTTTCCGACGGAATCGCTGCCGTCGGGCAGGATCTCGACGAACGTGCCGCCGGTGATTTTGATCCCGGACGGAGTGTCCGAAACGTTGACGGTGTATTCACGCGTATCGTTTGTATAGTAGTTTATCGTCTTGAAGGCTATGACGGCGCCGCCTTCGTATTCTTTAAGGACGCGCGCCGAATGCGAAAACAGGCCTATTCTCGGATCGTAGACGTCTCTGCAGTAGATCTTTCCTTTGAATATGAGGAAATTCGCGTTTTCCCTGAAGAGACCGTCGACGATGCCGTCCGTCATGAACTGCCTGAAGTAGGCTTTGAATCCGTCGGGCGTGTCCATGCCGGATTGCGGAGACGTCAGCTCCGGGTAGTAATCTTCATATCTTCCGCCGTAGTATTCCCTGACTTTTTCATCAAGTCCGTCGGGGTAGGGGGAAACGGTGAAATGGGTTTCGTCATCTTCGTAGTATTCATGGTCGTAAACGTAGATGTGTCTCGGACCGTCCGTCTTCACGAAGCCGTAGTTTACCGCGCTGTAAAGGTCAAGCAGCGCGGAGATCGCCTCATACGATCTTTCGGCGTAACCCGGCTCGCCGGTCTTATAGCCGCTTATTCCGAGCTTGCTCAGAAGACGGTACGTGTCCGGGACATATTCTTTTATCTCGTCTTCATAGAACGACCCGAGATTCGATCTGACGTAATCCAGATATTCCTCCAGATAATTGTTCACGGAGCCGTAAGGCATTGCGCTGCCGGTCATGGAATAGATCCAGCCGGCGTTCTGTCCGACGATGCCCCACAGCACCGTATCCATCGCCGCGCGCAGCTTCGGGTCTGTATCGCCGGCGTAGTGTCCGGCAATGTAATCTATCGTTTCTTCACGTCTGTTTGCAAGATAATAACTCGTCGCCGAAGGATCCGGCGTTTTTACAAGATGCTCGAAGAACGACTGCAGATCCTCTGCCGCGGGATCGAAATAATAGCTGTCGAACGATATTGCGTCAAGAAAGATCTTCAGATGCGGATAATTTTCGGTTATATCGTATATCGTATGCTTTTTGCCGTAGCTCTGGGCGTTCGTTTTCAGAAACGAGAAGCGGTTCACGTTGTAATTTCCGAAGTCGAATTCAACGCCATCGCTGTCGTAGAAATCCTTTTCCGACAGAAGCCCTGTCGAGATCGCCTCGTCCTTTATATACCGCGACGCGAAAATGCTTACGACGGCGGTCATCCTCCCGGTCATTTCCGCAAGCGGACGTATACGCAGCTCAAGACAGCGTTTGTACGCCGCGTCGCCGAAAGCGGAAAGATACGCCCAGGCGTTTTCGTCGAAGCCTTCCGACGCGAGCCGCGCTATGACCGCGTCTATTTCGCCGTTCACGTCCGCGGGCGTGTCGTCCCCGGCTTCGGGCAGACTTATTTCGCCCGTACCGGAGAAACGTTCGGGGTCGGACCCGGGGCCGGTCTCCGTATCCGTCGTTCCGTACGGATCCGTGTCGACGGCGGGCGGATCGGGCGCCGGAGCGTTTGCACGCAGCGCCGCGACGGCAACGAGCAGTACGAGCGCCGCCGCAGCCGATATGAGTATGATCTTGCCGGCGGCACCGGACAGAAAACGCCTCACCGCAAGCGCGGATCTTTTTATGCTGTGTGATAAATACGACACGGCAGCCGCCTCCTTTCACATTTTACTCTATTATATTAAACCACAAAAACGGGATGATTTAATGCGAAATAAGTAAAAATGATATGAATAAATTTAACCCGTCGCCGCAAAGCGTCATCGGTATTGACAAATCGCGCGTTCCGTGGTAGAATCGTGTTGTAAAACGACATCGGGGAGGATATATGAAAATCAAAACGGCGTGTGCGCTGATCTGCGCGGCTCTGCTTCTGACGTCATGCGGAAACGGCGCCGGCGTTACGACGGCGGCGGAAAGCGCGCGGGAGGATACGAAAACGACGGCGGATGTAACGGAAGAGACGACGGAGGCGGAAACCGCGGAGGAAGTGAAGGAACTGAAAAGGATAACGTTTGAGGGTAAAAGAGAGATCGTGATACAGTCCGGAACGTGGGCGCCGCGCGTCTGCACGTACGGAGAATATCTCGTGGCGGGATACGAGTCGCCCGGCGGGATCATGGTATGCAGGAGCTCAAACGGCGGAAAAAGCTTCAGCCCGCCGGTGCAGGCTTCGTTTTTCCCCGAACTCAACTGCGCGAACGTCAATTTTTACAGGGACGGCGACACGCTGTACCTCGCGTACAGGGCGACTGAGAACGAAGGCGGACTTTACACGTCTCTGCGCGTCAGCGTATCGGACGACGGCGGCGAGTCGTGGAGACACCATTCAACCGTCTGCGAATACAGGGATGAGAACGGACGCGGAGGCGTGTGGGAGCCTTACATACTCAGACTCAACGGAGAGCTCACCTGCGTTTACGCGAACGACCATCCGTCGCGCACGGACAGACAGAACATAGAATACAGAGTATTCCGCGACGGCGCGTGGAAAAAGATCACGATCATAAGCAACGGCAACAGACACGATTCACGCGACGGGATGCCCGTGCTCTGCACATACGGCGAGAACGGTTACGTCTGCGTTATTGAGAGCACGGCGGAGAGAGCCGGCGGACATCCGTTCGTACTGAAGCTGTTCTATTCGAAGGACGGCGTCAAATGGTCAGACCCCGTGACAATCTATACGCCGAAAACGAACGGCTCCAAGGCGGCGGCGCCGGGCATAGTCCTTCTGCCGGACGGCAGATTCGTCATAAGCTTCCAGACGGACGAGGACGCCACGGTAAAGGGCGACGCGACGAGCGTGATGAAATTCATAGTCTCGGACGGCTCCGCCCCGTGGGAGCTTGACGAGGATTCGTTCACGGAGCCGGAGAACATCTTCGGCACGCCGGACGGCGAAGGCTCCGTCTGGACCGGCATCTTTTACGCCGACGGGCTGCTGTACGCCGCCGCGGGCACGCGCAGAGGATCGTCGCTTAAAATCACGGAAATCGGATAATCATACGAAAACAAGGCGTTTCACAAACGCAAGGTGCTCTAAAGGACAGTTAATAAAAACCGGTTGAGGTAAGGATAGTTTATCCTTATTCCGGCCGGTATTTTTGTCGCATATCTCTGCCGACAGGACGTTTGTGTGACAAACGTCAAAGAAACAGTTTACAGTTATGATTGCACGCGATGCGTAATAGTTATGAATTGAGGCTTCGCCTCAA
>CACWOQ010000017.1:37627-73730 GCA_902762505.1 uncultured Ruminococcus sp. | reverse complement strand
GCCGCGTGAAAAATTCCACCCTGCTGCGCAGCAGGGTGGAATTTCCACACAAAATATTTTTGTTTTTTTCACTGTCTACTTGACAGGGGGCGCATCACAAGGAGGCGGCGCGTTTTGCTATAATCCGTATTTTTCGCTTATCCTGCCGAGCTTTCTGCCGAACGGCGGGGCGAGGAGAAGCAGATAAAGAACGTTTGACACGCAGTAAGAGACGGTGAACGGCAGAGCCGACAGAAGAGCCGCTCCGTATTCAGCCGGGCTGAGCGAGCCGGTCGACGACGCGACGGTCCACACGTCCATGAACATCGAGTAGAAGACTCCGCAGACGGCGCCGTATATGACGGTCGGAAAAAGACCTTTTTTGAGCACCGGCGAAAGCACCCCGGCGAAAAAGCCGATAAGCCCGAGCGCGACCATCTGCACGGGCGTCCACGGACCGTTTCCGAACCAGACGTTTGAAACGAGGACCGATATCGCGCCGACGAGAAAACCGGTTTCGGCGCCTGCGTATACGCCGGATATGATCACGAGCGAGGTGAGAGGCTTCAGCAGGGGTATGAAACGTCCGGCGACGGCGAGCGCCGCGAACACGGCACCGAGCACGAGCCTGCGCGAGCCGATACGACGTTTGTCGAAGCCCGCGGCGAACAGAAGCAGCGCCAAAAGCGCAACGACGACGGTTATCACGACGTATTTGCGTCCGTCCGACGCGAACACGCCGCACAGGACGGCGACGGCGAAGAGCGCCGCAGGGACGGTTATCCGTATCGCTTTCCTTACGCCTTCGTTTTCTATGACTCTCATATCTCCGCGCCTCCGGTCATACGGCAGACGTCTGTCGTGTAAAACTTGTTTCCGCGCATGAATTCCTGCGTATCCGCCGTGCATATCACCTCGCCGCCGAACATCATGCTGCACGTGTCCGCGCACGAGGCGGCAAGCTCCGTGTCGTGAGATGCGATCACCGCGGCGACGCCTTCGTCCGCAAGCGAGCGCACGGCGTCCGTAAAGATCCTTTTTGCGTACGCGTCCATGCCCTTCGTCGGCTCGTCGAGCAGGAGCAGGCGCGGTTTTTTGAGCAAAGCGAGGCAAAACGCCGCGATCTGCGTCTCACCGCCGGAAAGATCGTAAGGATGGCGGTCGAGCAGACCGGAGATATCGAAGGGCAGAGAAGAGATATCGGCGCCGCCGAACTGCTCTCTCACGGTCTCGTAAGTGAACGCGCCGCTTACGTCCTGGCAGAGCATTGCGACCGTTTCGCCGTACAGCTGTCCGTTTTTGTAATCTCCGGGCTTTTTGCCGAATATGCGCACGCTCCCGGAATAAGGGCGCAGAAGTGCTGCCGCGCAGCCGAGAAGCGTGCTTTTTCCGCAGCCGTTGCCGCCGAATATGAACCGGATCTCGCCCTCGCGCACCTCAAGCCCGGTCCCGCGCAAAACGTCTTTTCCGTCGCGGCCGTATCTGAAATACAGATCCTTCACGGAAAGCGCGACGCCGCCGTACGCCGGCTTGCGCCCGGGCTTTCCGCTTTTATACCCGTAAAACACGGCTCTGCCTTCTTTGACGTCGAGAGGACATTCGCCCGGCGCACCGGCTTCGTGGTAAAGCCGCACCGGCGCCGGCATATCGGAGAGTATCCGCTCGGACGGGCGCGTGCGCAGCACGTCTCTCGGGGCGCCCTGCGCCGTGACGACTCCGTTTTCCATGAAGATCACGGCGTCGGAGACGGCGAGCAGACGCGAGGTATCGTGCTCGGCGACGACTACCGTGACGCCGAGCTCGCGGTTGATGCGGACGAGCATGGATATGAGATCAGCCGAGGCGACGGGATCGAGCCTTGACGTCGGCTCGTCGAGCAGGAGCAGGGAAGGCGACGTGACAAGCGTCGACGCAAGCGTCAGAAGCTGTTTTTTTCCGCCGGACAGCCCGGACGTACGGTCGCCGAAGCTGTCCGTGAATCCGAAAAGATCGCTGATCTCGGCGGCGCGCCTCAGCGCAGTCTGCCTGTCGTAACCGAGGCTTTGCGCTCCGAAAAGCAGCTCGGAGCCTACGCGGTCGGAAACTATCTGCTCCTCCGGACGCTGTACGACGAAGCCTATCCGCTCCGCGCTCTGCCGCTCGGACAGATCCGATACGGGCCTGCCCCCGAAAAGTATCCTGCCGGACGTGACGCCCTTCGGCGATATTTCTTTTTTTATGAGTCTGAGAAGCGTGCTTTTGCCGCTGCCCGTCGGTCCGCAGACCGTGACGAACGCTCCGCGTTCGACGGCGATCGAGACGTGCGATAACGCCGGTCTGTCCGATTTGTCGTACGTGAAGCTCAGATCTTCTGTCTTAAGTATTTCCATCTTATCCTGTCCGCCGTTTCAAAAATGATCGGTAAAAACGATAAAAGAACGAAAGCCGAAAACGAAATCATCAGTCCCGCGCTCATTTGCGGAGGCTTTATGCCCGGGTAATATCCGAACCTGCAGTCGCAGAACAGCGCGGGCAGCGCGCACGCGGCGGTCAGGCAAAGCCCGGATACGAGAAACACGGTATCGGACGGCTTGAATTTGTAAAACGAATAAAACGAGCGTTTGCCGGTGCCGTATCCGCGGCAAGCCATCGAATCCGCGGCTGTTATACCGTTTTCAAGCGCCCACGTGGAAAGCGCGGAAAAAACGCGCGCGCCGAAGCGCAGTCTCGCCGGGATACTCCCGTCGCCGCCGGCGCCGAGCGCCTTCTGCTGATCAGAGATCACGCCCGCCTGTCTCGCGTAAAGCGGAGCGAAGCGCAGCACCGCGGAAAGAGTCATCGCCGCGGCGGCTGAAAACGGGGACGTCAGATAGAGCAGCTTTTCCGAATCCATCACCTTCGTGAAAACGTAAAAGAGAAACATGACGGCGGTGATGAGCGCCGCGGAGTTGAGTCCGTACAGTATGGCTTCCGCCGTGACCGGATCGTCGCCTATGAATATCACGGGAGTCGAGCCCTTTTTCGATACGACGGGATTCACGATGAAGGTAAGCGCGAAAACGGCGGCGAACGAAAGCGCCGCCTTCGCGCGTCCGCCGTCGACGATGAACGATACGACCGCGGCGACGGCGAGCGCCGCCGTGTAGTAAGGGTTGTTGAACACGGCGGACAGCGTCGTCACGGAAAGATAATATAAAAGCACGGGCCAGGGATTGCGGTCATATAACCATTTCATTTTCAGTCTCCGAGAAAGCTCACGTCGGGGACGTACAGCCATTCAAGCACGTCGCCGTCGGAAAGAACGTACGAGCCGGAGCCCACGGACGGAGCCTTGCCGTTGACGCGGTAGCCCCAGCCGGACGTCGGACCGTACGCGGCTTCGTAAAGATCTCCGATACCGGATATGTACGGCGAGATCCTTGAGCCGGAATTGACGACGGTCAGCCCGTTCGCGCGGCAAACGCGGATCAGCACGGAATACGCCGTGTCGCCTTCTCCGATCGGCA
Source organism: uncultured Ruminococcus sp. (assembly GCA_902762505.1). GTDB lineage: Bacteria > Bacillota > Clostridia > Oscillospirales > CAG-272 > UBA1248. The sequence continues at coordinate 70,266 of CACWOQ010000017.1, read as the reverse complement.
CGGTCTGCGTGGGTACGGGCGTCTTTTGATCGACGAGCGAGCTGTCGACGGTGAAGGTTATGCTGCCGACGGGCGTTATCTCCTCCTCCGTCTCAAAATATCCGCGCCCGGTCCTGACGCCGACGACGCCGACGAATATCGCCGCCGCGGCGGTGATCGCGGCGACTATGATGTAGTCTGCGGGGCGTTTTCTGCGCTTTACAGCCATGATGACGCAGACCGTAACGCCGAGCGCGGCGATGACCGCGATGACGATCGGCGTCAGATCTCCGTTGAACGGCTGTCTGTAACGCACGGTAACGGAGGGCTCGTCAGTAACGTAGAACGGCGTCAGCTTTTCTTTATTGACGAGCGCACAGTAAGCCTGCGCCGTCGCCGTGCCGTTTCTGCCCTCGCCGTGTATATGCTCGAATCCGCCGTCGTCGAGACGGTACGACAAAAGCGCGTCGTAAACCGATACGCCGTTTTTTATGAAGCGTTCGTCGGTCTGCGGATCTATGCCGAGAGACGTCAGCGCAAGCACGACCTGCGCGCAGTTCTCGCAGTTTTCGTTATTGTAATAGCGGAACGCGCCGCTCGCCGTCTGCTGTGACGACAGATAACCGAGCGCCCGGTCGATCACGGCGGCGATCCTTTCGTCGTTTTTATACGGGGAAAGCGCCTGCACAGCCATCGCGGTCATATCTATGTCCGGCGTTGTGCCGACCGTCGGAAAGCCGCCCGACGGGGTGACCTTTGAAAGCAGACGCTCAACGTGCTCCTCCGCCGTCATGCCCGTGTCATAACCTATATTTTTCAGATGGAGCGCAAAAACGAGCGCCGCGGTGCTTTCGGCGGACTTTATCATATCGGCGCCGAGCGAATCGAATTTGCTCCCCTTTACGCCGCAGGCGTATACGGTCAGAGCGTATTTCATCGCCGTTACGGTGTTGACGGGCACGTCCTTTGACGCGATGACCGTACCGAAATCAGTCAGATCCGCGTCCGGGTCGTCCTTTCTTACTGCGAGCGCGATGAAGCAGCCGGACTCCGGCTCGTCCGCCATGGAGGCGGTAAAGCGGGAAAGCTCCCCGTGATAATCCGCCGCTTTAAAAGATATCCCCGCGGTAATGAGGAATACCGACGTTACCGCGAGGACGAATGATAAGATTCTTTTCAAATTATTCAGCTTTTTTTCTGCCCGCGGCTTTGATGACGCAGAAGCATACGAGCGCGACGATCACGACGGCGAGAATTATCCAGAGCCAGAGGAGACTGCTGCCGGAGGACGCGACGAAGGAGACGCATACAGGGGGAACGAGCGTTAAGCCTTCTTTTTCGGCGGTTATGACCGCGGTCTTCTTCGGAAGAGTTATCTCGGCGGAGCCGTCGGCGGCGGTTTTGACCTCGGCCTTCTTGCCGTCTACGATCACGGTCGCGCCTTCGAGAGCGCTTATGACGGGCGCGTAGCTCTCGTCAAAGCCGGATACGTAGCTGAGCTTGAGCGTGACTTTGTTTCCGCCTTCGTTTTCAAACGACGCCTTGTCAAAGAACGAATAAGCGTCGGAATAGCCCGCCGCGTCGGCGTAGACGTAAGCGTACAGAACGTCACCGGACTTGATCTCGTCGGTCAGGCTCATCGCCATCGCGTTGTTGAGGTAGTAGCCGTAGGAGCCGCCGTTTTCTACGCCCCAGAGCTTAGTGATCATGGGACCGTAATCGGACGTGACGGTCGCATAACCGTCCTTGCATTTGCTTTCGTGAACGGCGATAAGAACGTCGTTTACCGTCCATTTGCCGTCGTTGTCCTTGTCGGCGTACGGGACCTTTTCCATGGCGGCGACGACGGATTTGCCGTCGCTTATGTTGACGTACGCGTATTTTTCCTCGCTTGCGGCGAAGCAGCAGAGCAGGGAGCCGAGTATCGCAGCTATGACGGCGACAGATATCAATACCTTCAGATTCTTCATTTTTTTCTTCCTTTCAAATAAAATACACAGCCGTGTAAGGCTGTGTTTTTAACGTTTTTCGGGACGGCAAAAGAAAGCGGTACTCTCTCCGCCGTCAAAACAGCTCTCCCCGCCTCACGGGAGACGTTTTTCTTATTGAGCTCCGCCAAGCATTCCGACTGTACGGTAATTGACGTTGCGGCACGGTTTTCACGGCACTTTCCTCGACCCGGCATAAAGCCCGCCGATCTGACGGCGCCCGCGGCGAATCGCCGCTTCGGGGGACGGAGCTCCTCGTGTTTTTTAACAAAAGAGCCCTTTCGCAGCAAAGGCAAAAGGAGCTCACTTTGTCATTAGTCTTCGACCTTAATTATCTGCTTGCCGTCATAGGTTCCGCAAGCTCTGCACACTCTGTGGCTGAGGTTGTACTCGCCGCACTTGGGGCATTTGGTCATTCCGGGCATATCGAGCTTCCAGACGTTGGAGCGTCTTCTGTCACGTCTTGCCTTGCTGACTTTTCTCTTCGGTACTGCCATTTATCCGCACCTCCTTATAAAGTGTCGTTTTCTTCGTTCTTTACGTGTTCACATTCGCCGTCATTCAGATCCGCTCCGCATACGGGGCACAGACCCCTGCAGTCTTCTCTGCACAACGGCTTTGACGGGAAGCTGATGGAAAGCTCCTCGTATACGGGACCGTCAAGCTCTATCTGACGGTCGGAGTAGACGATATACCCCTCGTCCTCGCCGCGCTCCGCGTCCTCCGAGGCGATGAGATGCGATGCGCACTCACATACAAAGGACATCTGTCTGTCGCAGCGCGCGCAATGCGTGACGCAGGGCAGAGCGGCGGAGAAGTCAAGCTCGTAATAACCCGAGATATCGCGTACCTTTCCGTTTACCGTAAGGTCGCCGCCGGTTTGCATATCAAGCCCCTTGAAACGGTCGTCAACGATCTGCGCCGGAACGTTTTCCGTGAAGGAGAAAGGGAGTTCTTTCACTTCACCGTTCAGTATGGGCGTAAGATCGATCTTCATATCCGTCTCCGAAAATAATGATACTTGCTCTCCGGCATAAGCCGTACGAAACATTATACATTCAAGATCGGAAAATGTCAATAGCCGTGGGAAGAAATTTTAAAATTTTTTGTGAATACAAAAGCGCCCCGTACACCGGGACGCCTTAAGCGCGTCAGCCCGTCATCATCGCCCTGAGCTTTTCATAGATCTTTTTTTCCGTACGGGATACCTTCACCTGAGACAGACCGAGCGCGTCGGCTGTCTGCTGCTGCGAGCAGTCGCGGAAATAGCGCAGATATATTATTTTCCGCTCCGTCGGATCGAGCCGCTTCACCGCGTCGCGCAGCGCCATCATCTCGCAAAGGTCGCTTATCCCGTCGTCCTGCGCGGGGATCGCGCCTTCGAGAGTGACGCCGTCGTCGTCGCCGACCGTCTCCGACAGCGAATGCATCGGATAAGCCGATTCAAGCGCGTCCGTCAGCTCGTCCTCGCTTACGCCGCATATTTCGGCAAGCTCCGAGATATGCGGCTCGCGCCCGTGCCGCGCCGCGAATTTCTCCTTCTGCTTCATGGCGTTCTGCGCCGTGCGCTTCGTCGTCCGGCTGACCTTTATGATGCCGTCGTCGCGCAAAAACCGCCTTATTTCGCCGATTATAAGCGGCACGGCGTACGTTGAAAAGACGGTCCCGAAGCCGGGTTCGTAGCTTTTTACCGCTTTGATCATGCCTATAGCGCCGATCTGCACGAGATCCTCGTATTCGACGCCGCGGTCCGCGAATCTCGGCACGATGCTGCGGATAAGCCCCATGTTCGCGGATACAAGCTCGTCCATCGCGGCTCTGTCGCCGTTCTGAGCGCGTTTTATCAGCTCCGGGTTTTTTGAATAATCGTATGACGTCCGATCGCTCATCGCATCCTCCGCGCGGCGTCCGGGCTGTTACGGCTGCCGCTTCAGATATTTTTCCATAAACACGCGCGTGCCGCCCCCGACGCGCGAGCTGACCTTCAGCCCGTCGGAAAACGTCTGCATTATCGCAAAGCCCATTCCGCTCCGCTCTCCCTCCCTGTCGGTCGTGTAAAGCGGCGTCATCGCAAGCGCGACGTCCGGTATGCCGCAGCCGCGGTCGCAGATCTGCACGGTGAATCTTCCGTTCTCATACAGCCTCGCGTTTATGTAAACAGGTCCCGGCGCGTTTTTGTACGCGTGGACGACGCAGTTGGTCACCGCCTCAGACACGGCGCAGCGTATATCCGCAAGCTCCGTGACCGTCGGGTCGGCGCACGACACGAACCGGGAAACGCAGCCTCTCGCCACCGCTTCGTTTTCCGGAAGCGACGGGAGTGTGATCTTCATTTCGTTCACGGGTCTGTTTTTCATCTGCCGGAGCCTCCTTTGCCGTTTTCTTCGATCTTTATCACGCCGCCGAGCCCCGCAAGCCCGAGCATACGGTTTATCCGCTCGTCAGCTCCGCGCAGGCGGAACGCTATACCCGCTCTGCCGCATAAGGTGTATCTGCCCATGATAAGCCCGAGCCCGGAGCTGTCCATGAACGTTATATCCGACAGATCGAGTACGAGACAGCGCGGACAGAGCTGTCTCACCTTTTCGTCTATCCTGACGCGTACGTCGGCGGAAAGACAGTGGTCGAGCTCGCCGTAAAGCGCGGCGGTAAGCTCGCCGTCCTTTTCATAAAATTGCAGATCCTTCATATTTTTCTCCGTTACGTTTCTGAAAATGATGATACCACGCCTCGCCGCGATAATTTTGTCGTATTGTAGGCGCGGCGTGTCTTTTTGCATAAAAAAATCCCGGATGACCTGTGTCATCCGGGAAGATGCGTTTTTATTTGAATTTCTTCAGAGTGTCCTCGATGCCCGCGAGCTTTTCCCTGTAAGAGGCGAGCTTTTTGCGTTCGCCCTCGATCACGGCGGCGGGAGCTTTGGAGACGAAGCCTTCGTTTGAAAGCTTCTTTTCTATGCGTTCCGTTTCGGAGCGGACCTTTTCGGCTTCTTTTTCAAGACGCTTCTTTTCGGCTTCCATGTCGACAAGCTCTCCGAGCGGGATATATATCTTAGCCGCCGGGGTGATTATGCTGACGGCGCCTTCTTCCTCGTACTTATCGCACAGAGAAACGTCTGACGCCGACGCTAATTTCTTGAAGAACACGGACGTCTGATCGTTGAAAGCGTCCTTGTTATCCGTCACGATGTGAACGGTCGCTTTCTTCGACGGCGCGACGTTCATTTCGGCGCGTCTGTTCCTGATCGCGCGGATTGCCTCTATCACAGCAGCCATATGAGCCTCATCCTCGGGGAAGCTGAGACCGGCGCAGGGCTCGGGGTACTTCGAGATCATGATGCTTTCGGTGTCGTGCGGGAGAGCCTGATACAGCTCTTCCGTTACGAACGGCATATAGGGATGGAGCATTTTCAGCGTTCCGGTCAGCACGTAGAGTATCACGCGCTGCGCGTTTTCGCTGTCTTCTTTGTTGTCAGAAAGAAGTCTCGGCTTGATAAGCTCTATATACCAGTCGCAGAATATATCCCAGACGAAGTCGTAAAGCTTTGACAGCGCCACGCCGACCTCGAACTTGTCTATATTCGCGCTGACCTCGGATACCGTACGGTTGTAAACGGAGAGTATCCATTTATCCTCAACGTGGAGTATATCCGTTTCGGGGAGAGTAAGATCCTCCGTCGTCAGGTTCATGAGAACGAATCTCGCGGCGTTCCAGATCTTGTTCGTGAAGTTTCTCGCGGCTTCTATCTTTTCGTCGGAGAACCTCATGTCGTTTCCGGGCGAGTTGCCCGTCGCCAGCGCGAAGCGGAGAGCGTCGGCGCCGTATTTGTCTATTATTTCTATCGGGTCGATGCCGTTGCCGAGGGATTTGGACATCTTGCGTCCCTGCGCGTCGCGGACGAGTCCGTGGATGAACACGGTCGAAAACGGCGCTTTGCCCGTCTGCTCGATCGACGAGAATATCATCCTCGATACCCAGAACGAGATTATGTCGTAGCCGGTGACGAGTACGTCGGTCGGGAAGAAGCGTTTCAGATCGTCGGTGTTTTCGGGCCAGCCGAGCGTAGAGAACGGCCAGAGCGCGGAGGAGAACCACGTGTCGAGCACGTCCTCATCCTGACGCACGGGCGCGCCGCAGTGCGGGCAGACGGTTATATCGGTGCGTGAAACGGTCATTTCGCCGCAGGCGTCGCAGTAGAACGCCGGGATCCTGTGACCCCACCACAGCTGACGGCTGATGCACCAGTCGTGCAGGTTTTCCATCCAGTTTATATACGTTTTAGTGAAGCGTTCGGGCACGAATTTTATCCTGCCCTCCTTCACGGCGTCGATCGCGGGCTGTATCATCGGACCCATTTTCACAAACCACTGATCCGAGGTGAGCGGCTCGACGGTCGTTCCGCAGCGGTAGCACTTGCCGACGTTGTGGACGTGTTCTTCCGTCTTGACGAGATATCCGCCCGCTTCAAGATCCGAGAGGATCGCTTTTCTGCATTCGTAGCGGTCCATGCCCTCGTATTTACCGCCCTCGGCGTTGATCGTCGCGTCGTCGTTCATCACGCGGATGACGGGCAGGTTGTGGCGCTGACCGACCATGAAGTCGTTCGGGTCGTGCGCGGGCGTGATCTTCACGCAGCCGGTACCGAACTGCAGATCTACGTAGTCGTCCGCGATGACGGGTATTTCACGACCGACGAGCGGCAGGATCAGAGTCTTGCCGACGAGATGCGCGTATCTTTCGTCCTGCGGGTTGACGGCGACAGCCGTGTCGCCCAGGAGCGTTTCGGGACGCGTCGTGGCGATGGTGACGAACTCGCCGCTGTCCTTGACCGGGTATCTGATATGCCAGAAGTGACCCGCGTCCTCCGCGTATTCGACCTCTGCGTCGGACAGAGCCGTTCTGCAGTGCGGACACCAGTTGATTATGCGGTAGCCTCTGTAAATGAGACCTTTTTCATAAAGATTGTTGAACACCTCGCGCACGGCTGCGGAAAGTCCGTCGTCCATTGTGAAGCGGAGTCTGTCCCAGTCGCAGGAGGAGCCGAGCGTTTCAAGCTGCTCGATTATACGGGAGCCGAATCTGTTTTTCCACGCCCAGACGCGTTCGAGGAATTTTTCGCGCCCGAGATCGTATCTCGTAAGCCCCTCGTTTACGCGGAGGTTCTCCTCGACCTTTATCTGAGTGGCGATGCCGGCGTGGTCCGTTCCCGGGACCCACAGGGCGGCGTAGCCTTTCATCCTCTTGTAACGGATGAGGATATCCTGAAGCGTTTCGTCAAGGGCGTGACCCATATGAAGCTGACCCGTGACGTTGGGAGGCGGGATCACTATCGTGAACGTCTCTTTTTCTCTGTCGTCCGAGGGCTTGAAATATCCCTTTTCACGCCAGCCGGAGTAAATACGCTTTTCGACCGACTGCGGCTCGAAGTTTTTGGCAAGCTCTTTCATAAAATTTCCCTTTCATAAAAATAAAATATCCCGTCCTTGATCAGGACGGGATAGACCGTGGTACCACCTGAATTCACGCGGTCGCCCGCGCCTCGTTTCTCCTGACGGGGAGTGCCGTCGCGCACTACAGACTTACGTGTTCGCACGCGCTGCTCCGGAATGACGGGAGCCCTGCCTTATAACGCGCTTCCAGCCGCGGCGCGTCTCTCTGGATAAGGCTTTACGGGTCTTTGTTTCCATCTTTGCATTTGTGATGAGTATATCACGTTTTAACCGATTTGTCAAGAACAAATTTCAAATTGGGCGATACGCACAAAAAAATCAGGTGCGCCGCGATAAAATTTTCACCATTTCCGCCGCGCCCCTCTTGCTTTTTTTAAAAAAATCGTATATAATACACATTATAGCCAAATTTACAGACCGGAGGAAATGAAAATGAAAGGAAAAGAACCTGTTTTCAAGGGCGCGGCAACTGCGATAATCACACCCTTCCGTAACGGAGAAGTGGATTATGACGCGCTCGGCGACATCATAGATACGCAGATAGCGTCGGGTATCGACGCACTCGTCGTCTGCGGTACGACGGGAGAGGCTTCCACCCTCACGGACGAGGAGCACAGAGAAGTCATAAAGTATACCGTTGAAAAAACAGCTAAACGCGTGCCGGTGATTGCAGGAACGGGCTCGAACGACTACGCGTACGCCGTAGACCTTTCGCTCCACGCCTGCGAGGTCGGCGCCGACGCGCTGCTCCAGGTCACGCCTTATTACAACAAGGCGTCGCAGAGAGGGCTCGTTCAGTATTTTTCAAAGATCGCCGACAACGTAACGGCTCCGGTGATATTATACAACGTTCCGTCGCGCACCGGCTGCGCGATAGGGATCGACGCGTATAAGGAGCTCGCCCAGCATCCGAACATAGTGGCGACCAAGGAGGCGTGCGGAGATCTTTCGTTCATAGTAAAGCTCTGCCGCGCCGTGGGCGACGTGATTGATATTTATTCCGGCAACGACGACCAGATCGTCCCGATGATGAGTCTCGGCGCCAAGGGCGTCATATCCGTGTTGTCGAACGTTGCGCCGGCGAAAACGCATGAAATGGCGGCTGCGTGCCTCAACGGCGATTTCAGCCTCGGCGCGAGGCTTCAGCTCGAGTATCTCGACCTTATAAACGCGCTGTTCATGACCGTGAACCCGATCCCCGTCAAGGAGGCGATGGCGCTGCTCGGAAAATGCACGGACGAGCTTCGTCTCCCGCTTTGCAATATGACGGCGGCGGAGAATGAAAAGCTCGCGTCCGTCCTCGCCTCGTACGAAGGGAGACTGCTGTGATGAGGATACTTCTCATAGGATCCGAGGGCAGGATGGGGCGCGCCGTATCGGCGGCGTGCACGGACGGTCAGACGATAGCCGCCCGCGTCGATTCCGTGCCGGCTGACGGAGTTTACGGCGACGTGTCGCTTGTAACCGAGAAATGCGACGTTATAATCGATTTTTCATCGCACGGCTATACTTCAAAGGTGCTTGATTACGCCGTGAAAAACGGCGTGCCCGCAGTCATAGCGACGACGGGACATTCGGCGGAGGAGCTTGAAATGATAAAAGAGGCTTCCTCGAAGGTCGCCGTGTTCAAGTCCGGGAACATGAGCGTAGCCGTCAACGTTCTCTGCCGTCTCGCGGCGGAGGCGGCGTCGATGCTCGGAGATTTCGATATCGAAATAATCGAATCCCACCACAGGAACAAGCTCGACGCGCCGTCCGGCACGGCTCTCATGATAGCGTCGGAAATACAGAGCGTCAGAGAAGGTGCGGAGCCCGTATACGACCGTACCGGCAGATCGTGCAGACGCCCCGATAATGAAATAGGCATACACAGCGTCAGAGGCGGCACCGACGTGGGGGAACACGAGGTCATATTCTTCGGTCAGGGAGAAAGACTCAGCATAAAGCACGTGGCGGAGGGCAGGGAGATATTCGCAAAAGGCGCGCTCTGCGCCGCTTCGTATATGATCGGCAAGCCCGCCGGATTCTACGATATGAAATCGCTTTTGTCCGACGGAGTCACAAAAGGTGCGGCAAAATGATAAAATACACGAAAATGCACGGCTGCGGAAACGATTACGTTTACGTCGACTGCCTTGACGGGAAGTTCCCGGACGATCCGAACGGGCTCGCCGTAAGGATCGCGGACAGGCACAAGGGCGTCGGCGGCGACGGGCTCGTGCTGATCTGTCCGTCCTCTCGCGCGGACGCGTTCATGCGTATGTACAACGCAGACGGAAGCGAGGGGAAAATGTGCGGCAACGCGATACGCTGCGTCGGAAAGTATCTTTACGATACGGGAGCGGTAAAGCGTGAAAACATAAGCGTTGAAACGCTGTCCGGCATAAAATATCTTGAAATGAAGACCGAATACGGAGTCGCCGTCGCGGCAACGGTGGATATGGGCGCCGCTGAGTTCGACTGCGGGAAGATCCCGGCAAGGCTTGAAGGCGAGTGCGTCGGCAAAACCGTCGCCGCAGCCGGCGGCCGGTACGAGGTTACGCTCGTTTCAATGGGGAATCCCCATTGCGTGCTGTTCTGCGACGATCCGTATTCGCTCGATCTGCCCGCGATCGGTCCGCGCTTCGAGCGCGATCCGCTTTTCCCCGAGGGGGTAAACACGGAATTTGTAAAAAAACTCGACGACAGCACGCTTCTGATGCGCGTGTGGGAGCGCGGCTCGGGCGAGACGTTCGCCTGCGGCACCGGCGCCTGCGCCGCCGTATCCGCGTCCGTGAGGCTCGGTCTTTTTGATGAGGGACAGCCCGTCAGGGTGGTGCTCAGAGGCGGCGAGCTGATCATAAAATACACGAAAGACACCGTGTTCATGACCGGTGAGGCCGTTCGCGTAAGCGACGGAGAATACTACGGAGACTGATATGAAACTGAACGGATACTACGATGATCTGAAGGACAGCTATCTGTTCCACACCGTCGCGGTAAAGACCGCGGAATATAAAGAAAAACACCCCGACGCCGATATAATAAAGCTCGGCATAGGCGACGTAACGCGCCCGCTGCCCGAGGCTTGCGTCAAAGCCATGAAGGCGGCGTGCGACGAACAGCTCACCGTTTCGGGCTTCAGGGGCTACGGTCCCTACGAGGGCTTCGATTTTCTGCGCGACGCGATCTCGGGCTATTACGCCGGCCGCGGCACAAAGGTCGCCTCGCATGAGATATACGTTTCGGACGGCGCGAAAAGCGATATAGGCAACATTCTCGATCTTTTCGACCGGGACAACACCGTCCTCGTGCCGGATCCCGTATATCCCGTCTACGTCGATACGAACGTCATGTGCGGCAGACGCGTGATATACGCCGGGGCAAACGCGGAAAACGGATTCCTTCCGATGCCGGACGATTCGGTGCGCGCGGATCTTATATACATCTGCTCCCCGAACAACCCGACCGGCGCCGCGTATACGCGTGAAATGCTCGCCGAATGGGTGAAGTACGCTGAAAAGAACGGCGCGCTCATCCTTTACGACGCGGCGTACGAGGCTTTTATCACCGACGGGTCGCTTGCGCGCTCGATATACGAAATAGACGGCTCGAGATCCTGCTGCATCGAATTCTGCAGCTTTTCCAAAAACGCCGGCTTCACGGGCGAGCGCTGCGGCTGGTGCGTTCTGCCCGATGAGCTGATCGTCGGCGGAAAGAAGCTGTCCGCGATGTGGCTGCGCCGTCAGTCGACGAGATACAACGGCGCCCCGTACGTGATACAGCGCGGCGCGGAGGCGGCTCTTTCCGCAGAAGGTCAGGCGCAGATCGCCGTCAACCTCGGATATTACAAGAAAAACGCGGACGTCATAGGCGCGTGCCTCGACGGACTGGGGATAAGCTATACGGGCGGCATGAACTCGCCGTATATCTGGATGAAATGCCCGGACGGGCTCGGTTCGTGGGAATTCTTCGACGTACTGCTTGACAAATGCCGCGTCGTCGGTACCCCGGGCGAGGGCTTCGGCGCGTGCGGCAAAGGGTATTTCCGTCTGACGTCGTTCAACACTCACGAAAAAACAGCCGAGGCGGCTGACAGGATAAGGAAATACTTCGGATGACTGAATACGTAAACGTCGTCGGCGCCGGACTTGCCGGCTGCGAGGCGGCGTATCAGATAAGCAAAAGAGGCGTGAAGGTCAGGCTTTACGAGATGAAGCCGGAAAAATACACGCCCGCGCACAAGTCGCCGCTTTTCGCTGAGCTCGTCTGCTCGAATTCCCTGCGCGCGGCGCAGATAACGAACGCCGTCGGGCTTTTGAAGGAAGAACTGCGCATAGGCGGCTCTCTCATAATGGAGGCGGCGGACGCGTGCAGAGTCGAGGCGGGGGGAGCTCTCGCCGTAGACAGGAACAGATTTTCCGCATATATCACGGACAAGATAAAAAACGACCCGAACGTGACCGTTATCGCCGGCGAGGTGACGGAGATCCCCGACGGAATAACGGTGATCGCCACCGGGCCTCTCACGTCGGATAAGTTGTCTGACGAGATCGCAAGGATAACGGGCAGGGAGGGACTTCATTTTTACGACGCGGCGGCGCCGATCGTTTCTGCTGACAGTATAGACATGAGCGTGTGCTTTTTTCAGTCAAGATACGACAAGGGCGAGGCGGCGTATATAAACTGCCCCATGGACAGACGGCGTTATCTTGAATTTTATAACGCCCTGATCACGGCCGAAAGGGCGCCGCTCCACGGATTCGAGAAGGATCCGCGCGTGTTCGAGGGCTGTATGCCGGTGGAGGTAATGGCGGGACGCGGAGAGGACACTCTCAGATACGGACCGCTCAAGCCCGTTGGCCTTACGGATCCGAGAACGGGTGAGGAGCCGTACGCGGCGGTGCAGCTGCGCGCGGAAAACGAAGAAAAGACGATGTACAACATAGTCGGCTTTCAGACGAATCTCACGTTTTCCGAGCAGAAAAGAGTCTTCGGGCTGATCCCGGGGCTCGAGCACGCGGAATTCCTCCGTTACGGTGTGATGCACAGAAACACGTATATGGATTCGCCCGGGCTCCTCGGACCGGATTACGGCATGATCAGCCGCCCGGGGCTTTACTTCGCCGGTCAGATGACCGGGGTCGAGGGGTATATAGAGTCGACCGGATCCGGATTCGTCGCCGGCATCAACGCCGCGCGGCGCGCAAAAGACGCGGAGCCGTTCATTTTCCCCGATACGACGGAGCTCGGCGCCATGGCGAAATACGTGAGCGGCTATGACGGCAAGGACTTTCAGCCGATGAACGCGAACTTCGGTATAATAGCGCCGATAACGGAAAAGGTTCGCGGCGGAAAACGCAAAAGGTACGAATATAACGCCGAAAGAGCCGTGGCGGCGATGAAAAAAATCTTTGAACTGCAGCCGTAAATCGTCCGCGGCTTAATGAGATTGGTAAAAAAATGACGAACGAACTGTTTTGTGAAACAATAGGATATAAATTCAGAAACCCCGGGCTGCTCGACGAAGCGCTTACGCATTCCTCGTACGCGAACGAGCACAACAGAGACGGGGAAAAGCTCAAATTCAACGAACGTCTTGAATTCTTCGGCGACGCGATACTTGAATTTCTTTGCAGCGAATACCTCTTCACGACCTACGGCGACCTGCCGGAGGGGGCTCTTACGAAGATGAGAGCCGCGGCGGTCTGTGAGGAGTCGCTGTCGGTGCTCGGCGGTAAGATCGGACTCGGCGAGGCGCTTTATCTCGGCAGGGGTGAGGAGCAGAACGGCGGGCGCGAGAATCCGTCCATCGTAGCCGACGCGTTCGAGGCGCTTCTCGCCGCGATTTATCTCGACGGCGGGCGCCGCGCGGCGGAAGCGTTCCTGTATCCGCTGCTGATCCCGCAGATAAAAGCCGTTACCGTTCATACGAAGGACTATAAATCGCTTTTACAGCAGTTTATACAGAAGGAGCCGGGGGAATCGGTGGAGTACGTGCTCGAATCCGAGGAGGGACCCGGACATAACAAAACGTTTCATATGTGCGTGAAATACCAGAACAACGTGGTCGGGCGCGGGACCGGCAAAAGCAAGCGCTCGGCTGAGCAGGAGGCGGCGCACGACGCGCTGATCCTCTTCGGCGAGCTTAAAGATGAGACATAAGAACGTACCGGTTTTCATCCCGCACCTCGGCTGCCCGAACGACTGCGTTTTCTGCAATCAGAGAAAGATAACGGAGCATATGAGCTTCGACGAGGGAGCCGTCAAGACAACGATAGACGAAGCCCTGTCCACGCTTTCCCCGGACGACGAGGCGGAGATCGCGTTTTTCGGCGGATCGTTCACCGGTATCGACCGGGATCTGATGATAAGGCTTCTGCGGCTCGGGCATTCCTACGTCGCCTCGGGCGCCGTATCGGGGCTTCGCTGTTCGACAAGACCGGATTATATTGACGGAGAGATCCTGTCCCTGCTCAAAAAATACGGCGTGAAGACCGTTGAGCTCGGCATCCAGTCCACGGATGATCGCGTGCTTGAAAGATGCAGGCGCGGACACACGGCGGCTCAGTCGCATTCGGCGATGAAAATGATAAAAGAAGCGGGCTTCTCCCTTGTCGGTCAGATGATGACGGGACTTCCCGGCGCCACGCCCGAAAGCGAGATAAAAACGGCGTACGATATATGCGGATACGCCGACGGAGCGCGGATTTATCCGATAGTCGTTTTCCGCGGCACGGAGCTTGCGGAGATGGCGAAAAGCGGCGAATACGAGCCGTACACGGTCGATGAGCTCGCGCGGCGCACGGCGTCGGTAAAGCGTGTGTTCATCGAACGCGGCGTGCCGACGATACGCGTCGGACTTCAGGCAAACGAAGGGCTGACGGGCGGCGGCGAGATCGCCTGCGGCGGCTATGACGAAGCGATAGGCGAAAAGTGCGACTCGATCATATATTACGGGATCCTGTCAAAGCTTCTTTCGGGACGGCACGGCAGCGCCACGGTATGCGTGGCGAGGGGACACGCGTCACGCGCCTCGGGACACGGAAAAGAGAATAAAAAACGGCTGTATCAGGAATACGGCGTAAACATAAAAATCATTGAAAAGGACATCCCGCCGTATACGGCGGAGCTATTGAGCGAACAATGTACTTAAAATCGATCGAATTACAGGGCTTCAAATCATTCCCGGAAAAGACGACGCTTACCTTCAAGGAAGGCATCACGGTCATCATCGGTCCGAACGGAAGCGGAAAATCGAATATAGCCGACGCGATGCGCTGGGTCCTCGGAGAGGTTTCGTCGAGAAACATCCGCGGCACGAAGATGGAGGACATCATATTCGGCGGCGCGGAAACGAGAAAGCCGTCGAGCTTTGCGCAGGTGTCCCTAACTCTTGACAATTCGGGCGAGGAGGACAAGCTTCCGATAGAATACGACGAGGTCACCGTAACGCGCCGCTACTTCCGCGGCGGCGACAGCGATTATCTCATCAACGGCAAGGCGTGCAGGCTGAAGGACATACACGCGCTGTTCATGAACACCGGTATCGGTAAGGGCGGTTATTCCGTCATCGGTCAGGGCAAGATCGCCGAGATCGTTTCACTCAAAAGCGAGGAACGCCGCATAGTGTTCGAGGAGGCGGCGGGTATTTCAAAATACAAATTCAGCAAAAACGAGGCGCTGAAAAAGCTCACGGCGACGCAGGAGAATCTGACGCGCCTGAACGATATAAACAGCGTGCTCGCCTCGCGCGTCGGACCGCTTGAAAAAGAGTCCGAAAAGGCGCGTAAATATATGGAGATCTACGAGGAAAAGCGCGCGCTCGACATAGCGCTGTGGCTTTACGACATGGCGGAGCTTTCAAAGCGGATCGCGTCGCTGCGCGGGACCTTTGAGATTTATTCGTCGGATCTCGAGCTGACCGAGGGCGAGGCGGACAGACTTTCCGCACAGACCACCGCGCTGTTCGACGAGCTGCAAAGCCTCAAACAGCAGACGGAGCGCTGCAACACCGAGCTTTCCCGCACGCTGAACGAGCGTACGGAGGCGACGAACAAGGCGGCTTTCGCGTCAGCCGAGGCGCAGCATCTGCGCGAAAAGATCGAGGAGCTGACACAGCGTATAACGAGCCTCGGTCAGAGCTTGGCGGACGCCGAAAAACTGAAAAACGAGCGCGAGGCTGAGCTTGACGCTTCGCTTCAGAAGGACGCGGAGCTGTCCGCGCGTCAGAGCGCGGCTCAGAGCGATTACGAGAATATCTGCAAAAGGATAGACGAATGCGCCGCGGAGGCGGCGGACACCGCGGAAAAGCTGAAGGAGCTCAACGACGAGGTGATAGATCTGCGTATAACGCTCACCGTCACCGATACCTCCGACAGCGCGGATACCGAAAAGACCGCAGAGCTCGACGCGTCGATCAGCGCGCAGAACGAGGCGATAGGCAGACTTGAAGAACAGCTTTCGGCTGCCGAAAAATCCGAGCGCGACTACGCGGACAAACGCGCGGAAACGTCGAAAAAGCTCGGTGAGATCAGAGAAAAATCCGCGGAGAACGAGCGTGAAAGACAGATCTGCCGCCGCAAGAAGGATGACGCGGACGTGGCGTATCAGGTCGCGGAGAGAAAATCGGACGCGCTGAAGCGCATGGAAGAGCTTTTCGAAGGCTACTCACGCGCCACGCGCTTCGTTATGGACGAATACAAAAAAGGAAATATAAAGGGCAAGATATACGCGCCCGTATCGCAGCTCATATCGGTGCCGGAGAAATACTCAACGGCGATCGAATGCAGCCTCGGTTCGGCTTTGCAGAACATAGTCGTCGAGGACGAGGCGGCGGCGAAGGCGGCGATGTACGCGCTGAAAGCCGCGGGCGCCGGCAGGACCACGTTTTTGCCGGTCGCTACCGTAAAACCGTCGTATCTGACGCAGGATATCGACAGACTGAAAAAGCAGAGAGGCTTCGAGGGCGTCGCCTCGGACCTCGTATCGTGTGAACCGAGATTTTCAGACATCTGCAAAAACCTGCTCGGCAGGACCGCAGTGTTCGACAATATCGACAACGCCGTAGCCTGCGCGCGCGCCTTCGGATACAAGATAAGGATAATAACGCTCGACGGTCAGCAGATCAACGCGGGCGGCTCGTTCACGGGCGGCTCAGGCGTCAAGGACAGCGGCATCCTGTCCCGCGGGCGCGAGATCGAGGCTCTGTCCGAGCTTATGAGCAAGTGCAGGGAGTCGTCGGACGAGGCGGGAAAACGCCTTGCAGAGCTTGAAGCAGAGGCTGAAAAACTCAGCCTGCAGGCAGACAATCTGACGGCTGAGGACGGTATAATTGCCGCGCTTCAGAACGAGGCGTCGTCGTCAGTCAAGGTCGCGCAGGCGAGACTTGACGAGGCGTACGCGAGATTTGACGAAACAGAAGCCGAAAAGCACGGCATATCCGAAAAAGCCGAGGAGCGCAAAAGAAAGCGCGAGGAGGACACCGCGAGGCTTGCCGAGCTGAACGAACGCATAAAGGATCTTGAAGACAGATCCGCGCAGCTCGATTCGCAGATGAACGACTACAACGCCGAACAGCAGAGGCTCCGCGGACTTCTCGAAGAGGCGAGGATAGCCGCCGCCGGAAACGCCCGCGGCACCGACGCGTACCGTACGTCTCTTGCCGAGAGCGAAAACACCGTGAACGTGCTCAGGCAGAGCATTGAATCGGCTAAAAACCAGCTCGGCAGTCACGAGGCGCGTCTGACCGAAAACGCGGAAAAAGCCGGCAGGACCGGAGAAGACATAACAGGTTATGAAAAGAAAATAGCCGAGCTTAACGAAAAAATAGCGCAGCTTTCGCAGAAGAGCGCCGAGACGGAGGGCAGATACACCGTCTCCCGTAACGAGGAAAGAGAAAAAACGGAGCTGAAACAACAGCTCATCGAAAAGAAAATACAAGCCGAATCAAAGCTTGAAAACGCCGAAAACGAGCGTGAAAAGCTCAAAGTCGTGCTTGAAGAAAACTATGAGATAGGCTACGCCGAGGCGAAGGAAAAAGCCGTCGAATACAACTGCCCGGAGGTGAACGAGCAGACGCGCCCGGCGCTGTTCAAGCGTCAGAACGAGCTTCGCGGCAGGATCCGCGCGCTCGGACACGTGAACGTATCGGCGATAGAGGAATATCGGGAGGTCAAGAAACAGCACGACGAGCTGACGGCTCAGATAGCCGATCTGACGAGCTCTGAGGCGGATCTTTTGCAGATAATCTCACAGCTTGACGACGAGATGAAGACCGGCTTCGTCCGTGCGTTCGAGAACATCAACCTGCATTTCGGTCAGGTGTTCCGCAGGCTTTTCGGCGGCGGCACCGCCGAGCTCGTCCTGCGTGAGCCGGACAACGTTCTCGAATCCGGTATAGACATAAACGTCGCGCCTCCCGGAAAGATAATCAAGAGCCTGTCGCTGCTCTCCGGCGGCGAGCAGTCGTTCGTCGCCATAGCGATATATCTCGCCCTGCTCGAGGTCAACCCGACTCCGTTCATCATGCTCGACGAGATAGAAGCCGCTCTCGACGAGGTCAACGTTGACCGCTTCGCACAGTACATACGCGAAACGCAGGACAAAACGCAGTTCATACTGATATCGCACAGACGCGGCACGATGGAGGCGGCTGAAAAGCTGTACGGCGTCACGATGCCGACGAAGGGGATTTCGAAGGTACTGTCCGTCGACATAAACGAAATAGAAGAAAAACTCGGAAAGCTGGAATAAGACAATGGGATTTTTTGAAAAACTGAAAGCCGGACTGCAGAAAACGAAAAACGCGCTGTTCGGCAGAGTGCACGATCTGTTCGTATCGATGAGAAAGGTCGACGAGGACCTGCTCGAAGAGCTTGAGGAAATACTGATCACAAGCGACGTCGGCGTTGAAACGACGGAAAAGATCATCGCAAAGCTCCGCCGCCGCATCCAGGAGGACAGGATAACCGAGACCGAGGACGCCTACAACGCTCTGAAGGAGGTCATCGGTGAGATGATACAGGACGGCGAGCCGCTCAATCTTTCGAGCAAGCCGTCAGTCATACTTGTTATCGGCGTCAACGGCGTCGGCAAGACTACGTCGATCGCAAAGATCGCAAACTACCTCAAAGGAGAGGGCAAAAAGGTCATCCTCGCCGCCGCGGACACGTTCCGCGCCGCCGCGATAGATCAGCTCGGCATCTGGGCTGACCGCATAGGCGTCGACATGATAAAGCATGAGGAGGGATCGGATCCCGCGTCCGTCGTCTACGACGCCGCTGCCGCCGCAAAAGCGAGAGGAGCGGACGTGCTTATCATAGACACGGCGGGAAGACTCCACAACAAGAAAAATCTTATGGACGAGCTGTCGAAGATAAACCGCGTCGTCGACCGCGAGCTTCCCGGAGCCGCGCGTGAAACGCTTCTCGTCCTTGACGCGACGACGGGACAGAACGCCGTGATACAGGCGAAGGAATTCTCCAATACCGCGAACATAACAGGGCTTGTGCTCACAAAGCTCGACGGGACCGCGAAGGGCGGAATCGTCATATCCGTAAAGGATGAGCTCGGTATCCCGGTGAAATTCGTAGGCGTCGGCGAAAAGGCGGACGATATGCAGCCGTTCATCGCATCGGACTTCATAAACGCGCTGTTTGAATGATGGAAAAGATAGTACTCGCTTCAAACAACAAGAAAAAAATAACGGAGCTGAGGACGATACTCGGCAGCCTTATGCCGGACTGCGAGATACTCTCGCTGCGAGGCGCCGGGATCGAAGGCGACATCGAGGAAAACGGGACGACGTTTGAAGAAAACTCGGTGATAAAAGCGTCTGTCCCCGCAAGGCTCGGATATATCGGCATAGCGGACGATTCGGGTCTGTGCGTCGATTCGCTCGGCGGCGCGCCGGGCGTATATTCCGCGAGGTATTCCGGCAAGGGTGACGCGGAAAACAATAAAAAGCTTCTGTCCGAATTATCGGACAAAAATGACCGCGGCGCGAAATTCGTCTGCGTTATGAGCGCGGTATTCCCAGACGGCGACACCGTCACGGCGCGGGGCGAGGTATCGGGGATGATACTCACGGCTCCGCGCGGGGAAGACGGCTTCGGGTACGATCCGCTGTTTTACTGCCCGGAGCTCGGAAAAACCTTCGCCGAGGCGTCGGCGGACGAAAAAAACGCAGTATCTCACAGAGGCAGAGCGCTTGCCGCGTTCTGTGAACTATTCAAGGAGAGGATATGCTTTCATCAAAACAAAGATCGTTTCTGAAAAATCTCGCGTCAAAGATACAGCCGATATTTCAGGTCGGAAAAAACGGGATCTCCGACAATATGGTAAATCAGATCGGCGACGCGCTGACCGCGCACGAGCTTATAAAGATCTCGGTGCTCGAAAATTCGCCGTATACCCCGCGTGAGGCGGCGGATATCATAGCCGGTATGACCGGGGCGGACGTCGTTCTCGTCGTCGGGCGCAGGTTCATACTGTACCGCGAAACGCAGGACGAAAAGCGCAGGGAAACGAGGATAATACTTCCGAGATGAGGACTGGTATCTACGGCGGCACTTTTTCACCGCCGCATAACGGACACGTTTCGGCGGCAACGGCGTTTCTCGAACAGGCGCGGCTTGACAGGCTTCTTATTATGCCTAGCCTTATATCGCCCCACAAGCCGACGGCGGAGGACGACGTTCCGCAAAGACGGATCGATATGCTCCGTCTCGCATTTGAAGGCGATCCGCGCGTGTCGGTCTGCGATTATGAGATAAACCGCGGCGGAGTCAGCTACACTTATCTGACGCTCGGTCACTTTTACAAAGAAGGCGACACGCTATGCTTTCTCACCGGCTCCGATATGTTTCTGACGCTTGACGAGTGGAAAAACCCGCAGCGCATATTTGATCTGTGCGAGATATGGTGCATGTCGCGCACGGGTGACGATGAGGCGGCTCTTTCCGCGAAAAAAGACGTCTATCGGGAAAAATACGGCGCGAAATGCTTTTTCTGCACGGGGGACGCCGTCGTTGCGTCGTCTACCGGAGTGAGAGAACGCCTCCGCAGGGGCGATCCCGTCGATGATCTTTTGCCCGGGCGGGTGCTCGGATATATAAATGAAAACGATCTGTACGGCGCAAAAAACGTCGGTATAAAAGAATATATAAAAGAACGCCTGTCCGGCGGACGGTATGAGCACAGCATCGGCGTGGCGCTCACCGCGGAGCGGATCGGAAAAGAACTCGGCTTGCCGGAATCGTCTCTCTGGCGGCTCGTACGCGCGGGATATCTGCACGATATCACGAAGGAGATGAGCACGGAAGAACAGCTTTCGTATCTGAGCGGTACGGAGGTCGACCCGGATTATCTGAGCTGCCCGCAGACGCTTCACCAGCTTTCCGGCGCCGCGTACGCGAAAAAGGTATTCAACTGCGACGACAGGGTCGCTCACATGATACTTTATCACTGCACGGGCTCGCCCGATATGGATCTGTGTGACAAGATAGTATTCCTGTCGGACTTCGTCGAACCGGGCAGACGGTACGAGGCTTGTATCAGGCTCAGAGAAGAGCTGCTTTCACAGCCGCTGACGGAGGAGCACGTTTGCCGCGTGTTCGCCGACTGCTGTAAAAGACAGCTTGAACACATTGAAGAAAAGGGAGGGGCGGTACACCGCCTGACTCGTCAAACATATGAAAAGGAGAAAAACAAAATGGCGGAAAATGAGAAGATCACAGATCTGTCGGGAGCTTCCTCGGATCAGATAGCCGAAAGGATAAGACAGATCCTTGACGAAAAGCTTGCTCAGAACATAGAAGTGATAAACGTCGCCGACAGGACCGTCGTGACGGATCATTTCGTCATATGCAACGCAACGTCCACGACTCACGTCAAGGCGCTTGCCGACGAGGTAGAGGACGCGCTCGCAAGTCAGGGCGTAAGACCGTATCACACGGACGGCATAGCCGGCGGAGAATGGTACGTGCTCGACTACGGCACGGTCATAGTGCATATATTCGTCAAGAGCGCAAGAGAATTCTACAAGCTTGACAGACTCTGGCAGGACAAAAAACCGAGCGGAAACGAGGAATGAACAAATGAGATACGATTTTAAGACCATCGAGCCGAAATGGCAGAAAAAATGGGAAGAGGAGGGCGTGTTCCGCGCCGAGGACAACTGCGACAAACCGAAATTCTACGCGCTCGTTGAGTTTCCTTATCCGTCGGGCGCCGGCATGCACGTCGGACATATAAAAGCGTATTCCGGACTTGACGTCGTTTCGCACAAGCGCAGGATGCAGGGCTATAACGTCCTGTTCCCGATGGGCTTCGATTCGTTCGGTCTGCCCGCGGAAAACTACGCGATAAAGACGAATACCCATCCTCACGTGATAACGACGAAAAACGTCGAGCACTTCAAGGATCAGATGAAGAAGATCGGCTTCTGCTTCGACTGGAGCCGCGAGATCTCGACGTCCCTGCCGGATTACTACAAATGGACGCAGTGGATATTCCTGAAAATGTTCGAGCACGGGCTCGTGTTCCGCGCAAAGACGCTCGTCAACTACTGCCCGCACTGCAAGGTCGTTCTGTCGAACGAGGATTCGCAGGGCGGAAAATGCGACGTCTGCCACAGCGACGTCATACAGCTTCCGAAGGACGTCTGGTACCTGAAGATCACGCAGTATGCGGACAAGCTGCTCGAAGGGCTCGATCACGTCGACTATCCGGACAGCATAAAGCAGCAGCAGATCACCTGGATCGGCAAATCGACCGGCGCGTTCGTCGATTTTCTGCTCGACGGAACGGATGAAAAGCTCGAGATATACACCACGAGATGCGATACGCTCTACGGCGTGACGTTCATGGTCATGGCGCCGGAGCATCCGTCGCTCGATAAATACAGAGACAGGATCGCAAACTGGGACGAGGTGGAGGAATACCGCGCGGAATGCGCGAAAAAGACGGAATTCGAGCGCACGCAGCTCGTAAAGGAGAAGACCGGAGTCAGACTTGAAGGCCTCTGCGCCGTCAACCCCGTCAACGGAAAAAAGATACCGATATTCATAGCCGACTACGTTATGATGGGCTACGGCACCGGCGCAATAATGGCTGTTCCCGCGCACGACCAGCGCGACTGGGAATTCGCTCATAAATTCGGCGTCGACGTCATTCAGGTCATCGAGGGCGGAGATATCGAAAAAGAAGCCTACACCGGCGACGGCAGGATGATAAACTCCGGATTCCTCAATAAATACGACAATAAAAAGGATTCCATCGCCGCGATGCTCGAATACCTCGGTGAAAAGGGTATCGGCAGAAAGGGCGTTCAGTATAAGATGAAGGACTGGGCGTTCAACCGCCAGAGATACTGGGGCGAGCCCATACCGCTGATCCATTGCCCGGTCTGCGGGACAGTCGGGGTGCCTTACGAAGAGCTGCCGCTCAGACTGCCGGACGTAGAAAACTTCGAGCCCGGCACGGACGGACAGTCGCCGCTTGCGCGTATAGACTCCTTCGTCAACTGCAAATGCCCGAAATGCGGAGGCGACGCGAAGCGTGAAACGGATACGATGCCGCAGTGGGCGGGCTCATCATGGTATTTCCTCCGTTTCATAGATCCGCATAACGACGCAGCTCTCTGCGATCCCGAAAAGATGAAATACTGGATGCCTGTGGACTGGTATAACGGCGGTATGGAGCACGTCACGCGCCATCTGCTCTATTCGCGCTTCTGGCACAGATTCCTGTACGATATAGGCGTTGTCAATACGCCCGAGCCGTACGCGAAGCGCACGTATCAGGGGCTGATCTTAGGGCCGGACGGCAACAAGATGAGCAAATCCGCGGGAAACGTCATCGACCCGCTCGATATAGTCGAGCGTTACGGCGCGGATACGCTGCGCACCTACGTGCTGTTCATGGGCGATTACACCGCCGCGGCGCCGTGGAACGAGGATTCGGTCAAAGGATGCAAACGCTTCCTTGAACGCGTCGCCGGTCTTACCGAGATAATGAACGCGAAGACCGAGGATCCGTCGGTCGAATCCGTCGTCCACAAAACCGTCAAAAAAGTCGGCGAAGATATAGAGGCGATGAAATACAACACCGCCATCGCCGCGATGATGGCTGCGATCAACGAGTTTTACAGAGTCGGCTCCGTGACGAGATCCGACGTTGAAACGTTTGTCAAGATCCTGTCGCCGTTCGCCCCGCACCTGTGCGAGGAAATGTGGGAGGTGCTCGGACACAAAACGATGCTCGCCGTCACGCCGTGGCCCATGTACGACGAGGCTAAGACCGTCGACAGCACGGTCGAGATAGGCGTTCAGGTCAACGGTAAATTCCGCGGATCTATAGTCATCGCAAAGGACGCGGATCAGAACACGGCGGTCGACGCCGCGCGCCAAAACGAAAAGGTCGCCTCGCAGATCGCGGGCAAGCAGATCGTAAAAGTCATTTACGTGCCCGGCAAGATCCTGAATCTTATTGTTAAATAATATTATTCGGAAACGGTCGACAATGCTTTGTAAACGTGATATTGTATAATCACAAACAAAGAATGAGTCGATCGGTATGAAAAGAATAACAGCCGCTTTATCAGCCTTCTGTCCCATACTTTCGCTGCCTGTTTTTCAAACTCAGACAGCGTCAGACGGTCAGAAGGCTTTTGCCGTCAATGATGATTTGTACTAATTATTTGAAACAAGTCCGGCGATTCTGATACCGCGGACGCAAACGCTGCGGCAGCCGTCGCGCTCTGTGCCGCGTCCCTGCCCGGCGCCGCGCTGATTTTGCGAAAAAAAACGAAAAAATATTAAAAAAACACTTGACAACCGGGAAAACAGGCGGTATAATAACAAAGTAATTTATGCTCCGATGCGAAGGGGGTGAAAGAAAATGGCAGAAGTCAGAGTAAAAGAAAACGAGTCTCTTGACAGCGCGCTCAAGAAATTCAAGAGAGCCTGCGCAAGATCCGGCATCATGACAGAGCTTCGCAAAAGAGAATGCTATGAAAAGCCCAGCGTAAGACGCAAGAAGAAGTCCGAGGCTGCGAGAAAGCGCAAATACAAATAATAACGGATCCCACCCCGGGCTGCCCGGGGTGATTCTGCGGAATTAGCTCATATGGTAGAGCGTCGCCTTCCCAAGGCGAATGTGGCGGGTTCGAGCCCCGTATTCCGCTCCAAAACACAAAGGACGCCGAAAGGCGTCCTTTGTGTTTTGGACTCAGTCACTTCATATACGGGGCTCGAAGCAGCGTTGGGTGACCGAAGGATTTTGCAAAGCACAGACAAACAAGTTTGTGCAAATTGCTTTGCAAAATCCAAGACGAATCCCGCCCGAAAAATGCCCGAACCGACGTCTTATATTGTGGCTATTATCTTCATATGCGGGATTCGAAGCGGCGCCCGTGAAACGCAGGATCATACAAAACACGCAGAAACGTACGCGTGTTTTTTTACATTTCTTCTTGACTTATTCTTTTTTTCGTGGTATCCTTGGATCAAATAAAACTCTCGATTGAAGGAGGAGTTAAAAATGGCGAAATTCAAATGCAATATCTGCGGAGAAATTTTTGAAGCGGCGTCCCTTGAGGAAGCCGTCTGCCCGCTCTGCGGAGCGGAAGGCGACGCGATAGAACCGGTCGCCGAGGCGCCGAAAAAGAACCCGTACGAAGGCACTCAGACGGAGAAGAACCTCGAGGCGGCGTTTGCCGGTGAATCGCAGGCGAGAAACAAGTATACCTACTTCGCGTCAAAAGCGAAAAAAGAGGGCTACGAGCAGATCGCGGCGCTGTTTCTGAAGACGGCGGAGAACGAAAAGGAGCACGCGAAGCTCTGGTTCAAGGAGCTGAACTGGATCGGCAGCACAGCCGAGAACCTTGAAGCGGCGGCTGACGGCGAAAACCACGAATGGACCGATATGTACGAGGGCTTTGCGAAGACCGCGGAGGCTGAGGGATTCCCGGAGCTTGCGGCGAAATTCCGCGGCGTGGCGGCGATAGAAAAGCACCACGAGGAAAGATACAGAGCGCTGCTTCACAACGTGCAGACTGCCGCCGTATTCGAAAAGTCCGAGGTAAAGGTATGGGAATGCCGCAATTGCGGACATATCGTAGTCGGCACCAAGGCGCCCGACGTATGCCCCGTATGCGCGCATCCGCAGAGCTATTTCGAAGTAAACTGCGAAAACTATTGACGGCAAAAAAACGGCTCTGCGGAGCTGTTTTTTTGTTGCGCGTAAACAGCCCGGTTCATATACTGATACGGGCGGGATGAATTTCCCGCCTAATATTCCGGGAGTGCATCACATGATGCGATCAGATAATGCACAGTAACGACAGATATATACGTTTCCGGTACGCGGGCGCGCCCGGCTGCGGTGAGCCCGTCAGCCCCGGCGGAGAAGAAAAAGAACCGGCGTACGCCATGGCGTACGTCAGGGATCAGAAATACGGAAAGATATATTCCGACGGCGAGGCGCTGTCGCACGGGACGCTTTTCCCGGCGCTGTATATGCCCTATGAAGGAGGCGCGAGATGAACGGACGCGACGACAGGGAAGAACTGCTCTCCGAGATAAACGAGGTGAGCTTCGTCATGGATGAGCTGCGCCTTTTCCTTGACACTCACCCGGGCGATGCCGAAGCGATCGACGCTTTCGCTCAAAGGATGGAGAAGAGAACGGCGCTCGTTGAAGAGTATACGGACAAATACGGGAGCCTTGACGCGTATTTCGTGAAGACCGCTTACGGGTGGTCGTGGAACGGCGCTCCCATGCCGTGGAAAAGGAGGGCGGACTGCTGATGTGGGGATATGAAAAAAGATTACAGTATCCGGTGAATATAAAGCGACCGGACGCAAGAGCGGCGAAGATAATAATCAGCCAGTACGGCGGACCCGACGGAGAGCTCGGCGCGTCGCTGAGATATCTTTCACAGCGCTTCGCCATGCCGGACGACAGAGTCGCGGGACTGCTGACCGATATCGGCACGGAGGAGCTGGCGCACCTTGAGATCATCGGCGCGATACTCACACAGCTGACCGGCAGGCTCAGCACGGATGAGATAATAAAAGAGGGCTTCGACACGTATTTCGTCGATCACACCGTCGGAGTTTATCCGCAGGCGGCGTCGGGCGTGCCTTATACGGCGGCTTTCATGCAGTCGAAGGGCGACCCGATAGCGGATCTGAACGAGGATCTCGCCGCGGAGCAGAAGGCGAGGGTGACGTATGACAACATACTGAACCTGGTAGACGATCCGGATATAATAGATCCGATCAGATATCTGCGTCAGCGCG
The DNA here is from genome assembly GCA_902762505.1 of uncultured Ruminococcus sp. Taxonomy (GTDB): domain Bacteria; phylum Bacillota; class Clostridia; order Oscillospirales; family CAG-272; genus UBA1248. The sequence continues at coordinate 43,564 of CACWOQ010000017.1, read as the reverse complement.
AGATAGTCCATTATCAGCGCTTCGGAGAGGCGCTCGGCATGGTCCGCGACAAGCTTGACCGGAAAAACTATTACGCGTACAACCCGGCGTTCAGAAATAAATGACAAAACGCAGCAGCCTTTTACGGCTGCCGCGTTTGTTTTTGTATCAACCTAGGTATTTTCTGCTGCGCTCCACGTATTCTGCGAAAAACGGCTCGTTCCTTGCAGGATTGAACCATTCCCAGCCGTGCGGCGCTGTCATTCCGCTGTACATGATATCGCCTTTGTTGCCTTTGAAGATACCGTATGCGGAACAGACGGCTTTTTCTTTTGTCTGAAGTATCAGCATCTCCGAACCCTTTTTGACCTTCATGCTCCCGGTGATCTCTGCGGCGCCGACGTCGAGCAGCTCGCCGTCCGGTATCGCGTTCCATTTATCGAAATATTCAAACGCTGTCTCCATAAGCTCTTTTGCGCGGTCGAACGCTCCGAAGCTGAACGTTGCGCATGCGGCCCGGAAAGCCGCCTCCGCATAATAGCCGTACCATGCCGGCAGCACTTCGCCGCCGCAGAACGCCTCAATGGCTTTCATCCTGAACGTATGCCATTTTGAAAACAGTCTGCCGTCGCCCTGATTGTACGGTCTGTGCGTGAGCTGATGGAGCAGTATTTCAAGATTGTTTTTGCCCCAGAGCGTATAGTATTCGAGATATTCTTTGTTTTCCCAAAGGCTGTCCTCTTTCCGCTCATCTGCGGTCATATAATCATCAGGCAGCTCCGTCTTCTTTCTTGATCCGCGTTTGTCGACGAAAAGCACCGTTCTGCCGTAGCTGTCTTTTACAAACGTGTAATCCGTATGACCGACGTAGTTCCTTACCGGGTTTATCAGATCGTAATGACGGCGCAGTCCGTCGTCAAGCGGGAAATATCCTTCGCCTGTTCCCTCGTACTCCGTCAGCTCATACACGGCGCAAAGCGTGTTTTCCGCATAGCTGTTTTCGGATCTTATAATGCCTATGCCGGGAGCGAAAATATAAGACTTTTTGCCGCCGAAATACTCGTGGTATCTCAAATTGCCGACAGTATCGATGGTCACGCGCAGACAGTTATCAAACTCACCGCAGGCGACCTTGACTTTCCCCGCGTCCTCACACGTCAGCTCCGTCTTTATAAGCTCGTCGTTGTAGTCGTAAAGCTCCTTTACGGTGCGGAAGCCCGGTACCCACTGATCCGAATACACGCAGCCGAAATTGTCAAACAGAAAGTCATAGATATAATTGAAAAGCACCTGATTGTCATATACCGAGCCGTCGGTGCTCTTCCATTCGAAAGCGAAATCGCGGTTTGCCTGACGTATCACGTTTCCGTCTCTGACACTCAAAGCGTGATACTCAAAGAAATTCCAGCAGTTTTCGTATTTGTCATTTCCGGTTATGCCGTTTTCGTCCATCAGTCTGTTCATAACGGACGAAGCGGCGTTTGCGTGCGCCTTCTGCAGCTTTGTTTTAGCATTGGCGAAAAGTTTTTTGACGTGATCGCGTACGTCAATAATTTTGCCGTTATGATCGTTATAATCCGAACGCACCGCGTATGCCATATCGGCAAAGCTGCGCTCGTCGTAATACAGCCGTTCCGTTTCCGAAAAGACCGCCAGCGTCGCCTTTTCTTCTGACTTGAAAACGACTTTTGCTTTGATATAGCGGTAAACGGACGGGTATTCGGACTGCCGCGTATATTCCCATACGTTGTCTGTATCAAGCGGCAGCAGGCTGTCGCTTTTTTTGACGCTGTAAGAGGATAATACGACCGTTTCGACCTCGTCGTTTATGATCTCGCAGAATTTCACCATGCCGACGCCGCGCTTGTAATACGCGCGGTAAACCGCGGACGTGTACGCGTCAGCGGGTACCGTTTCCCACAGCTCGCAGTTTTCAAAATCACCGGCGGGCGTGTTTACCGTCTCCGTTTTACTTAAAAGCGTAAGCGTTGTTTTGTCCGAGCCGGTAAAAACGTATCCCGGATCGGCTTTTTCGACGAAAAACGTTCCGTCGCAGATCGACGCTGCCAAATAAATGCGAAGCCATGCGTTGACGGCGGGGACCCACGCGGGTCTGTATATGAAGCACTTATCGCTTATCCTGACCGGACCGCCGCTTTTTAAAGATATCTCACAGCCCGACGAATATACCCGGAATTTGTGTACGTCCTTATCTTTGTATCGGGTGTCGCGCAGCTCTGCCACGTCTTCCGCATAAAGCAGGCTCGCATACACAGCGCTGTCCTTCGGCAGTATTTCCTTCGCCTTTTTCAGCGCCGACAATCCCTCGTCGCGTTTGTCGGCTTCAAGGTACGCGTTTGCAAGCGCCAGCCATTCCGAGCCGAGCGATATCGGCAGGTCTTTGCCGATAAGGCGCGGTATCTGCTTGTCGCGGATGAATTCGATCTTCGCCTCGCCCGAAAGCTTTGCGTCCTCCTTTGAGCAGATGAACGCCGTCGCCTCGTCGTTGTGTCCTTTTTCCGCGGCGTCGGCGATACGCGCCGCAAGCTCGTCGTTCTTTTTGCCGGGCAGCCACCAGAAGCCGCGCAAAAGCACGTCCGCCATTGCGTGGTATTTCTTCTCCGACTCCGGCAGGTCTGTAACGTCCGACAGAACGTCTTTGTAGACGGCCTCAAACCCGGTCTTGTCAGATTTGGACGACCACAGCTTAAGTTCTTCCACTTTCTTCATTACGCGCTCGGTAAGCGTGTCGTTATATTCTTCGTTTGTCGCCATAAGTTCCCCTCTCAATCTCTTTCTTCCGTCGGACAGATGCCATTTCACCGTGCCGGCGGATATCCTCATCCTGTCCGCGATCTCCGCGACGGAAAGCCCCTCGAAATAGTGCAGAGTAATGACCGTCCGCACCTTTTCCGGTAAAGACTTTATCGCGGCGTGCAGCTCTTCTTTTTCGCTTGCGTCTATAAGCGACGCCTCCGGTGAAAAGCTTTCGTCTGACTCCGTGTTTTCGTACGCGGAGATATCCATCCACCCGCTGTAACGGGCGCGGATATTAAGCGCACGGTTTTTTGCCGCTTTGCAGACCCAGGCGCCGAATTTCGCCGGGTCGGCGAGCGTGTCGAGCTTCATCCACGCGGCGACGAGCGCGTCCTGGACCGCGTCCTCGGACAAATATACCGAGTGCAGAACGGAATTCGCCGCGGACAGCGCCGCGCCCTGCCAGCGCATGACGAGCTCGCCGTACGCGTCACGGTCGCCCGAAAGCGTCATGTATACGAGCGTTTCATCGTCGTATGATCTGTAAATGGTGATCACTCCTTTTCGTGTTTTTCGAGTACTCTGCCATATAGACAGCCGGGGAGGAGAAAAGGTTGGGGGAAATGAGAGAAAATTTCAAAAAAGGAAAAAGCGCGTCGTCCTTTTCGGATAACGCGCCTTACGTTTATTTCATATTGCTGTCGGAATACGGCGTATTGATGTAAGCGACGCGCCTGAAATCAGCCATGTTGCGGCGGATTATGTAGTCGATGTACGACATCACCACCTGCGCCGTGAAGATATATCCGCAGGGATTGAGATGACCGTGCAGATAGAAGTTCTCGTGATATTCCGGATCCTGCGCGGGCATGTATTTGTTCAGATCTATGACGTAGCAGTTGTCGAAATGCTCCGCGATCTTATACATGAGCTCCGTCTGCGCGGACAGGAGCTTTTCGCGCTCGGACTCGGGGTCGCCGCCGTCTGACGGCATGGTGAGCAGGAAGAATTTCGCATCGGGCGCTATTTTCTTGTACCTCTGTATTATCTCGCAGTAACGACCGGCGTAATTGTCGGTGTTTTTGGTGTAATCCTCGTCGCATACGTCGGACAGGTCGCCGACGGGCTGGCGGAGGCCGAACAGGTCGTTCGCGCCGAGCGCGATTATATACGCCTGAGCCGCCTTTTCCGTGTTCCACATGCTCTGCTGAGCGGCAAAGCTCTCGCAGTATTCCTTCGCCGTCATACCTCCGCGGCTGAAGTTGTATACCTTGCAGCCGGCGGCGCGGGCTATGTACTGGCCCCACGAGTAGTCGAACATATCCATATAAAGCGTTTTGTCGGGGAGCTTGCACTCGAACTCGCCCGAGGACAGACTGTCTCCGACTACGGCTATCGTACGGAATATCCCGACGAAGCCGCCGTCCGAAACGATCCTGTCAAGAGGCTGTTCGTTTTCATCGTGCAGGTATTTATGAAGATCCATTTTGAGTCACCTTATTTCATAGATTCGTATTTTTCAAGCGTCTTCGAAAGCTGCTTCTGACCGGATTTCATACCGGCTTTGAGCATGGAAGCGACCTTCGGGGTCTTCGTTCCGGCGAGAGAGTTGAATATCGTGGATATGGATCCGAGGTTGTTGAACAGACCGAAGTCGTATACGCGGCTGTTGCGTATGAGGTCGAGCATTTCGTAGTCCGTGTAGTCGCGCGTCTGCTTTCCGCCGAGAACGTCTACGTAATACGCGGGACGGAGCAGGTTGTAGGATTCACAGCAAAGCGCCTCGAATATGATGCCGGAACGCTCGAGCTGATCCGTCTTGTAGTTGTATTTCGGTATCGAGAAGACCATTATGCAGGGGTCGTTCGTCGTGTAGTATCTGCTCTGCGCCTCGTCGAACTTGGGGTAGGGAACGACGCCGAAATCGTCCTTCATCTCTCTGAAACGTCCGAGATATCCGGTGATCTCCGCAAGGAACAGCGAGCGGCCTTCCTCGAAGGCTTCGACGATCTTCGTGTTCATAAGAGTCTTGTTGTCGTTATAGAGTATATCCGAGATCTTGTCCGCGGCAAGCGACAGAGCCTCGCTCTTGTCTCCGAGGGTAAGCACCGGCGTGTCGGTGTTCTCGTCCTTCGTGCAGATGGTAAGTCCGGCGGCGTAGTAAAGGTTTCTCGCGGAGCCGGTGTGCGCGGCGAAGCCGTAGGTGTCGAGCTCGTCCCATTTGCCGTCGCCGTTTTCAACGGATACGTCCTTCAGCATGGAGTTGAACTTGTCAAGAGTCCATTTGTTGTCCTTTACGAGCTGATAGGGGCTTTCAAGGTCGTGGCGCTCGATCATGTTCTTGTTGTACATCATGATCCAGGTGACGAACATATCCATCGTGGTAAGGTCCGTGACGACGGAGAAGAGCTTTTCCGCGAAGGACATATCGTGGATATAGTTCTGATCGTAATAGGGCTTTGAAAGATCTATGTACGGTACGTCCGGTATGTTCATGAGAAGCTTGTTGAGAGCGGCGCTTGAGGTATTGGCGGTGTCCATATTGATGAGATCGAAGCTGAAGTCGTTCGACAGGATGCCGCCCTGCACCGTCGCCATTATGGTGTCGGAGAGGGAAGTCTCGATCGTTACGCCGTATTTTTCTTCAACGTTGAGATATCTTTTCAGCTTTGCGTCGTTCAAGCCGTCCTCGTTGAAGCTGTCGGGCCTGAGTATGTCGCTGGCGGTCCATCCGGCTCCGCCCTGACCGAGTATGCGGAAGGTGTAGCCGTTGAACTTTATATCCGGCAGATCCGGATGCAGAAGCCCGTCGTCTTCGGTGACGGCGTCGGTTTCAGTGACGGAATCCTCTGTTGCGGATGGCTTTCCGGAATCCGCGCAGCCGCAGAGAACAAGTGAAGACAGCATTATCAGGCAAAGAAGCAACGCTGTGATTTTAGTTTTCATAGTAACCTCCGTTATTGACGTTATACATATTATACAATAACGGAGGCTGTTTGTCAATGGAAAATCTGTAAAATAAAAAAAAAGACGGATGCCGTGAGGCACCCGTCGGATATCTGCGGGATATCAGTATTCTCTTTCGTCTCTCGGTCTGATTATGCTTCCCTTGACGGCGGGGAATTCGCCTTCTTCGTTCGGCTCGCAGTCCTTGTCCTTGCCCTCTTCGTTCTTGTAGTGGATATCGTTTCTTATATCGTA
>CACWOQ010000017.1:0-37609 GCA_902762505.1 uncultured Ruminococcus sp. | reverse complement strand
GTTTTCGTACTTGTTGCCCTGTTCGAGGTCATAATCGGTGTGATATTCGCCCCAGTAGTTGTTTTCGCAGTAGAAGGGGTCGGCGAAATATCTCGAATAAACGGGGTTCTTGTAGTTTTCGTTATTTGCGTAGGACGCGGAATAGTTGAACTGAGTGTTCTTTACGGTGTTGTTCTCGATCGTATAGGTGCCTTCGTTCGAGCAGCCTATGATGCCGGAGATGTTGTGGAAGCCGTAGAGCTGGGTGTTGTCGACCGTGCAGTCGTGGATGTCTACCTGACCGCCCTCGATGTTGGCGCCGACAAGACCGCCTATGCGGATGCTTATGGTGGATATGTCGCCTTCAACGCCTATACCGCCGTTGAGAACGAGGCCCGAAACGGTGACGTTGGCGAGCTCGAGGAATGAGCTGTTGGTTTCAACGGAGCCTACCACGCCGCCGCAGTGCTTCGTGCTCGAAGCGGTCATCTGAGCGTTTGTGAAGTTGACGTTCTTGATCGTGAAAGGTACGTTTACGATCGCGAAGAAGCCCGTGCCGTATACGTTTCCGTTGCTGCCGACGACTTCAAGATCCTCGGGCTCGATCGTGATACCGTTGATGGTGTGGCCCTGTCCGTCAAACGTAGCGTCCGTGAGGTTGTACGAAGCGATCATCGGGACCCAGTTTTTGCCGCCTTCAAGCGAGGGATCGAGGTTGATATCGTCCGTGAGAAGGATCGTGTAGTCGGAGAAGTCATAGTTTTCATCTTCGTCGATCATATGACGTGCGAAAGCGAAAAGCTGCTCACGCGTGCTTATCTCAACGGTCTTTGACTGCTCTCTTACAACGAGGTCTGTGATATCGGGATTGGGTTCCTCAGCCTCTTCGGTCGTCACCTCTTCGGTCGTGCCGTCCGGCTCGGTCTGCTCGTCCGTCGCCGCTTCGGTCGTTACTTCTTCCGTGACTGTGTCGGAAGACGCAGCGTCGGCGACGGTCGTCGTGTCGTTGTCGGTCGTCGCCGGGGTATCGTTCGCGCAGGACGCGAATACCGCAGTCATCATGACCGCGACGAGAATAAGGCTTATAGCCCTGACAAGAGTTTTCATATTTTCTTCCTTTCTTATGTTCAGGCTTTATGCCATGAAATCGTTTCAAGATACGGGACGAAGTTGTCGCGCTCGCGCTTTGTGGAGCGCTCCTCCGCGCCGGATACGGGATCGTAGAAATACTGGTAGCAGAAATACGCGACGCCCGCGCATTTCGGCAGGTTTTCGGTGTACTTCAGCGAGCGGAGAAGTATATCCTTGTGCTCCGACCACTCGTTTTTGCCGGATCCGGCGTAGTTGTCGACGCCGGATTTCGCTTTGCCGAGCGACATGCCGACGATAAGACTCACGCTGTCGTTTTTGATTATATCCTGCCATTTTTCGCAGGTCTTGTCAAACGGGACCGACGCGTGCTCGAAGCCGAAGTAGACCTGCGGGCATATGTAGTCGAGATATCCGTCGTCGCTGCACCACGTCTTCACGTCGGCGTAGTGGCTGTTGATGACGGTCTGCATGTTGCCGGCGGGGCTGATGCCGAAGATCCTGCCCTCGCCCGAAGCCTTTACGGTCTCGTACAGACCGTGCACGAGCTCCGACAGAACCGTTTTGCGGAATCTTGACAGATCGCCTTTGCCGCCGTTTTTCCTGAATTCGTCGTAGGTGAGCTGATCGAAGGACGGATCCGTCGTCGGGTAGAAATAATCGTCCATGTGGAGCCCGTCCACGTCGTATTTTTCAAGCAGCTCCGCCGCGCCGCGGATTATCAGATCGCGGACCTCGGACTCGCCTATGTTGAGATACACCCTGTCGGACACGACAGGCAGGTATCTGTCGCGAAGATCCCGGTCGTTGAACCATTGCCGGATGACGTACCGGTCGGAGACCTGTCTGAGCTCGCGTACGAGCATCGCGCGCATCGGGTTGATCCACGCCTGCACGGATAAGCCGCGGCTGTGCGCTTCTTCCACAAGGATCGCGAACGGATCGTATTCAAGCTCGTTCGCGTAGCTGCCGGAAGCCATGGAGCACGGCGGACAGATATCGGACGGGTACATGCTGTCGGCGTAGGGTCTTACCTGGTATATGACCGTATTATAATGGTTTGCCGCCGTATTGTCAAGTATTATGCCGAGTAATTTTGTAAATTCGTCCTTCGGACGCTGTTTTCCGCCGCTGACGTATACGCCCGACATATCGAACTGAGATATCCAGAGCGCTTTCATATCGGGATAATTCACGTATTTTTTCTCCTCATGAGGCTGCTGCTGCCCGGTTTCCGGTTCCGTTTCGGTGACGGGTTCGGTTTCCGTTGTGGCGGCCGTCTCCGTTTCCGGCGAGGACACGGGCACCGTTTCCGGCGCCGCGGTCCGCGCGTCCGCCGGTACGGTCGAGCAGGAGCAGAGAAGCGCGGCGAGCAGTAACGGTATCACACGCAGCTTTTTCATTTCTTACGGTTGCTCACTTTGAAGATTATTACCGCGAGCGCAGCGATGAGAACGATCGCGCCGGCGACTGAGGCGATGATCAACGCCGTGTTTCTGCCGCTTTTTTCGGCGGTATCCGACGTCTCGCCGTCCGTGCCTTCGGGATCTTGTGTCTCTGCAGTATCCGTGCCGTCCCCGTTCGTCGACTCAGACGTACCGTCGTTCGTATCGGTCCCGACGGGGATCAGATCGGAGGTGTCGGACACCGTGCCGGGCTCCGTATCGGGCTCGGTTGCAGGCTCAGTATCGGGCTCCGTCGCGGACTCCGTAACGGGATAGGTGGTGACGTCGGGGTCGGGCTCGGTATACGCCGTGGTTATCCACTCCTGCGAGGTCGCGGGAACGGTCGTTTCCGGTACGGTCGTCGGGGGAGGGACCGTCTCGCCCTCTGTCATCACGGGTTCTGTCGTAACGGGCGCCGTCGTGACCGGTTCCGTCGTGACCGGCGCGGTCGTGACCGGCGGCTCGGTCTCCTCGGGCTCGCCGTTCAGCTCCGCGACGATCTTCTTCGCCGCCGCTGTCGCCTCGTCTCTTGTTTTGTTCAGAGTTATGTTATGTATGTATATCCTGTCGCCGTTCGACATGGCTCCGTAGAAGAAATCTATGCGCAGAGCCGTGATCTTATTCTTCCATCTGCTGAGGGAGCCGGCGTTGAATATCGCGTAGTCGTATTTTCCGGTGCGTTTTACCGTTGCGCTCGTGCTCTGGCCGCCCTGCGCGGGGTCGCCGTTGCACTGGCAGAAAAGCTCGGAATTGTACTGCTTCTGCGAGTTCGTTTCGGGGATCTTATAGATCAGCGTGATGAATTTATACGTGTCCGCGCTCGCCGTGTTTTCTATGTTCTGATAGCTGAACGGGACGTACGGGTCCGCCATGCCGGGCGTCGTATCCATGTTGTCGACCGTAAGGACGAGGTTTTCATCCTCCCAGCCTAACGTTGACTGGTTGCCGGAGCCGACGAGCGCTCTGACGTGCTTTTCCGTCGGGAACGTGACGTTCAGGGGATCGGTTATGGTTATCGGCGCGTCTATCTCGAAATGACCCTGCGCCGCTCTTTCGGGACCGTGAGCGAGTATCAGCGAGTTGTTGACCGTGCGGTAGACGGTGCCCTTGCTGTCCACGGCGTGGCTTACGGGCGTGTATTTCGCTCCGTCGTTGACTATCATCGTCATGGAGCCGCCGCCGTCGAGAATGAAAGCGTTGTAAAGGTGCAGATCCTTGCAGAGTCTGGCGAGTCTGTCTCCGTTGGCGCCGACGCCGCCGTAGCCTCTGCCGTTCATCGTGAGCATCACTATCTTTCCGTCGTTGTCGTAGCCGAGCATCGTTGTCGGGTAGCCGGCTTCAAGTCCGTTTCCGGTCAGCGTTCCGTTCTGAACGTATACGATATTGCCGCCGACGGAGTTTGTGACGCGCCGCCACGCCTCGGAGTTGCCGCAGAGGTCGCCGACGGATACCGTTATATTGACGCTGTCGCCGACGGCGAGCTTTTTCAGATCCGCGACCGTTGTTCCGCGGGAGGTGAGGACCATCTGTTTTTCGTTTATGTAATCGGGATCCTGACCGCTTTCGGGCGAATATATCGCTTTGACGGTACCCGTCACGTTCATGCCGTGCTTCGGGGTGTAGTCCTCTTCGAATTCTATAAGCACCTCGTACGCGTCGTCAAGAGCGAAGCCCTTGTACGTGCTCATTACCCTGTCGGTATACATTACCGTCGCGTTATTCGCGGGCAGACGGTTTATACCGTCGATTCTGAACGAGGCGCCGTTCGTCTCGTCCTTCGCCGTTATTGTGACTGTCGGCTGACCGAGCAGGGGAACGAAATCGTCTGTGATGCCGAAAGCCCACGAGGCGCCGGCGTACGGGGTTTCCTGACGGATAGTGCCCGAGGTGAAGATCTCGCCGTCCACGACGTTATGCGAGCGGGAAACGGTCAGCTCTTTTTTGACGACGGCGTCTGAATATCCGCCGAAGCTGGTACCCTTGCCCTCGATCCTCGCGTGCGCATAGGACACCATCCACATATCGCCGTTTACGGCGGCTATCGCCGTTTTGCCGGGGTGCGTTTCATTGTACTGCGTTATCTGGTTTGCGACGGTGGCGAGCTTCCTTGCGTCGTTGTTATAGTAAAACGTGTCGAGATACAGATCGCGCTGCGCAAGGTCGAACGTTACGATATTTATACCCTGACTGCCGTATACGGAGCCTGACGGGGTGGTGACGGACGTGAGAGTAACGCCGGGATAAAGCTCTTTTACCGTGCGGGAGTTTTCTCCGGTGAGCTTCGGCGCGCCGTCCGCGGCGAACGCCGATATGATCATGACGGAAGCGAGCACCGCGCAGATCAGAGCGGATAAAGTGCGGAATTTTTTCATTATATTTCCTTTCGGTGCAGATAAGATAAAAAAGTGCGGAGACAAAAGCCTCCGCACGATCTTTCGGCTTACGCCTCTTCCATTTTGACTTCCGCTTCCGGAGCGTTCTTCTTAACGGATTCGATGCCGTTCTTGCAGGACGTGAGAGCCTTGTAGCCTTCGGATACGGCGATGATCTCACCGTTGGTGGCTTTCAGTCTGAAACGGAATTCGCCCGACTTGTCGGTGTAGATCTCGAACTTCGGGTGCTTTACTTTCTCGAAGCCTTCAACGGTCTGATCCTCGACGCCGGCTTTTGCGGAGTTCTTTCTTACGGACTCGATGCCGTTCTTGCAGGATGTGAGTGCGTTGTAGATCTCGGAGGTGGCGATGGTCTCGCCGTTGCCGGCTTTAAGATCAAACTTGTAGCCGCCGCTCTTGGTGGTCTTGATTACGAATTTTCCCATGGTAATTCTCCCTTTCTTTTTTGAAATGGTAAAAAAAGCTTTTTCTTTATTATAACCGCAAAAACGTCAATTGTCAAGAAGTTTTTTCAAAAATATACGTTATGACGGCGAATTTTCGCCGTATAACGCGGTCTTGTCGTTCGTCACGTTGCCGTCTCCGCTTATCGGCACCGGCTCTCCGCCGTACTTCGGGGAAACGTGAAGCGCGCAGTATACGACGTCCTTCGCCCTTGCGAGGAATTCCCGCGCGTCGCGCATGCGCTGTCCCGCGTACGTTCTTTGATCCGCCGGCGCGCCGACGCAGACAAGCCCCGCTTTTTTGCCGTCGTACACCGCGCGGTAAAGATGGTATCCCTGCGTCACAACGATCACCTTTTCGCAGCCGAAGACGGTTTTCGCGCGGTTCATGCTTTCGTACGTCGAAAATCCGGCGTGATCCATGAAAACGTCCTCCGACGGTACGCCCGCCGAAACACAGTACGCTTTCATCGCGTTGACCTCGTCGTAATCCTTTGTCCCGTGGTCGCCGCTTACGAGGATCTTGCCGGCTCTGCCGGAAAAATAAAGCTCAATGCCGCGATCGAGCCTGTCGGCAAGCATCGCCGACGGTGAGCCGTCGTCCAGGACGAGCGCGCCGAGTATCAGCACGCAGTCGTATTTTTCACCGTCGTCCGACCCGTCCGAAAACGCGCCGCGCTTTATCACCGCGGCGTTTGACGCGATGCAGAAAACGGCGGCGAAAAGCAGCAGCGCCAAAGCCGCCGCCGACAGTGATCCGATAACGCGTTTTTTTCTTACAGCCGCCATAAAAAATCTCCCCCTGATATAAAAAGTTTTCAAAAATGTATTTAAATATGCTTGCCTGTATGATACAATGTACCATGTATAAAATTATAATCGCGGTATTGTATCATATCAAGTGCAAATTTGAAAACAATCCGGTACAGGACCGCAAAAAATCCGCGCCTCGCGCGGGAAAGGAACCGATATGTCCGTAAAAAAACCACGCCTGCTTCTGCCCGCCGGCTCACCCGAATGCTTCGAGGCGGCTCTCGCCGCCGGAGCCGACGAGATATACGCCGGAGGCAAGAGCTTCAACGCGCGCATGGGAGCTGAAAACTTCAGCGGTGAAGAGCTTTCCGAGGCGATAAAAAAGGCGCATTTCTTCGGGGTCGACGTTTTCGTCACAATGAACACGCTCCTGCTCGACCGCGAGCTTCCCGAGGCGCTGCGTTTCGCCGAGCTTCTGTATATGAACGACGTGGACGCGCTGATCGTCACCGACCCGGGATTTGCGGCGGCGGCAAAAAAGAGATTTCCCGGTCTGCGTCTGCACGCGAGCACCCAATGCTCGGTACATAACGCGTCGGGCGCGGCTCTGATGGCGTCGCGCGGGTTCGACCGCGTGGTCCTCGCAAGGGAATGCTCAGCCGACGACGTGGACAGGATCATGTCGGAATTCCCCGATATTGAATATGAGACGTTCGTGCACGGCGCTCTGTGCGTCTGCACCTCCGGCATGTGCGAATATTCCGCGAATATGGGCGGCAGAAGCGGGAACAGAGGCGAGTGCGCCCAGCCGTGCAGACTGCCGGATTCCGGCGGAGTTTACAGGCTGTCTCTCAAGGACAACTGCCTTGCCGGTCATATGGAGAGGATCTGCCGCTCCGGGATAACGAGTCTCAAGGTAGAGGGCAGAATGAAATCTCCGGAATACGTCTACGGCGTCGGCACGGTTTACAGACGCCTGATAGACGAGGGGCGCGACGCGACGGAGGAGGAGATCGGACAGCTCTCCCGCATATTCAGCCGCAGCGGCTTCACGGACGCGTATTACAGAGGCGCGCCCGGCGCGGATATGCTCGGCGTCAGGACCGATGAAGACAAAAAGAACACCGAGGAGGCTGAGTCCGAGATAAAACAGCGCCTCAACCGCGACAAGAGAAGGATCCCCGTCTCCGTACGCGCCGCCATCAGGGCGGGTACGGTATGCGAGCTTTCGCTCTCGGCGGGAAACGAGACGGTCACGGTATACGGACAGATCCCGGATCTTGCGAAAACGAGTCCGCTCACAAAGGAGGACGTCGTCAAAAATCTGTGCAAATTCGGAAACACTCCGTTTTCCGTCGATCCCGCGTCGTTCTCGCTCACGCTCGAGGACGGGCTTTCGCTCCCGGTCTCGGCGGTGAACTCTCTCCGCCGCACGGCGGCGGCAAGGCTCGAGGAGGCGATCAGGGTCACGGTCCACAAGGACAGAGCGCCCGTCGAGGTGCGCGATCAGCCGGCGGAAAAGCGGCAGGACAGCGAGGGAAGCTTCCAGATCGTCCATTTCGTAAGGAGCGCCGGCATACCGGACAGGAACCATCTTGCGATGTTCTCACACGTTTATCTGCCGATCGACGAATATCTGAACGCGCCGATGACGGCGCGCGACGTGACGGACGGCGTTGAGCTTCCGCCCGTCGTAATGGCTCACGAATACACGCTGCTTGAAGAGATGCTGATACGCGTCAAGCTGTGCGGCGTAAAGAACGTTATGGTGTCGAACGTCGGGGGGCTCAGGCTCGCGCTGAAATACGGATTCAACGTATCGGGCGGGCTTCAGATGAACGTATACAACAGCAAGACCGCGGAGGTGCTTTCGGCGGAGGGCTTCTCATCGCTCATCATGTCGCCGGAGCTGAATATCGCGCAGATGAGAGCGATCACCGCGTCGTCTCCGGTCAGGACCGGCGCCGCCGTTTACGGCAAATTGCCGCAGATGATACTTGAAAAGTGCATGATCCGCGATATGGCGGGCACCAGCTCACCGCTTCACAAATGCGAGGCGTGCGGCGACGGACAGTTCAGATATTTCACGGACAGGACCGGCGAAAAGGTCCCGGTGTGCAGACAGTTCATACACAGGAACGCCGTCTACAACCCGGTGCCCGTGTATATGGCTGACAAGCAGGACGCGATAAGCGGCGGAGCCGTGGGCGACATGCACTTCTTCTTCACGGACGAGTCGCCCGAGGAGGCGGCGGAAATAATAGACGCGTACAGGAACAGAACGGCACCCGCGTCGAGAATAAAGAGAATGTAATGAAAATATACGTAAAAAAACTGAATGAAAAAGCAAAGCTGCCGTCCGCGCAGACGGAATACGCCGCGGCGTCTGATCTTTACGCCTGCCTTGACGGACCTTTGACGGTGTATCCGGGTGAAAGGGCTAAGATACCTACCGGTATAGCGATAGAATATGAAGACAAAAACGTCGCGGCGGTGATCTGCTCGCGCAGCGGACTTTCCGCAAAGCACGGCATCTCTCTGACCAACGGCATCGGGCTTATAGATCCTGACTACCGGGGCGAGCTGCTCGTCTCCGTTGTGAACCTGTCGGACAGACCGTACACGTTTAGCGACGGCGACAGGATCGCCCAGCTCCTGCTTCTGCCGATCATCCGCGGAGAATTCGAGGAGGCGGATGAGCTCGGACGGACGGAGCGCGGCGAAGGCGGCTTCGGTTCCACGGGAAAGGCGTGACAATGGAAAAAATAATACTTGCATCAAAATCTCCGAGAAGAAGTGAAATACTGAAAGCCGCCGGCATACCGTTCGAGGTCGTGACGGCGGACGCCGACGAAACAGCAGTAAAAAGCGTCACCGCCGCGGAGCTTACGATGGGGCTCGCCTCACGCAAGCTGCGAGCCGTGCTTGACCGCACGGGCGACGACAGGCTGATACTCGCCGCCGATACTCTCGTCTGCCGCAACGGCGAGGTCTACGGCAAGCCGAAGGACGCGGCTGACGCGGAGCGTATGCTTACGATGCTGTCCGACGGATGGCACGAGGTTTATACCGGGATCGCCATGCAGAAGGCGGGGAAGCTCGTGATAGATTACGACGTGACGCACGTCAGGATGAGAAAAATGGGCAAAGCCGAGATAAGGGCGTATATCGCCACGGGCGAGCCTATGGATAAAGCGGGCGCGTACGCCGTGCAGGAGCTCGGCTCCGTATTCGTACAGAGGCTCGACGGCAGCTTCCACAACGTGGTCGGCCTGCCGATCTGCCTTGTTTGTCAGCATCTTTACGATGATTTCGGAATAAGCGTTTTGGAGTGAGTCTTTGATATGGACAGAAAAACAGGTATAGATCTCGGCACTTCGCGTCTCCGCGTATGCATAAAAGGGCGCGGAACGGCAGCCGACGTGGCGACAGCCGCCGCCTTTGACGGCGAGGAACAGCTCTGCGCCTACGGCGACGCGGCGTACCGCATGCTCGGAAAGAACCCTCCCGGCAAGGACGTCGTGACTCCGCTTTCACGCGGCGTCATATCGAACTTCGAGGACTGTGTGGAGCTGTTGTCGGCTGTGCTTACGAAGATCGGCGCGAAGGGTATAATCACGCGTCCGAAGACCGTTATCTCCGTGCCGTACGGCATTACGGAGGTCGAGTGCAACGCGTTTGAAAACGTCTGCGTCGCCGCGTCGGGCGGACGCGACCTTTATATGCTCGTCAAACAGCCGATGGCTGCCGCGATAGGCTGCGGAGCGGACGTGCTCGGAGTCAGAGGCAGGCTCATCTGCGATATCGGCGCCGGAAAAGTGCAGACGTCGGTCATAATGTATAAAGGCATCGCCGCCGCAGGTATGGAGCGTATCGGAGGCGATACGGCTGACGACGCGATAGTCAGATACGTAAAGGATTCATATAATATCACGATAGGCAAGCGCACGGCGGAGAGCATAAAGATCGCCGCCGGCTCCGCCCACAGACTGACGGAGAGGGGCGAGGTGACGGTCTGCGGAAGAAACATACTGACGGGACAGGTCGTCCGCGCCACGCTTTATTCGTCCGAGATCCGCGAGGCGATAACGCCGGTGCTTGACGATCTGACGGATCACATAAAAAGCGTGCTTGAAAAAATACCGCCGACGCTTTCGTCTGACGTCTATGAAAGCGGTCTTACGCTCTGCGGCGGATTTGCGAATCTGCCCGGACTCGATATGTTCCTGCGTGAAAAGCTCGGTATGAACGTAAACGTCACCAAATCTCCCGAGCTCGCGGTGATACGCGGAACGGAGACCATCCTCGGCTCCGCGGGCGAGCTTATCGAGGTCGTGTCGGCGGCGCGCGATTATCAGTAACGGAGCCGTGCCATGAAATTTTTCAAAAGCAAATTCTTTATAGTGACGGCGATCGCCGCGACATCCGTTGCGGCGGTGTTCACCGCGATGAGTCTGCTCGGCTATTCGTCGTACGTCAAATCGGCTGTAAACTTCATAGCTGCGCCGGCGCAGAAGTTCGCCGACACGGTCGGCCGCGCCGTGGACGGCTATACCTCGTATTTTTCCGAGGTCGACCGGATCAAAAAGGAAAACGAACAGCTGAGAGAGCAGATCGACTCCATGCTTGACGAGGTCCAGTCCGCAAAGGCTGTCAAAGCCGAAAACGACGAGCTTCGCCGTATGCTCGAGGTCAAGGCGGAGCATCTCGACTATAAATTCGAGCAGGCGGACGTCATAGGGCGCGAGGACGGCAATTATATGACCGTATTCACGCTCGGAAAGGGAAAACGCAGCGGCATCGAACGGGATATGCCGATAATCGCCGGCAATTCCGGACTTATAGGCAGGATAACGGACGCCGGAGAAACGTGGTCGAAGGCGGATTCCATACTTGAAATGAATTCCTCCGTCGGCGCCTACGTAGAACGCAGCCGCGCCGCCGGGATAGTGACGGGCGACTACGAGCTTTCCCGCAAGGGGCTTTGCCGCCTCTCCTACCTGCGTGAGGACGCGGATATAGAGCCGGGGGACAGGGTGCTTACTTCCGGCGTCGGATCCGTTTATCCGCGCGGGCTGATCATAGGCACCGTGACGGAGGTCGGCTTTGACGAAAGTCTCCGCGAAAAATACGCGATAGTAAAACCGTACGCACAGATATACGATCTGTCGTCCGTCACGGTCGTGACGTCGTTTGAAAAATACACAGAGGAATGATAAATGAAGATAAAAGCGGTAAACGTGATCAGAATGATCCTGTCCGGCGTATATATCGCCGCTGCGGTGCTTTTGCAATGCAGCGTTTTTCCGCATATCCGCTTTCTTTCCGCGATACCGGAGGTCGTGCTTTGCGCCGTCGTCTGCGTGAGCTGCTTTGAAAACGAGCGGTTCGCCTGCGTCGCCGCCGTATGCGCCGGCTTCGTGCTCGATACGGTCGGCGGCGATCCTCTTACGCTTTCGCCGCTGCTGTTCCTTATTGCGGCGTCGTTTTCCGTGTTCTTATCGCGGCGCGTTTATTTCAACAGATTTCTGCCGTGCGCCGCGTGCGCGCTCGCGTCGCTTTTCGCCGGCGCCGTCAAAACGGCGGTGATACTCGCGGTCAGGGGAGCGCCGGTCGGCTCCGCCGTCGCCGGGTCGGCTCTGCCGCAGTTCTTGTACGGGCTGATCGTTTTCATCCCGGTCTATCTTCTCACGGCGCTTCATCACAGGATCTTCCGTGACGGCGAACGCGAGGGAAGGAGGGCTTCCGTATGAACGGCGCCGAAAAAAAGAGAAAATTCAATTTCAGATCGCTGCCTCTGTACGTGCTTTTCGCCGGCGCGATCGTGTTTTTCATAATAAAACTGGTAAATATTCAGATCACGGGTACCGACAGATACGTCCGCACGATGTCGCTGACTCACGAAAGAGAGGTCACGGTGCAGTCGCTGCGCGGCGAAATATTTGACCGTAACGGCACGCCGCTCGTCAAAAACGAATACTCCGATGATCTGATGCTCGATTACGGCGCTCTGCCGTCCGGACATGCCGAAAAAAACGACGCGCTCGCCCGTTTGTGCCTCGTGCTCAAAAAAGAGGGCAGACAGGTCGAGACGGTGATGCCCGTCACGGGCGTTTATCCCCATATACAGTATGACGAAGAAGCGCTTTCGTCACAGACGGCGAAGAACAGGATGTACAGGTTCCTGTTATATCACAACATAAGATCGGACACCGGCTGCCTTGAGCTGTACGAACAGCTGCTCGAGGATTTCGCCCTGCTCGACGGGGATGGCGAGCATATATACGATCCGGACATCGAGGACCTTATCGTAAGACTCAGGTACAGCCTCGACGCGACGGACTTTGCGGTCTCCAATCCGTACTGCGTCTGCCCGGACGTTGATCTGAGGGTCGAAACGGCGGTCCTCGAGGCGGGATGCAAGGGCGTTTATATCAAGAAAAACTTCAGTCGCGTGATATGCGTACCGGGCGTCGGCTCGAACGTTATAGGACGCACGGGAAAGATCCCGGCTGACAAGGTGGGGGAATATCTTGAAAAAGGATATTCGTACGACGCGACCGTCGGTCTTGACGGCGCGGAGGCGGCGTTTGAGGATATATTAAAAGGCGAGGACGGCGTGACCGTATACGTTGAGGACGGATACGGCAACGTCATAAGTTCTTACGTGAAAAAAGAGCCCGTCCCCGGGAAAAACGTTTACCTTACGATAGATATAGGACTTCAAGCCGAGGCGGAGCGCGTTCTCGGCGAGCAGATAAAAAAAGTCGCCGCCGCAGGACGCGCCTCCGGCGTCGAGGATAACGGAGAAAAAGCGGACAGCGGCGCGCTCACCGTTTTTTCGGCGAAGACCGGGCAGGTGCTTGCGCTCGCCTCGTATCCGACGTACGATCTCTCGACGTTTTCCCGGGATTATGCGTCGCTTGCCGCGGATCCGGCGAAGCCTTTGTTCGACAGAACGCTGTCCGGTACATATCAGCCCGGTTCGACCTTCAAGCTCGCGACAACGATCGCCGCGTTGATGAACCGCACGATAACGCCGGATACCGTCATAAACGACACGTGGCGGTATACGTACTATAAAGACTACCAGCCGACGTGCTGGAGATCGGGAGGCCACGGTCCGCTCAACCTGATCGACGCGATCGGCGCCTCCTGCAACTACTATTTCTACGAGATCGGACGCCTTACCGGCATTTCCGTGATGAACAAATACTGCCGTATGCTCGGGCTCGGCGATTACACGGGGATCGAGCTGCCGGAGAACAAGGGCGTGCTCGCAAGCCCGGAATACAAGGAATCCATGTATAAGACGTGGGTCCCCGGCGACACGCTGCAGGCGGCGATAGGCCAGTCCGACAACAGCTTCAATCCGCTTCAGCTCAGCTCGTACATCGCGACGGCGGTGAACGGCGGCAGCAGATACAAAGCCACGGTACTGCTGAAAACGTGCAATTATTCCGGCGGTGACGAGCAGATCAACCAGCCTGTCGTGCTCGGCGTGGCGGAGATCGACGATATGACGGTCAGCGCGGTCAAGCGCGGCATGAAGCGCTCCAAGGAGCTGACCTCGACGACCAAGGGATATAATTTCCAGATAGGAACGAAGACCGGTACCGCGCAGACGAGCAAGACGAACAACAACGCCGTTCTCGTCGCCTTCGCGCCTTATGACGATCCGGAGATAACTCTCTCCTGCGTTATAGAAAACGGCGCGAGCGGCGTCAACGCAGCGGCGCCCGTGCTCGATACGATATCGTATTATTTCCACCTTGACAAAAACGGAAATCCGCTTCCTGCGGCAGAATGACGAAATCCGGATTCTTTCTCTTCAAAATAACGGTAAACGAAAGAAAGGCGTAACCATGTACAGGATCATAACGAAAAAAATACTGAACCCCACCGTAACGCAGATGGAGATAGAGGCGCCGCTGGCAGCCGCGAAGGCGAGACCGGGGCAGTTCATAATACTGCGTGTAGACGAAGAGGGAGAGAGGATACCGCTGACGGTGGCGGGGACCGATCCGGAGAGGGGAACGGTCAAGATAATCTTCCAGGTGGTCGGAGCGACGACGGAGCTGCTCAACCGCAAACAGCAGGGAGAATATATACAGGACTTCGCGGGACCTCTCGGAGTGCCTACGCATACGGAAGGGATAAAGAACGTGTGCATAGTGGGCGGAGGCGTCGGCTGCGCGATAGCGATGCCGGTGGCGCAGGAGTTCCACAGACTCGGCGCGCGCGTGACGAGCATAATAGGCTTCAGAAGCAGAGAACTGCTGATACTCGAGGATGAGTTCAGGGAATGCTCGGACAGCCTCACGGTCATGACGGACGACGGGTCCTACGCAAGACAGGGCAACGTAACGGTACCGCTCAAAGAGATGCTCGAGGGCGGAGAGAGGTTCGATATGATAATCACGATCGGACCGCTCGTGATGATGAAATTCGTAACGCTTACGGCAAAGCCCTACGGCGTGCCGGTAACGGTGTCGATGAACCCGATAATGATAGACGGGACCGGAATGTGCGGAGGCTGCCGCCTGACGCTTAACAGAGACGGTGAGAGAATAACGAAATTCGCGTGCGTGGACGGACCGGACTTCAACGGATACGAGGTGGATTTCGACGAGGCGATGAGCCGCGGAAGGATGTATTTCGAATTTGAACGCAAAGCCCACGCCGAAACGTGCAATCTGCTGAAGGAGGCGAAGTGAGATGAGCAAACCGAATATGAGAGCGGATAAGAATCCGATGCCGGCGCAGGACCCGAAGGTCCGCGCGCATAACTTCAACGAGGTGGCGACGGGATATTCGGAGGAGGCGGCGCTCGACGAGGCGAACAGATGCCTTAACTGCAAAAACATGCCGTGCGTAAGCGGATGCCCGGTGAATGTACGGATACCGTCGTTTATCGAAAAGATAAAGGAAGGCGATTTTGAAGGAGCGTACGCCGTGATAACGGAGACGTCGTCGCTTCCCGCCGTGTGCGGAAGAGTATGCCCGCAGGAAACACAGTGCGAGCAGAGATGCGTGCGCGGAATAAAGGGAGAACCGGTAGGGATAGGAAGACTCGAACGCTACGTCGCCGACAGACATAACGAAAACAGCAAGGAATCGCCCGCCGCGCCGGAATGGAACGGACACAGAGTCGCAGTGGTCGGCTCGGGTCCTTCGGGACTCACGTGTGCCGGTGATCTGGCGAAGAAGGGGTATAAGGTAACGGTGTTCGAGGCGCTTCACACCGCCGGCGGCGTTTTGGTGTACGGGATACCGGAATTCAGACTTCCTAAGGCTATCGTGGCAAAGGAAGTGGATACGCTCAAGGCTTTGGGAGTCGATATAGAGACGAACGTGATAATCGGAAAGACGCTCACGGTAGACGAGCTGTTCGGGGCGGGATACGAAGCCGTGTTCATAGGCTCCGGAGCCGGACTTCCGAATTTCATGAACATACCGGGAGAAAGCTGCAACGGAGTGTATTCGGCAAACGAATTCCTCACGAGGAGCAATCTGATGAAGGCGTATCTCGACGATCCGAAGACTCCGATAATGAAGGGCGGAAAGGTCGCCGTCGTAGGCGGCGGAAACGTCGCGATGGACGCGGCGAGGACCGCGCTCAGACTGGGAGCGGAGAAGGTATATATCGTATACCGCAGATCCATGGAGGAGCTTCCCGCGAGAAGAGAAGAGGTGGAGCACGCGATGGAGGAGGGAATAGACTTCCGTCTGCTGTGCAATCCGGTGGAAATACTGGGATACAAAAACGAAAACGACCCGCGTGATCCGAAGAACGGATTCGTCACGGGGATCACCTGCATAAAGATGGAGCTCGGAGAGCCGGACGCGTCCGGCAGGAGAAGACCCGTACCCGTGAAGGGCAGCGAGTTCACGCTCGACGTCGACACCGTCGTAATGGCGATAGGCACGAGCCCCAACCCGCTGATCAAATCGACCACCGAGGGACTTGAGGTGAACAAGCGCGGCGGCATAATCGTAAATGAAGACGGACTCACGACAAGAAAGGGCGTATACGCCGGCGGCGACGCCGTCACCGGAGCCGCTACCGTCATCTCCGCGATGGGCGCGGGAAAGACCGCGGCGTCCGCAATAGACCGGGCTCTTTCGGGTAACTGACCTTGCCGTACGTTATAATCATCGCGGCGGCGGTGCTCATCGCGGGCGCCTCCGCCGCCGTGTATTTCGCCGCGTTTTACCGCGGCAGCCGCGGCGACGTGACGTATAAGGTCCTGTCCGGTCCCGATTACGATCCGTATCACGACGATATGATCGCTCTGATTGACAAAGCCGTGAAGATCCCGTACGAGCCCGTGTATATCACGGCAAAGGACGGAGTAAAGCTTTTCGGAAGGCTGTACAGACAGTCCGCCCGGGCGCCGTATCATATACAGTTCAACGGCTACAAGGGAAACGGCATACGCGATTTCAGCGGCGGCCTGCAGCTTGCGCTTAAAACCGGCGCAAACGTGATCCTCGTCGATCAGCGCGCCCACGGCGCCTCCGGCGGGCGCACGATCTCCTTCGGCGTGCGCGAGCGTTACGACGTCGCCGCATGGGCGGAATACGTGACGAAGCTTGCGGGTGAGGACGCGCGGATATATCTCGACGGCGTTTCGATGGGCGCGGCGACTGTGCTCATGGCGGCAGATCTTCCGCTGCCCGACACCGTAAAGGGGATAATCGCGGACTGCCCGTACGATACGCCGTTCGGCATAGTATCGCACGTCGCCGGCAAAAAGCCCGGACTGAAATACGTGAGCCGTCCTTTTATCGTGCTCGGGGCGCTTTTATTCGGACGGTTCAACATATTCGCATCGTCGCCCGTAGATTCGGTGCGCGGAGCAAAGGTGCCGATACTCATAATACACGGTACTGCGGACAACTACGTTCCGATAGAAATGAGCCGCAGGATCAGGGACGCGGCGCCCGATAAGGTGACGCTTGTCGAGGTAGACGGCGCACCCCACGGTCTGTCATATATCAAAGACTATGAAAAATATGAAAAAGCGTTTTACGGATTTCTCGAAAAAACAAAACAATGATTTGATCGGAGGCGCTGATAAATGAGGCTTTTTATCGCCGCCGAGCCGGGCGCGGAGCTTACGGAAGAGCTGCTCCGTATCGGCAGGCGTTTCAAGGCGTCCGGCGTGACCGGAAGCTATACTCCGAAGGAGAATCTTCATCTTACGCTCGCGTTCATAGGCGAGTATAACGATACGAAAAAGGTCATGGAGGCGATCCGGCTCTCATCGCCGGAAAAATCCGGGTTGGAACTGTCCGGCATCGGCTCGTTCGGAGACCTTTATTACGCCGCGGTAAAGGCGGATAACGCGCTGTATTCCTACGTTGAAAGGCTGAAACGGAATCTCAAAGCCTCCGGCGTGCCGTATGACGGAAAAAGCTTCAAACCGCATATAACGCTGATCAGACGCGCGGAAAACGTCGGTGAGGCGCCGGCTGTATGCCCCGTCCGAAGCATAGTGACGCGGATCGTGCTCATGCGCTCGGACAGAGGTCCGCGCGGCATGATCTACACGCCGATAGGCTCGTGTGGCTGTAAAGAGACTGTATAAATGAAAAAAGTGATCGGATTTTTAAAAAAAGAGCTGATGCTCGTCGTGTCGCTATTCGCGGCCGTTGTATCGCTTTTCATAACTCCGCCGTCGGCGGAGCTTTTGCGGGGGATAGACTGGCGCACGCTCGGAATACTTCTGATGATGCTTCTGGTGCTTGAGGGGTTCAAAAAAGAATCGGTGCTTTCTCCGCTGATCGCGCTCGGCTCGAAGCTGAGAAGCGTCAGATTGCTCACGTTTTTCCTCGTGTTCGGCGTGTTTTTCACGTCCATGTTCGTGACGAACGACGTGTCGCTCATCATATTCGTGCCGATAACGATACTGATATTCCGCCGCTCGGGCAAGGAAAAATACATACTGCCCACGCTGACGCTGCAGAATATCGCCGCCATACGCGGCTCGCTTCTGACGCCGTTCGGCTCTCCGCAGAATCTGTTCCTGTACGGACGCGCGAACGTATCCGCCGGGCATTTCATGCTCCATATGCTTCCGCTCTGCGCAATGTCCGCCGTGCTTCTGTGCCTGTTCATACTGTTCATGTTCCGCAAGGACCCGGGCGAGAAGATCGAGCGTGAGGAGACGCAGCGCCCTCCGCGAGAGAATCTGCCGAGGCGGATCGCGTATATCGTCGCGTTCTGCGCCGTTGTGTTCACGGTAGTTTCAAGAACGCGGTACTGGTACGTGATAATGGCGGCGGTCGTCGTCGCCGCGGCGATAACGGACGTCACGCTGTTCAAACGCGTTGATTACGTGCTTCTGGCTACGTTTCTGTGCTTTTTCATCTTCTCTCAATCGATCACCGGAAACGCACGTATCGCGTCGTTTTTGTCGCGCGTGGTCGCGGGAAACGAATACTGGTGGTCGCTCGGACTGAGTCAGATCATATCGAACGTGCCGTCGACGATTGTGCTTTACCCGTTCACGGCGAATTTCGCCGCGCTGATATACGGCGCGGACACGGCGGGGCTCTGCTCGATAATCGGCTCGCTCGCGTCCGTTATCAACTACCGCATATACGTGCGCGAATACCCGGGAAACGGACGGAAATTCCTGCTCGTATTCACGCTGATAAGCTGGGCGTTCTTCCTGATAGTCGTCATCCCGGGACTTCTTCTCAGTAAATGGCGCTTCTTTTGACGCCGGGGCTTGATTTGTGAGGTTATAATGTTCAAGATACTTTTTGTGTGCCACGGAAATATCTGCCGCAGTCCGATGGCGGAATTCATTACGGCGGATTTGATAAAAAAGAGGGGAATGAACGGCGTATCCGTCGCCTCCGCGGCGACGAGCACGGAAGAGCTCGGCGACCCTGTGTATCCGCCGGCGAAACGTATGCTCGAGGCGCACGGCATAAGCTGCGCGGGGAAGACGGCGCGGCAGATAACGCGGCGTGATTACGCCGAATACGATCTGCTGATCGGTATGGACCGGCAGAACGTCCGTAATATGCACCGTATGCTCGGCGGCGATCCCGACGGTAAGATACGGCTGCTGCTCGATTTCACGGGCGCGCCGGGCGAGGTGTCCGACCCGTGGTATACGCGTGATTTCGACCGCGCGTGGAACGATATAGAACGCGGCTGCCGCGGATTGCTCGATCATCTTGAAAATAACGGTATCGTGAGGTCAAAATGAAAACCGAAAAGCTTTATCCTGTAACGAAAAACTATATCTGGGGCGGCGAAAGGCTCGTCCGGCAATTCGGGAAAAAATCGGAGCTGCCGTGCGCGGAATCGTGGGAGCTGTCGTTTCATCCGGACGGGGTGACGGAGCTGTCTGACAAAACGAAGCTCAAGGACGCCGTCGGCGCCGCGGATCTCGGCGAAAACTGCGCGCGGTTTTCTGATTTTCCGATGATGGTCAAGCTGATAGACGCGGAAAAGGATCTGTCCGTGCAGGTCCACCCGACTGATAAATACGCGGAAAAGCTCGGCGCGGGGCAGGGAAAAACGGAAATGTGGTACGTAGTCGAATGCGAGCCGGGCGCCTGTCTGTACGTTGGCTTCAAACGCAAGACTGACAAAGAGACCGTCAGGCGCGCGGCGCTTGACGGATCGCTTCCGTCGCTTCTGAACCGGATAGAGGTAAAGCCCGGCGACGCGTATCTGATCCCGGCGGGAACGGTACACGCGATAGGCGCGGGGTGCCTTGTCTGCGAGATACAGCAGAACAGCAATATTACGTACAGACTGTACGACTACGGCAGGACCGGTACGGACGGAAAACCGAGAGAGCTTCATCTCGACCGGGCGCTCGACGTGCTCGATACCGGTACGTACAGCCCCGTGAAGATAGACTGCGCCGCCCGCGACGGCAGGCTTCTGTTCGCAAGCCGCAATTTCACCGCGTACAGGCTTGCGGTGGACGGAGGCTTCACGTTCTTGGGCGACAGGGGCTCTTTCAGATGCGTGACGTGCGTATCGGGCGGCGGATCGCTTGACGGCGTTGACTTTTCACGCGGAGATTCGCTGTTTGTCCCGGCGGACGGGCAGACTCACGAATGCACGGGAAAAGCTGAACTCATCGTTTCGTCGGTGAGACGGTACGCCGTGGGGATAGATCTCGGCGGAACGTTCATAAAAGGCGGTATCGCGGACGATCTCGGAAATATAATAATATCGGATAAGATAGAAACGCGCGCGGAAGAGGGTGCTGACGCGGTAGGCGAGCGGATCGCGGAGCTTGCGCTGTCGCTCTGCGGACGGTGCGGACTCAAAACCGCCGATCTTTGCGGCGTCGGAATCGGAGTGCCGGGGATGATAGACCGCGAAAAAGGCGAGGTCGTGTACTCGAACAATCTCAAATGGTCGCATTTCCCGGTGAAAGAAAGGGTCGGGGCGCTGACCGGGATGCGCGTGAGCATATGCAACGACGCGAACGTCGCCGCGCTCGGCGAGGCGAGATTCGGCGCGGGCGAAGGCGTGAAAAACGTCGTCATGCTCACGCTCGGAACGGGCGTCGGCGGCGGTATGATACTCGACGGCAGACTGTACGAGGGAAATTCCGGCGCGGGCGCCGAGCTCGGTCACCTCGTAGTCGTAAAGGACGGCGTCCGCTGTACCTGCGGACGGCGCGGCTGCCTCGAAGCGTACGCTTCGGCGACCGGGCTGATAAGGATGACGAAGGAGGCGATCGCCGAGAATCCGGACTGCGCAATGGCGAAGGCGGAGAAGATCGACGGGTCGACCGCGTTTGCGTACAGGGATACGGATCCGGCCGCGCGCCGTGTAGTTGAGAAGTATATCTCGTACCTCGGTGAAGGCGCCGTCGATATAGCGAACGTGTTCCGTCCGCAGATACTCATAATCGGCGGCGGAGTCGGAAAAGAGGGCGAGAAGATAACGGGACCTTTGCAGAAGATCGTAGACTCGGATATGTTCGGCGGCGAGCTCGGACCGCGGGTCCGCGTCGTCCCCGCCGCGCTCGGCAACCGCGCCGGTATACTCGGCGCAGCCGCGCTCATGTTCTGAAAAAAATTACGTATCTTATGCCGCCGGGATAACACAAACGCGAAGGATTATGTTATAATGTAAAAAAAGAAAAGGAGACAGACAATGATCACGCTTATATTTCTGCTGCTGCTCTTCAGGGGCACGCTGAAGATCATCAAAGCACTCGCAAAATTCGCGCTGACTCTTTTGTGCATAATCATCGACATTATCCTCATCCTCGCAATACTCGGCGTCGGCTCGGTACTGATCTGAACCGCGGCGATCAAAAGCCCCCGATAATGAACGCTGTGCAAGTTATGAGTGAAACTCATAACTGTATACTTTTCTTTGCCGTTTGGCACACAAACGTACTGCCCGGCAGAGACATGCGGCAAAAAACACCGACTGAACAAAGGATGCTTTTCCTTCATTCAGCCGGTGTTTCTTTATCTGTCCTTCAGATTACACCTTATAATGTTTATCGGTTTTAGTTTATTGTTTTGAAGTTAACTTGATATTTACCGTCGGAAATGACTGAAATATAATTTGTAATGAGTTTTCTTGCGTTATCTTCCGCCATATCAAAATTAGGTTTTTTCTCGTTGATGAGATCGTTCAAATGCTTAATAGCCTCACCTTTTTTTGCTGTCGATTCATCTATTGACAGCTTCACGTTATCCTGCAAAATGCTGTTTTTATCGAAGACGATTATATTGTATTTGCTGACAGATTCTTCAATGATATCGCAAGTTATGAGCTTTGGTTTTGATATTTCGACCGTTACGGATCTATTCTCGGTATCCACCGACACTTCGCCGATATCCACGCCTATTTCATAATAGGCGTCGTATTCGGTGATAAATGTATATTCGCTTTTAAAGATAAGTAATGATGTTTTTGATTTCGTACCGTCTACGGAAAGATGCATTTTACATTTGAGAGTAGACATATTACAAATCCTTTTCATCTTATCTTTATCAAGAACGATTTGCTTTGTGTCATCTTCCTCTGTTGTTTCCGTGCCGGCATCTTCGGTCACGTTAATAACATAATCAGTTTCTTCCGGTGATTCGTTGACCTGTTCCTGATTACAGGATGATAGCGAAGTGATGAGTAAAACCGAGAATAATGCAATAAATATTGTTACAGCTTTTTTCATTTTACAGCCCCCTTGAATACGATATTGCTTTGTAATCCTTCAGATTCAAGTATCGGATCGGTCATTGCGCGAACTAAGTCACATACGTAGTTTTCAGCAAGCTCAATGGAGTTTGTTTCGCTGTTTATATAATCCTTTATGTTTTCGTTGCATAGATAATATGCTTCTAATTCATATGCTTGATCGGAGTACTTCTTTTTCATATCTTTGTTTGTGTAGATGTATTTAAAAGTGCTCTTATCTGTTGTAAGAGATGTTATTTCGATTTTCGGCAAATTTATCGTAACAATACCGTTTTCCGGCTCTTGTACTTCAGTTGCGCTGAAATCAACACCAAGCTTTATTTCCCCTTCATAATATATATATCCAACTTTATCTTCGTCATGATTCCACTCGACCATACCTTCAAACGGAACGGTGATTACGGACAGCTTAGATTGATTCAATACGTCTGTTATTCTCAAATTGATCTTTTTAATCTCGACGTGCGTTTCGTTTATAGGCGGGATTGTAAACGCGTTACCACCGCCGTCACTGTCGTGCTTCCTGTATTTTGCAACTGACGAAAGAATTGAAGAAACCGCAATGATCATTATTATACTTGCAGCAAGGCCTATGATGACATACCAGACCCATTTTTTTGAAAACACCGATTTGACGGCAGATCTCACACTGTCGTTATTATCGTTTGGCTTATATTCTTTGTTATTCATGACGCACCTCCTGTTTCTGACATTATACCACAATTTATTTGATGATTGTTAAGCTGCCGGCATAATTTCGGTATTTTTTTGAAGAAAAATCGAAAAAAACTTCGATTTTGTTGACTTTGTATCGAAAAAGGTGTATTATAGAAGCGGAGGCGATGTTATGAAAGTTTTATTTATCGGAAACAGTTACACGTATTTTTATGATATGCCGAAGTTATTTGAGGCGGAGTGCAGGGGAAGGGGCGCGGAGTGCGACGTTGACAGCGTTACGGCGGGCGGCTACACGCTTGAGCAGTTTTTGTCGGACGGAAACGAATTCGGGCGCCGCGCGAAGGAGCTTTTGCATCAGAAGAAATACGACTACGTCGTAATGCAGGAGCAGAGCGTAAGGCCGGCGTCGGATCCGGAGCTTTTCCTCGACTCTTTGCGCCGTTTCATGGTATTCGTCCGTGAAAACGGAGCGAAGCCGGTGCTTTACGAGACGTGGGGGCGCGCCGATCACTCGGGTGAGCTTACACAGCTCGGCTGGGATCACGAACTCATGCAGACGAAGCTCAATGAATCGTACGCCAAAGGCGCGGCGGAGCACGGCGCGATCCTTGTCCCCGCGGGCGAACGCTTTCACGAGGCGTACAGACGCGGCGAGCCGGTCTTCGATCCGGACGGCAGTCATCCGTCCGAATACGGCTCGAAGCTTATCGCGCGCGTTTTCGCGGATACTCTTCTGAAATAAAAAGGCGCGGCGCAAGCCGACTGTTCCGAGAAGACAGCCGTCGATTATGAGCGCCGACGCGCGCCGCGGCAAAAACACCGACCGAACAAAGAATGCTTTTCCTTCATTCAGCCGGTGTTTTTTATCTGTCCGTCGGAGTACGCCTTATAATCCGGCATACTCCCGCGCCGCGGCGAGCCGGGCGCTCAGGAGGGCGACGGTTCTTTTGACAGAATATCACAGAGAACGTGAAGAGCGTTCTCTTTTTGTTTCATCCGGAACGACAGGGACGGGGGTTTTCCCGGTGAGATCATGAGTCTGCCGCCCGACTGCGACGTTATCACGACCCACTTTTCCGCGTCGAACGCGTACGGCGTCAATACTATCTTCCCGTCGCGCTGGTCGATCCTCTCCACGTTCAGCTTTACGCCGAGCGCGCGCAGCAGCGAGATGTATAAAAGATCGTCCACGAGCCGCGGGAATTCGCCGAAGCGGTCCATCAGCTCGTCCGCCACGTCGTCAAGATCCTCGGGTGATGTGATGTGCGAAATCTTTTTATACATTTCGATACGCAGATTATCCGATCTGATATAAGTTTTCGGTATATACGCGGAGAACTGCACGTTCACCGTGCATTCCTTCGGCGGCGTCACCGTCTGTCCCTGCTCCTCGAGCACGGCTTCGTTCAGAAGCTTTATATACATATCGTATCCGACCGTGTCGATATGTCCGTGCTGTTCCGCGCCGAGTATGTCGCCCGCGCCGCGGATCTCGAGGTCGCGCAGAGCTATTTTGAAGCCCGAGCCGAATTCCGTATACTCTCTTACGGCTTCGAGCCGCTTTTCCGCTATCTCCGACAGCGCTTTGTACGGCTTGTACGTGAAATACGCGTAGGATCTGCGGTTGCTCCGTCCGATCCTTCCGCGGATCTGATGCAGCTGTGAAAGCCCGAGCCTGTCCGCGTCCTCTATTATAAGCGTGTTCGCGTTCGGAACGTCGACGCCGGTCTCGATTATCGTAGTACATACGAGCACGTCGATGACGCCGTTCAGCACGTCGCGCCAGATGTCGGACAGCTCCTCCTTGTCCATTTTGCCGTGAGCGGTGACGACCGTCGCGTCGGGACACATTTCCCGCACGCGCGCGGCGCAATGCTCGATCGTTTCCGTGTTGTTGTACAGGTAAAACACCTGTCCGCCGCGCCGCAGCTCCTTTTTTATCGCGTCCGCGATAAGCTGACGGTCGTATTCGAGCACGTACGTCTGCGGCGGCAGACGGTCGACCGGCGCCTCGTCGAGTATGCTCATGTCGCGTATGCCGGACACAGCCATATTAAGCGTGCGCGGTATCGGCGTTGCCGTGAGCGTGAGGACGTCTGCGTTGTCCGAAAGCTTTTTCAGCTTTTCCTTGTGCGCCACGCCGAATCTCTGCTCCTCGTCCACGATTATCAGCCCGAGCTTTTTGAACTGCACGTCATCGGACAGCAGCCTGTGCGTGCCTACGATTATATCCACGTCTCCGCGTTTCAGTTTTTTCAGCGTTTCGGCCTGCTGTTTTCCCGTCCTGAAGCGCGAAAGCATATCTACCGTGACGGCGAATCCGCGCATACGCGACGTTATGGTCTGATAATGCTGCAGCGCGAGTATCGTAGTCGGCACGAGTACGGCGACCTGATATCCGTCCGCCGCCGCCTTGAACGCGGCGCGGAGCGCGACCTCCGTTTTGCCGAAGCCGACGTCGCCGCACAGAAGCCTGTCCATCGGGTGAGGCGCGGTCATATCGCGTTTTATATCCGTCGCCGCGGCGAGCTGACCGTCCGTTTCCTCGTATTCGAATGCCGCCTCGAACTGCGCCTGAAGATCGTCGTCCTCGCTGAACGCGATCCCCGGCTTGCGCAGACGGCGCGCGTACAGCGCGATAAGTTCGCCTGCCATCTCCTTCGCGGCGGCTTTTACTCGCGCTTTCGTCTTCGACCAGTCGGCGGAGCCCATTTTGTTCAGTTTTACGGTGCCTTCCTCGGCGCCGGCGCCTATGTATTTCGACAGGGAATCGAGCCTGTCGCACGGGACGTACAGCACGCCGTTGTCGGCGTATTTGATGTGAAGGAAGTCGCGGCGGCAGCCGTCGTATCCGTCAAGCGTTTTAAGCCCGACAAAAACTCCGATACCGTGCGTATCGTGAACGACGTAGTCGCCCGGCTGCAGGTCGGCGTACGAGAGTATCCTCTCCTTTGCGGACGTCTGCTTTTTCTTTGCGGAACGCTTTTTCACCATAGCGCGCCCGTACAGACTTCTGTCGCGGCAAAGCGAAATCACGGCGAAACGCGACTGCTCGGATATAAAGCCCGCCGCGCCCCCGGGATAGACAATATGTATCTTTCCGTACAGCGCCGGCACCTCCGGCGTCTGATCAGCCTTTACGTACGGGGCGACCGTTCCGAGCTCGTACAGAGTATCGGAATACGAACGCGCGACGGCTTCGTTTTCGCAAAGCAGTATTACCGCCCATTTGCCATCCGTGTATCTCTGCAGATCCTCGCGCAAAAGCTCGAAGCTGTCATTGTACGACAGCGGAGTCGACGTGCGGAACTGGAAAACGCCGCCGTATCTGCGCCCGGCTGACGCGAAATTGTCGGCGAAAACGCTCGCCTGCCTGTCGGAGAACGCGTAAAAAACGGATTCCGGGGCGCGGTATTCTGCGTATTTTCCGGATATTTCGCCGTGCTCGATCATAAGCGAGGCGGATAACTCGTCCGCTTTCGCCGAGCCCTTGATCTTATCCGCTACGTCGTTCGGGGAGTCGCAGATCAGAAGACTGTCCTTGAAATAATCGAGCAGGGTCGCTTTTTCGGGGTATATGAGCGTTATGTATTTGTCCGAAAAATCCGGCACCGCCGCGGTCTCGAGCGCTTCAAGCTCGCCCTTAAGCAGCTTCACCGTCTCCTCACGCTCCGTCTTTTTGAGCTGCGATCTGATCGCGGTGCGCAGAATGCTGCGCGCCGTATCGTCGACAAGCGCCTCGCGCACGGGATAAACGGAGAAGGACGGTACGTTTTCGGTCCTTCTTTGAGTGATGATATCGAACGCGCCGAGACTGTCGATCATGTCGCCGAACAGCTCGGCTCGGAAGGGATCCGTGGCTCCGGGCGGGAATACGTCTATTATTCCGCCTCTGACCGAAAACTGACCCTGTCCGTCGACGGAGGTGACGCGGTTGTAGCCGCAGTTCACGAGCAGAGCGGAGAACTGCTCGAGGTCGAGCGTGTCGTCGATACCGTATCTGCGCTTGAGTGCGGAAAGGCGCGCCGGCGGTATCGTGTATTGCAGCGCGGCGGACGGCGTTGCGATGACGCAGTCGACGTTGTTGTCAAGCACCGAGGCGAGCACGCCGATCCGCTCCTGCTCGTATTCGTGCGAGCCGGAAATGTTATGGAAGCAGAAATCACGCTCGGGGTAGGACAGACAGCGCAGACCGAGCTCGGACAGCGCCGCGTATATCTTCATTGCTTCTTTTTCGTCACCCGAGATTATGAGGCTCGGTTTGCCCGTCGGCTTGCCCGCGTCCTCACACAAACAGGCGTACAGCGCGTATCTGCCGCCGTCGGACAGACCGGTGGCGAGCAGGGGACGCGCTTTTTCGTATTTTATCATTTCGTCCCGGCTTTTGAGCAGAGCCTTGTACTCGCCGATGCTCCGGAACAGTTCCTTTATTACGTTCATAATCTGAATACCTTGATGCTTTTGACCGCGCTGCCGTCTTCATACTCTCCGACCTGACCGAGAGCGAAAAAGCCTTCATCGTCGTACAGGCGTACGCGCGCGCCGGTTTCAAATCCGGTATTTATTTTTTTCTGATATATCTCACAGCCGCTTTTGCAGAGCTTCAGGAAAAATCCGGAGAGCTTCAGAACGGGAAGGTCGCAAAACAGCGTTTCCGTCGGTATGAGACGGCCGGTAAGCTCCTCGTACGTCAGCCTTGCGCATTCGTCGAGCGGTATCGCGTCGTCGACCGAGTAACCGCCGGAACGGATACGCCGCAGAGACGACATACAGGCGCCGCAGCCGAGCTTTTTGCCTATATCGTCGCACAGCGTCCTTATGTACGTCCCTTTTGAGCAGCTGACTCTGAGCGAATAATCGCGGGATCCCGTCTGCTCCGCCGAAACTGACGAAATGAACACGGTTCGCGGCTCGCGTTCTATTTCTACGCCGCGCCGCGCGAGGTCGACGAGCTTACGCCCGTCTCGCTTCAGAGCCGAATACATTGGCGGTATCTGCTGGTATTCGCCCTCAAACGACGCGACGGCAGACGTGACCTCGCAGAGAGTCGGGATATCGTCGGAGCGCGAGATGACGGAGCCGGTCGCGTCCTGCGTGTCTGTCGTTACACCGAGCGTCATCGTCGCCTCATAGGTCTTGGCGTCAGCCGTCACGTATTCCGCGGCTTTCGCCGCGCGTCCGACCAGAACGACGAGAAGACCCGTGGCGTCCGGGTCAAGAGTGCCGGTATGTCCGATCTTCTGAGTACGCAAAAGGCGCCGCAGGCGGTACACGACGTCGTGCGACGTTATTCCCTGCGGCTTGTCTATTAAAATTATACCGTCCGGTTCCATTACTTTTTTCCTTTGCCGTGAGTCTTTTCGGTAAGCGCCTCCATCCTCTCCGCTTCAAGCTCCGTGTCAAGACATACGTATCTGTACGCCGTGTACACGGTGACGGCGTTCACGACAGTGACCGCGATGAATAACGCGTATCTTATCACGTAGAACGCCTCTCCGAGAGATAATGGCAGCGAGGCGGCTGTGTTTATTATGCAGAATGCGCCTGTCGCCGCGACGGAGCGGATCCCGCTTTTTTTGACTTTTTCGCATTCGACTTCTATCCCCGTCCTGTATATCGCGAAAAACAGCGTGACGTGGGTGAGGGCGTAGAGCACGGCGTTCAGCGTGAACGTATACGATCTGACCGTGACCATGAGCGACTGCTCCATCACGCCGAACGTCCAAAGCGCCTGTATAACGCATTCGCCGAGCATTGCGGCGGCGTAAAGCGCGGCTCCGATGAGCGAATACTTTGCGTACTGCGAATACGCGGCGTATCTGCGCAGACCGAACAGCAGGATCACGTATGCGAAAAAGCACAGAAGCTTGCATACAAACACGAGAAGGGCTTCATTTACTATGAAGCCCATGTCGAATACCGTGAAAAGGTATCCTATGAATATGATCCCGAATCCCATATCAGTTGTTTGACGCGCCGGGTTTTCCGCAGCACTTCTTGTATTTAAGACCGGATCCGCAGGGGCACGGATCGTTCGGTCCCACCCTCTTCTTTATGACTATCGGTTTCTTCTTGACCGTTTTGTCGGGCGCGCCGGCGGTCATCTCCCTCTCCTCGGTGCGCTTGATCTGCATCCTCGGACGGACGGAGAGTATCCTTCTCACCGTGTTTTCGCGTATATCCTCGATCATCTCGTCGAAGGCGTCAGACGCGGCGATCTTGAACTCTGTGACCGGGTTCCTCTGAGCGTAGGACTGCAGTCCTATACCGTCGCGCACGTCGTCCATCGCGTCAAGATGATCCATCCACAGCGAGTCGAGCGTGGTCAGCAGTATGACGCGCTCTATTTCGCGCATCTGATCGCCGAAAATGCTCTCCTGCTCGGCGTAGCGCTTCATAGCGCGGCTTCTCATCTCGTCCGCTATCTGCTCGCGCGTGACGCTCTGCAGCTGCTCGGGCGTGTAATTGAAGTCGTCGTCGGACAGGATTATGCCGCGGTATTTGCTGTGCAGCTCGTCGAAGCCCCATTCGGTGTGATCGTCCGACGCGGTGCAGCGTGCGGCGGCGTCCTCCACCGTCTGCTCGATCATATCCATGATCTTTTCGCGCATATTGCCGTCGTTCAGGATCTCGTTGCGCTGATCGTAGATCTGTTTCCTCTGCTGGTTCATGACGTCGTCGAACATAAGGACGTTCTTGCGGCGCTCGAAGTTCACGCTTTCAAGACGCTTCTGCGCGTTTTCTATAACGCTCGTCAGTATCTTCGCCTCTATCGGCACGCCGTCCGGCGTGAGAGCCACGGCGTGCTTCATCCTGTCCTCGGAGCCGAACAGGCGCATGAGGTCGTCTTCGAACGAGATGTAGAATCTCGATTCGCCGGGGTCGCCCTGACGTCCCGCGCGTCCGCGCAGCTGGTTGTCTATACGTCTCGATTCATGGCGTTCCGTACCGAGTATGAACAGACCGCCCGCGGCTT
The DNA here is from genome assembly GCA_902762505.1 of uncultured Ruminococcus sp. GTDB lineage: Bacteria > Bacillota > Clostridia > Oscillospirales > CAG-272 > UBA1248. The sequence goes on along the minus strand of CACWOQ010000017.1, from coordinate 7,646 downwards.
TGACCTTCTCGTACGCGGGAATTATCTCCTCGCGGTGCTTTCTGTAAAGCTCGTGGAACACCTCGCGCGCTTTGAGTACGTCCTCGTCGACGGACTGCGACGTACCCGTCGCCTGAGCTATGACGATCTCCTCGTAGCCCATTTTTCTCATCTCGGCTTTTGCGAGCCATTCGGGGTTGCCGCCGAGCATGATGTCGGTACCGCGGCCTGCCATGTTCGTTGAGATCGTAACGGCGCCGGGACAGCCCGCCTGTGCGACGATCTCCGCTTCTTTTTCGTGATATTTCGCGTTAAGCACGACGTGAGCGATGCCCTCCTGCTTCAGCCTTCTGGAAAGCATCTCCGATTTGTCTATCGTTATCGTGCCCACGAGGACCGGCTGACCCTTCGCGTGGCATTCCTTTATCTGCTCTATTATCGCGTCGATCTTCGAGGCGGCGGTCTTGTAAACGACGTCCTCGCGGTCGATCCTAATCATCGGCTTATTCGTCGGTATCTCGACGACGTCGAGGTTGTATATCTCGCGGAATTCCTCGTCCTCGGTAAGAGCCGTACCGGTCATACCGGAGAGCTTTTCGTACAGACGGAAGTAGTTCTGGAAGGTTATGGTGGCGAGCGTCTTCGATTCCTTCTCTATCTTGACGCCCTCCTTCGCCTCTATCGCCTGGTGCAGTCCCTCGTTGTAGCGGCGTCCGAACATAAGACGGCCGGTGAACGAGTCGACGATTATAACCTGTCCGTCCTTTACGACGTAATCCTCGTCTATATGGAAGTTGCCGTGCGCTTTTATCGCCTGGTTTATATGGTGCGCGATCTCCGCGTTTTCCGGGGCGCCGTAGTTTTCAAGATTGAAATACCGCTCCGCGCGCTCGATGCCGCGCTTCGTCAGAACGGAGGTCTTCGCCTTTTCGTCGACTATATAATCGTATTCCTCAGAGATCTCCGATGAGTCCATATCCTCCTTAGAGTCGATCTCCTTCATAACGTATTTGCGCAAGCCCTTGACGAAGGCTTCGGCGCGGTCGTACATATCCGTCGCCTTGTCGCCGGGACCGGATATGATAAGAGGAGTCCTCGCCTCGTCGATCAGGATGGAGTCCACCTCGTCGACGATCGCGTAGGCGTGCCCGCGCTGGACCTGCCTTTCCTTATACGTGACCATGTTGTCGCGCAGATAGTCGAAGCCGAATTCGTTGTTCGTACCGTACGTGATGTCGGCGGCGTACGCCTGACGCTTCACGCTGCTGTCGCGTTCGTTTGAAACGATAAGTCCGCAGGAAAGTCCGAGAAAGTTGTATATCCTGCCCATTTCCTCGCTGTCACGCGTGGCAAGATAGTCGTTGACGGTGACTATGTGTACGCCCTTGCCCGTCAGCGCGTTGAGGTACGCGGGAAGAGTTGCGGCGAGCGTTTTGCCTTCGCCCGTCTTCATCTCGGCGATCCGTCCCTGATGGAGTATTATACCGCCGATGAGCTGAACGCGGAACGGCCTTTTGCCGAGCACGCGGTCCGCCGCCTCGCGCACCGTTGCGAACGCCTCCGGCAGGATATCGTCCGTCGTCTGTCCGTCAGCGAGGCGCTTTTTGAAAACGTCCGTCATAGCGCGCAGCTCCGCGTCCGTCTTGGCTTTATATTCATCCGAAAGCGATTCTATTTTATCGACGATCGGGATGATCTTTTTGACCTGTCTTTCGCTGTAGGTTCCGAAAATTCTGGTGATAAGACTCATTTTTTACTTCTCCGGTGCAGTTTATTTAAAAATAGATGATTTAATACAATTCCTTTTTATGCTATTATACAAAAAGACTCCTACAAATAAAATCGTATTTTGTAAATTTTCATAAGGAAGTGGTCATATGGATATAAATATAGTTCTTATCGAGCCGGAGATACCTCAGAACACGGGCAATATCGCAAGAACGTGCGCCGCGGTCGGGGCGTCGCTCCACCTCGTCAAGCCGCTCGGATTTGAGATCGACGACAGAAAGCTGAAACGCGCGGGGCTCGATTACTGGGACAAGCTCGATATAACGTACTACGACGGTCTGTCCGATTTTCTCGAGAAAAACAAAGGCGAAAAGATGTTTTTCTTTACGACGAAGGCGCCGCGGGCTTATACCGCCGTCACGTATCCGAAGCGCGTTTTCATCGTTTTCGGCAAGGAGACGAAGGGTCTGCCGGAGGAGCTTCTGCACGACAACCCTGACAGGTGCGTCAGGATACCGATGCGCGATACGCTTCGCTCGCTCAATCTCTCGAATTCCGTTGCGGTAGCCGTATACGAGGTGCTGAGACAGAGAGATTTCGAAGGCCTGCGTGAGGACGGAAAACTTACGAAATACGAATGGTAACAGAAAACGCGGTTTTGATACCGCGTTTTTTATTGAGTTTTCATTTTCCGCGAAGCTATGCACATATATGCGAGCGTTATCAGAGTTACGGCGAGCGATATTGCCGAGAGCAGCTGCTGACTGTAAACGTGCATCCCGAGGAACGTGTTGCCGTTTGCCTGAACGGCGGAGAGAAGTCTGCCGGACACGAGCGTGGCGCAGAAGCCGACGACGCCGGACACGCTGCTTTTGATTACCGTGGCGTGGACGAAATATTTTTCCGGAACGTACGCGTACGTTATGTTGAGCAGGTTCTGACTCGTGCCGGCGCAGCTCACGCTCTGCAGCAGCGTGAACGCTATGACGAGCCACCGCGCCGAAGGGGACGTGAACATGTTCAGCGCGAACGCCGACGCGAGTATCACGAGCGCGAGCATTATGCCCTTGTAATAAGTGAATCTGTCGGAGAATCTGCCGAACGGACGCGACGCGAGGAATCTCCCGGCGACGCCTACCGTGTTGATTATCTGTATCTGACCTATCGTGTACGCGAGTTCATCCTGCTTGTACGTGCCCATAAAGCCTATTGTCGCGTATGTGGCGATATTGAACAGGCAGTGTATCAGCAGAACGCGGATGAAAGCCCTGTTCGAAAAAACGGCTTTGAGCGCCGGCAGAAGCGGCTGACGCTCCGTCTTTTCCTTCACGGGCTCGTTCTTGATCAGAAGCAGGCATATGAGGTCGCACAGCGAGAAGATCGCCATGCATACCGCCGTGAAGGCGAAGCCTCCGCGGACGTTGCCCGCCGCGTCGAACGCGTCCGTCGCCGCGCCTATCGAAAGCGACACTATAACGCCCGAGGCGAGCGACACCATTTCCTTGACCGACGCGTATCTCGCGCGGCGCGCGGGATCCACGAACGACATCCCCCACTTGAAAATCACCGACGTGACGAGGTAATTGCCGAGATACGCCGCGAGCATGCAGGCGATGAACACGGGGCGCTTGTATTCGTCGGGAAACGGCAGAAAAGGTATGAGATAAAGCGAGGTGAAGAGCAGCTGCGCCGCCGTATGTACCGTGACTGCGGTCTTTTTTACGTTTCTGATCCTGCCGACCACGAGCAGGGCGCAGAGCTGGAATAGCATTGCAAGCGATATAAAAGAGGATATTATACCGCAGAGCGCGTCGTCGGCGCCCATGGATCTTAACAGCTTGGCGAGAAAAGCGTCGGTCACAAGCAGCGAGATGAAGTACTCGAAGGCACACTCTATCGTATACGCTTTTTGTGACCGTTTGTATTCCGCCGAGCCGTACGCCGTCTGTGAGGCGGCGTCTACCCGGTCATTTTTCATCTTCCTGTTGTTTTACTTCCTGTTTTACTGACGCGGAGCTTTCACGCGCGGTGAATTTTTTGTCCGCTGTTTCCGTGTTGTCGTATTTGCTTGAATAACGGCTTCCGTATTTGCCGTATTTGCCGTATTTGCCGTACTTTCCGTACTTGCCGTAGCTGCCGTAGCCCTTGTAGCCGGCGGTCTTTTCATTCACGTCGTTCAGGATGAAGCCGGCGATCTTGCCGTCAACCTTCCTGATCGTGTCTACCGCGGCTGCGACGTCGCGCTTGTTGTCGGAGCCGGCGCGTATAACGAATATATATCCGTCTACCTTCTCGGAAAGAAGCGCCGCGTCCGATACGAGATTCAGAGGAGGCGTGTCGATGAATATATAGTCGAAGCGCTCGGAGCACGCCTCAAGCACCTTATCGAAGCGGCTTGAATAAAGCAGCTCTGCGGGGTTGGGCGGTATGCTTCCGGCGGGGAGTATGCAAAGGTTCTTTATATCGGTGGAGATAACCGGGATGTCCTTCGTAAGCTTTGCAAGAACGTCGGACAGACCGGTGTTCTTTTTGATGCGGAGAGCTTTGTTGACCGACGGGTGACGCATGTCCGAGTCGATTATAAGCACGCTTTTTCCGATCTTGGCAAACGATATAGCCACGTTTATGCAGGTTAGGGATTTTCCCGCGTTTTCGCTTGCGCCGCATACCGCGAATATACCGCATTTTTCACCGTGGGCGGCGAACAGAAGGTTCGTTCTTACGGTGCTGTACGCTTCGCGGACGGAGAAGGACGTATGCTCGTTCAGGATCTTGAATTCCTTGAGGTTTACGGATTTTGCTTTTCTCTGCATCTTATTCATCGTCGTCATCCTCCGCTGTTTCTGCCGCGGAAAGGTCCGCTGTTATCGTCGGTATGGATCCGAGCACGGGCATATCGAATTCGTCCGTCAGATCCTCCACGGTACGGATACGCGTGTCGAGCAGCGAGATGAGTATGAATACCGCCGCCGACAGCACGAACGCCGCGAGCGCGGCGATCGCCGCGTTTCTCGTCTTGTTCGGTGAGATCGGATTGACAGGCGTCGCCGCCCACTGTATAACGGAGGCGTTGCCGGCCTTGACAACGTTCATTATCTCGTCAGGCGCTATGTCGGCTATCGCGTTTACGACCGCCTGCGCGCGCTCCGGATTCGTGTCGACGTAGCTTATCGTGAACACCTCGGTGTTGTTGACCGCCGAGGCGCTGAGGTTGGCCTTGATCTTCGCCGCCGTTATCTGGTTGCCGAGCCTTTCGGTCACCTTGTTCAGCACGCCGTCCGTTTTGAGGATTATTGAGTACGTGCTGACGAGCTGCTTAGCTATGCTGAGGTCGCTTGTCGTCATCGTACCGCTCTGCATGTAGTCCTTTGCCGAAACGTATATCAAAGCCTCCGCCTTGTATTTCGGCTTGATGAATTTTGCACTGATAACGTACGTGACTGCGCCCGCTGCTATCGTTATGATCAATATCGGTATCAGATACTTTCTGAGTATTTTAAGTATCTGAATGATGGATATCGTATATTCCTGTTCTTTTTCTTTTCCGTTCATAACGTTCCTTTCTGATGATCCTACCGGACGTGCCGAAAAACTTTGTTACATTATACACTACAAACAAGACAATGAAACTTTTAATTTGAGAACAATATGTAAATTTCAACACTTTTCGAGCGCCGCCGTCGGAATGAATTTTCAGTTCCGTATCAATTGGTTATTGCTTTGTTCCAACTTATAAACTATAATGGAAAGGAAAACCGCGTGAGGTTTTGATACGTCGCGCCTCGGCGGGATCACGTATATACCGGCTCTTACGGTCTTCGGAGGCGGGGAAGCGGTGAAGACGTTCAACGGACTTCACGGGGAAGACGAAATTCTTGAAAAACCGGAGATATAATTATGAAATTATCGGAAAAGATCATTTACGCGGGCGTCAACGATCACAAGCTCGATCTGTTCGAGGGACAGTACGAAGTGCCGAACGGCATGGCTTACAACTCTTACGTGCTGATCGACGAAAAGACAGCCGTGGTGGACACTGTCGACGCGAAATTCGGTCACGAATGGCTTGACAACGTGCAGAACGCGCTGAACGGCAGAAAGCCGGATTATCTCATCGTTCAGCATATGGAGCCTGACCATTCGTCGAACATCGCTCTGTTCATGAATACGTACAGCGACGCCGTCATCGTATCGAATCCCAAATCGTTCCCCATGATGAAAAACTTCTTCGGCGACGATTACGCGGACAGAAGGATAGAGATCTCGGAAGGCTCGGAGCTCGATCTCGGTTCGCGCAAGCTCAGCTTCATCGCCGCGCCGATGGTACACTGGCCCGAGGTCATGATGACGTATGACCCCGCCGAAAAAACGCTGTTTTCAGCCGACGCTTTCGGCAAATTCGGCGCGCTTGACGTTGAAGAGGACTGGGCGTGCGAGGCGAGAAGGTATTATTTCGGCATCGTCGGCAAATACGGCGCACAGGTGCAGGCGGTACTGAAAAAAGCCGCCGCGCTCGATATCGCTCGCATCTGCCCGCTCCACGGACCCGTCCTCACCGACACGATACCCGAGGTGCTCAGACTCTACGGTCTGTGGTCGACGTATCAGCCCGAGACGGAAGGCGTTTTCATTGCGTATACGTCCGTTTACGGCAACACTAAAAAGGCGGTTCAGCTCTTAGCCGACAGGCTGAAGGAGAAGGGCTGTCCGAAGGTAGCCGTCGCCGACCTGGCGAGAGAAGATATGGCTGAAGCCGTGGAGGACGCGTTCAGATACGGCAAGATCGTACTTGCCACAACGACGTACAACGCCGACATATTCCCGTTCATGCGTGAATTCATACAGCACCTGACCGAGCGCGGATACAAGAACCGCACCGTGGCTCTGATAGAGAACGGCTCGTGGGCTCCGCTCGCCGCAAAGACGATGATGAAGATGCTCGAGGGCTGCCAGAATCTTAAATTCGCGGAACCCGTGGTCAGAATTAAATCCGGCGTGAGCGAGGAAAACAAGGAACAGATCGAGGCGCTGTCCGACGAGTTGTGCCGCGATTATATAGCTCTTTCGGACAAGCCCGTGACGAAACAGGATCTTTCCGCTCTGTTCAAGATCGGCTACGGTCTGTACGTAGTGACGAGCAACGACGGCAAAAAGGACAACGGACTCATCGTCAACACCGTAACGCAGGTCACAAACACCCCGAACCGCATAGCCGTGACGATAAACAAGCAGAACTACTCGCATCACGTCATAAAACAGACCGGAGTGATGAACGTCAACTGCCTGTCGACGGAGGCGCCTTTCTCCGTATTCGAATGCTACGGCTTCCGCTCCGGCAGAAGCGTGGACAAGTTCGAGGGACAGCAGGTGCACCGCTCGGATAACGGGCTCGTGTTCCTGTCGCAGTACATCAACGCGTTCATGTCGCTGAAGGTCGAGCAGTACGTTGATCTCGATACTCACGGAATGTTCATCTGCACGGTGACCGAATGCAGAGTAGTATCCGACGCCGAAACGATGACTTATACGTATTATCAGAACAACGTGAAGCCGAAGCCCCGGACCGAGGGCAAAAAAGGCTACGTCTGCAAGATATGCGGATACGTATACGAAGGCGACGAGCTGCCGGAGGATTTCGTCTGCCCGCTCTGCAAGCACGGAGCGGCGGATTTCGAGCCGCTGAAATAATAACGTAAGCGCCGTACGTAATGTACGGCGCTGTTTTTGCTGCAGTTCGACGACTCGGCCGGACGTGCTCTGCGGCTTCTAAGCTCTTGGGGGTCCCACCCCTCATGACCCCCAAACCCCCTTACCCCTCCCACAACTCCGAGAGAGTTGAGGGGGCGCGAGTCTCCGGGCGAAGCTTTACGGAGCCTGATTGAATCCCCGCTTGCGGTACCCGAAGAAGTCTTCGCGGCGCTGCCGCGCCCGTGCTCGAC
>CACWOQ010000016.1:37757-58487 GCA_902762505.1 uncultured Ruminococcus sp. | reverse complement strand
CTCCTTTCATACAGAGATCTGTTTGGGCAATGGAGGGCCATACAAGAGTTCTCGGTGATGAGAATCTTGCATAGGATTTGAACAACGGCGAACGTCTTAAGATGGTGAACGAAGAAGGTTCTATGGACTGTGTCCTTAGTATTGACTTCTTTGACCACCTGCTTCCAAAAAAGAACGGCAAGAGGATGTCATTCAAAGAAGCTAAACAGTATCTTATAGACAACGGAATAATAAGTGGTGTTAAATCAGGCGAAACTGAATGGAGTAATGCAAAATGTAACATAATAGGTTATCGTATTCCTACTCAGGCAATATCTTCTATACATGCTCTTAGGTGTGTAGATGTAATTCCGGCTGTTAGAGATACCGTTATTCTTCCTGCAGAGTTTACTACAATTACAGGTTCTGACTTCGACATTGACAAACTATATCTTACTTTCAAAAATTATAGAAGAGTTGGAGTTGAAGATTACAATTGGGCAGAAGGTAATGAAGTTCACGGACTTGGAAATCAATATGATATAAAACATCGCAAACTTACTGATAAATACGAAGAAGGCTCTTCTGAGCAGTTATAGAACAGGTTGTTTGATGATTATGTTGCGTTACTTACCGACATGGTGGAAGATGAAAACGGAAAGAAAACGTCAAGATCTATGCACATGTTACACGCCTCTATTGACGGTGATACACGATTGATAACAGATATATCCAAAGACTTTGAAAGTGGACTGAAGAAGAACCCATTGCATCCTTATGATGCATATATGTTAAGAAAACAGTGTTCTTCAAAAGAAGCGTTTGCTACTGGTAAATTTGGTATAGGCCCGTTTGCTCTTAATAACAATAACCATATACTAACAATGCTCTATAATGTTAAGTTTAAGGAAGAAAAAGGAAGCATCCTCACTAGACTTAACATGAATAGACTTGACAGAAGTAAAGATATAGACGGCAGGTCGATTCTTTCTTGGATATCTGGCTTGATTAATATTCACGTGGATGCTGCTAAAGACCCTGTTGCAGATAAGGTTAATATAGGAAAGTATACATACAACTTGATAAATTTAATGATTCGTACTGGATTTGGAAAACGAACATTGTGGTTTACAAGTTAGCCTATTATGAGAGCTCTTGCAGAGGCTTATAGCAATGCTCAATCTTCTTACATGAGTGATCAAGAAGTTTCTAAGTATACTAGAACCAAAGAAGCGGAAGAAGCAGTAGTATTGAATTTTGCTAAGGCAAATGGTTATACTGAAGAGTAGACGTCAGATATAGATACACTCACAAAGGCTTGGACTAATGGAATCAGCAGTATGGTTGACGTTAACGATCTTATTGATTATCTGTTGGTAAAAGGATCCAATGTTTTGCACGATATTGCAAAAAGTTCGTACGGGGATAGTAAAAATCTTTCTAGGAACGAGTAGTACAATGTGACTGTAAACGGATAGAACTTCATGTTATCGTTCTTTGATATACAGATGGCTGTATATATGGCTAAACAACAATTAGATCCGTATGCTGAAGCATTATCTGATTTAGTTAAGTATACTAAAATAGATACCAAAAAACAAGGAAAGACTGTTCCTGAACAGATGCATTATAAGAAAGGATTTGATGACTTATTTGGAGAGCATAGTAAACATAAAAACAGGGGAATTCATAGTAACGGAGAATTTACAGGAGAGATATGCAAGACTTTGGTCAGAATCTTAAATTTGAGCTTTTGAAGCTCTTGCGGAACAGGCTGATAATAATCGTTTCCGTCGTTCTGCTTACGGCTAATATGGTGGCGGCGTACAGGCTGTGCGATGTGGAAAACGACGCGAAGACGGAGTATTACGCGCAGGGCGTCGCCGCCGTAATAAAGGATGCTGAGAGCAGATACGGCGCGGAGGAGGACAAGGACGGCTTTACCGCGCGGTATTACGGGATGATAGTTGACAAATACTCGGCGCTTGTGACGGATAAAGAGCCGGAGACTGTAACAGGCTTCGGTCAGTATCTGTCGTATATCTACGTAGATATGTTCCTTTTGTCATGCTGCGCATTCTGCGCCGCGTTCGTGTTCCGGCGCGAAAAGGAAACGGGCGAGATGCAGACGCTGTACGCGTATAAATACGGGCGGCGCGGATACGCGGCGGTCAAGCTGACCGCGTGCGCGATAACGACGACTGCACTCGTTTTACTGTTCTGTCTGTCTTCTTTCGCCGGCGTTTTCGCCCGCGGCGGGTTCGTAGATTTCACGGGCGGCGGAGCGAGACTTCAGAATCTGAAGGCGTTTATCTACGCGCCGAACGAGATAAGCGTTTTATCGGCAGCGTTCGTATCCGTGCTGTATAAGATACCGGTATGTATCGCGCTCGCATTCTTTGCGGGTGGCGTATCGTATCTGTTCAACAGCGGTGCGTTGGCCGCCGCGGTGTCGGCTCTGTTCATGTACGGCTCGTATATGCTGAATAACAAATCGTACATAAACAAAAACGCGTTTTTGCGCAACTGCAATCTGTTTGCCTCGATAAGACCGTCAAATATATTTGGCGAGCTGCGATGTATAGACGTGTTCGGCTTGGCAATACCCGCTTACGTTGTAAATATCGTCCTGCCGCTTTTGCTTATCGTGTTTTTTGGCGCCGTGTTCTTTGCGCTCCATCTCAACCGGGCGTCGGTTACCATAAAACTGCCGAAGCTGAAATTAAAGCGAAAGCGTAAGATCAGACAGGCGAAACCGCACGGGCTTTACGCGTATGAATTCAGAAAGATATTCAAAAGCAAGCTGTGCGTCGCCGTTATCGCCTTAACGCTTATCGCCGGCGCGATTGTGTCGGTAATATCCGTCAGAGCGTTTCCGTATCCGGAACAGGTATACAAAAAATACTGCGAGCGCTGGCAGGGCAGATACTGTTATGAAATAGAGGACGAATATAACACGGAGGCGCAGAAGATAAACGACGGCTTCAGAGCGTATTCCGCGATCCGCTTCGGTCAGACCGTTGACGATATTGACGATCCGATGCAGGCGGCGGACTATTACATAGCGAATTTCGAGGGTTTCGGACTCTTCCGTGAAAAATATGAAAGGCTCACTGAACTTCACGAACAAGGCAAAGACACGCCTGTACTGTTTGAAGGCGGATACAGACGGTTCTTTGAGTCCGGCGCGGATATATTTCTGATCTTGTCCGCCGTGTTCCTCTGCACGTATCTGTCAACGTACGACCGCGTGAACAACACGGAAAGCGTTATGACCACAACGAAAAAAGGACGCGGAAAACTGCCGTGGATAAAATTCGCCGCGCTTATGACCGTCTCCGGCGCGTTATACGCCGCGTTCACTCTCATAACGTTCTTGCCGATATTATTCAAATTCGGAATGGTGCTGCCCGGCGCGAATATTTACGCCGTGCCGGGATTTGAAGCGTGCGGCGGAACGTCGCTCGGCCGGTACGTCGCGCTCATGTTCATTTTGAGATTTATCGGAGTCGTGCTGCTTTGTCTGTTCTGCTGCGGTATATCGTCACTTATCAAAAATCATATAACCGCAATGGCGGCGACGGCATGGATTTACGTTATACCTATGTTCTTACTGAAAAACGCGGAGAATAAGGCGGTACGCTGCGCCGACCCGGCGCTATGGCTTGACGGAAGCGGATTTTTACAGCTGTCCGATACGCCTTACGCGGTGATGATTTCCGTCGCGCTCTGCGTAGTTATACCGGTATTGATATTCATTCCGTACGTTTACAGACAATCGGGGAGGGTTATAAAATGGAGCTTAAAATAAATAACGTAAGTAAAAGCTATAAACAAAACAAGGCGTTATCAGGTTTCACAATGACGCTCACGCCCGGAATTTACGCGCTGCTCGGACCTAACGGCTCGGGCAAATCGACTTTGATGAACATAATCACCGAAAATCTCAAACGCGATTCGGGCGAGATAACGTATGACGGAAAAGATATTTTGAAAATGGGCGAGGAATATCTCGGTCTGCTCGGATATATGCCGCAGTACCCGGGAATTTACCCGCAGTTCACGGCGGAGGAGTATCTGTACTATATCGCCGCGTTAAAGGGCGTCGGCGATCCGGCTGAGCAGGTGACGGAAATCCTCTGCGCGGTTGAGCTCGACGACGTGCGAAGTATGAAAACGTCCACGTTCTCCGGCGGCATGAAACAGAGGCTCGCGTTAGCGCAAGCTGTGATCGGCGACCCGAAAATACTGCTTCTCGACGAGCCGACCGCGGGGCTCGATCCCAAGCAAAGGATCGCGGTCAGAAACTACATTTCCAAAATATCGCTTGACAAAATCGTTATCATCGCCACTCACGTCGTGTCCGATATCGAATACATAGCAAAGACGGCTATATTCTTGAAGAAAGGCGTCATTGCCGACTGCGGCGCACCGTCGGAGCTTGCGAAAAAAGCCGCGGGGGGCGTATGGAGCATACGCTGCGGCGCGGACGAAGTCACGGCGTATCAGAACAGATACAAGGTCATAAACATTCAAAGCGACGGCGCGGACGTGAATCTCCGCGTGCTGTCTTATACAAAGCCTGCCGATAACGCAAAGCCCGAAGCACCGACGCTTGAGGACGAGTATATCCGCGTGTTTGTAAACTGAAGTAAAAAATAGAAAAATTTTCAAAAAAAGCCTGCACTTTTTGTCAGCATTATCGTCTTAATGAATGAAGGCGCCCGAAACAGCAGTGAAGGAGGTGAGATTTTTATGATTCAACGTACCGCAATTGATGATAATGATATTGTTGCCATGTATTTTGAACGGAACGAAGATGCGATAAGAGAAACGGAGAGCAAATACGAGCCTCTGATATTCTCTATATGCAATAATATCCTGCGTCAGAGACAGGACAGCGAGGAATGCGTGAATACCGTATACAAAAAGCTCTGGGATTCTATCCCTCCGGAAAGACCGGGTAATTTTAAAGCGTTTATCGCCAGGATCGCAAGAAACGCGGCGACGGATCTCTTCCGTGCAAACGGCAGAGAAAAAAGAAACTCCGGCGTTGTGGATTCACTTGACGATTACGCGGATTTTCTTGAAGACGATTATTCGGTTGAAGATGAGGTCTGCGTAAATGAGCTTGCCAAGCTGTTGAACGGATTTATCAAAAGACTGCCCGAAAGGGAACGCGCATGCTTTATGAAGCGTTATTACTTTAATTGTAAAGTTGATGAGATCGTAAAACAGACTCACATCCCGAAAAGAACCGTTTACGCGATACTTGAAAAAGTAAAAAACGAGTTGAAGGACGAATTATCCAAGGAGGGATACTTATGCTGACAAAAGGAACATTTAATAAAGCGCTTGGTAAAATCGATCCGGCGCGTATATCGGAATCTCTTGAATATTCCGAAAAATCGAATAAAACGGAAAAAACAAAAACACCGGTGTTCAAACGTCTTACGGTCATAGCCGTCGCCGCGCTGCTCGGCGCGGGCCTGATTGCGGCAGGCGCCGTGATCGCCGCAAAGCTCGGTGAAGAAACACCCGCGGTAACGGATATTGAGCGAGGAGACGCGACGACGAATTCCGATGCCGATTTGCCCGTACCCGGCACTCGCGTTTTAACCGCGCAGGAAATAGCGGATAAAACGTCGCTCAAAACGCTTGAGGGAGGGACAAAAATATATACGACGATGTACGCTCCGTCGCTTGAATCGCTGAACTATTACTGTCTGCCCATGCCGAATACGGAAACGGTGGGTATATACGAAAGAAGGGTTGACCGCACCGGCGCCGTAAACGAGAGCGAAGCAAAGTCGTTTATAAACAAGTATCTGCCCGCGACTTTAAAAAGCCTCGGCATCAGCATGGAATATAGTATAAATCACAGCGAGCTCACCGATTATTCGAGCGAAGAGTACGAAGCGACGGTAAGCGAAGGAAACTATATGGCCTTCGCCCACTCAAACGCGCTTATCAACAGTATCAGTTTTTTAAGAGTTTACGACGAATACACGCCGATAAAACTCGGCGGGGTTGATATAAGCGTTGACAGAAGACAGACGGATGAGGAGATAATCTCATCACTTCAGCCGCTCCGCTCGCTTTTGTGCAATTTGTTTGACACCGACCTGCCGGATATGTATGTCGTACGCAATTACGCGGACTACGCGGAAACGGATATGTCTTCCTTAACGGTGTATATATATGATAAAACAAAAAACGTCGCGGATATACGTTCAAATATTTATTCGGACTGCATAGTCCTGTATTTCAGAAATTACCGTATGACCGACAGCTCGATAGTCAGCGACGGTATGCTGAATAACGTGGCGGTAACATATTACCGCTATAACAAACCGGCGGAGGAGGTTTACGTAAAGACCGCCGACGCGCGTCTCATCTCAATAAAGGAAGCGGAAGAGCTTTTGCACAAGGGCTACGTTTTCGGAGGTCACGCCTGCCCGCTTTGCATGGCGGCTCATAAGGAGGTGTCGTTTGACGAATACGACAAGGTCGGGCTTGTCTATGTTGACGGAATACCGTTCTACGCGTTCTATAAGGATATAGGCAAGGCAAATTATAACGAAAACAGGGCATTTGCGAGGACGCTCGTCTGCGCCGTCGAGGTGTCGGGCTATAAGGAATATTTCGATTCGCAGAAAGCGTTTCATAACGGGTACTACGATTGACAGCGGTCACTAAACAATTAACAAACCGGAGGTGAAAAACTTCCGGTTTTTGCTTTTTGCGCGGTTTATCATTGCAGTTGTCCCAATTTTGCTTCAGTTGTCCCTGTTTTCGTTTTTTGAGCTTTTTTGTGATATAATATGATCATAAAAATAAAGGAAGGGCATGATGATGAAAAACGAGGGACGCGTAAGCACAAAAGAAGATTACGTACAGCGCTTGATAGACAGTATCGACAGACGTAAAAAAGAATCTCTTGAGAATATAAGGAAAACGGATATTTATTCACCTGCCGATATACTTGACGGAATATGTTTTTTTGAAAAGCTGAAAGAAAAGTGCTTCGCGCAAAAGCCGGATTACTATGTAAAAAACGTGCTGCTTTTCTCAGACGACGCGGGGAGAGTTGAAAAAGTAGAATACGAGTATTTCACAAACGATGATAATATAACAGATGCAGGCTTCGCATTTTTCAATATCATCATAAAATCGGCGCGAAAATAGTTCAGAAAAAGAATATTAAAGGTGCAATATTGAAAAATATGATAAAATATAGTATAATGCTTTAGGAAAATGGTGGTGATACCGTAAAAAAGATACGTGTGAAGTCTTTTTTGACCGGCAAAACAAGCAAGATTCACACAAGTCGGTAATGCATACGGTTGCCGCGTTACCTTCTTATAAAAAAGCAACCAATCCATTGAGAGGGTGGGTTCGTGTATGAAAAGTATTGGATATGCAATTATGGCAATTGGTTTTGTTATAGCAGCCATTATTAGTATCATAAGATGGTTCTGTATAAAAAAAGAATTCAAACCACTAAATTTTATTCTGATAGGCGTATATTTAGCCGGTGCTGTTTTAAATATAGTATTATTTTTGATAAATCTGTAAATCAATATGGTAGTCGGATATGACGTTAGCAGGAACATAGACAGTGAATTATCCATGAGAGCACTCGGGAACGCAATAGCTTTACGAGGAAACCACGAAGGACTGATATTCCACAGCGACAGAGGAAGTCAGTACAGCAGCAAGAAATACAAAGCGATGCTGAATGAAAACGGGATCACGGGATCCATGAGCGCACCGGGGCCGTGGTTCCCCAAAAACGAGCCTGTCGAGTTTTGGGGGTTCACGGGATGCTCGCACGGCAACAGTTGCGTGGAAAGCTTTTTTGCAAGTCTGAAAAAGGAATTGACATACCGGAGGAAATATGATACAATAGAAGAGGTGAAGACGGACATATTCAGATATATCGAACTGTTCTGCAACAGGAAACGTCTGAAGGACAGTCTCAGATATATGAGTCCGGCAGATTACCGGCTCGCGCACAGCGCGGGCTGATAACACCGCCGAAAAAGGG
Source organism: uncultured Ruminococcus sp. (assembly GCA_902762505.1). Taxonomy (GTDB): domain Bacteria; phylum Bacillota; class Clostridia; order Oscillospirales; family CAG-272; genus UBA1248. Next base: position 50,458 of record CACWOQ010000016.1, on the reverse strand, counting down.
AAGTGTGAAGTCTTTTTCAGCCGGTAAAGACAGCAAGCTTCACACAAGTCGGTAATGCATACGGTTGCCGTGTTACCTTCTTATAAAAAAGCAACCAATCCACATATGCAGATTTAATGATTGAAGGAGATGATGCTATGAATAAGAATAGCAGTAAAACAAAACGCGTTATAATCATAATCGTTGTTTCTTTGATCGCAACAGCGTTACTGGCAGTCGGATGGCACTTCGCGTACAACGCACTGAAAAATTTACATTTTAACCCGGTAAATATCGTATTGGACGAGAGTTATTTTTCTGAATTCAAAATCGAAGACGGTAAAGTGCTGTTTATATGCAGTATTACGGCGGAGAACAGAACGAACAGAGTCACCGCGTTCTCGATTTCCGCGACCGCTGATCCTGCCGACGTAGCTTCTGGACTTTTAAAAGAAAGAGAAATGGCCGATAAAGACAATAAGGTATATTATATGCAGCCTAATGAGAAAAAGACTTTTGAGATAGTTTTCGTGGGTGAAAATAACGGAGGCGCTGTAAAAAGCAATAAACTGCTACCTCTTCTAATTGTAAAAAGTCTTGACACGGTATAATATTAAACCCGTATGCTTAAAACAGAAAACGTTTGACGGACAGATCAGAAAGACGTTTCCGCCGGAAGAACTCCTTCCCATAAAATCAAGAATCACAGAAAACTACGCTGCCGTAGAAACCGGCGTTCGTCGTTGGCTTGAGAAAAAGGACAGGTATAAAACGTGTTTAGGCGACCGGACGGATTGGATTCCATGTGATCTTGATTATGAAGTATCCGGTTGAAAACGCCGGTTGCTGCAGAAAAATCGGACCCCGGAAGCAAAAGTCTCCGGGGCTTCGATGGTGCGGGTGACAGGAATTGAACCTGAAGCTGCGTGAAGTATCGCGGTGCTTTATAGTGCTTTGTGCGCAGCTTCTCGAGATCGCTTCACGATCACGGCAGGCTCTTCTGCGAGCGTCGTGCAAACGTAAAGGACGCCCCCCTCACGGAGGTGTCCTTTACGTTGGTGCGGGTGACAGGGCATGAACCTGAAGCTGCGTGAAGTATTGCGGTGCTTTATAGTGCTTTGTGCGCAGCTTCTCGGGATCGCTTCGCGATCACGGCAGGTTCTTTTGCGAGCGTCGTGCAAACGTAAAGGACACCCCCTCACGGAGGTGTCCTTTACGTTGGTGCGGGTGACAGGAATTGAACCTGCATGTCCTTGCGAACACAAGAACCTGAATCTTGCGCGTCTGCCAGTTCCGCCACACCCGCTTATTTTTTGTTGCCTGATTATAATACCACAAAAGATCGGTTTTGTCAAGGGGTATTTGAAAAAAAGCTTAAAGATACGCCGCGGCGATCACGTGTTTTCCACCCGGACCGGTATAACGTTTCCGGTACTGCGAGCAGTACGCAGCAACTGTTTGTGACCCGCAAAAAGCGCCCGGCGGGGAGCCGGGCGCTGACAGGTTATTTTGAAAGGCTTCTGAAATACGGTATGATCCTTGCCGCCGCGTTCGTGATATTCTCGTCGTTCATGAACGTTTCCATATTGTACGCGACGAGTATGTGCGCAAGCTGCGGGTCGCCGAGGAATTCCGTCATATCTCCGGAATACACTCTCATATCGAGGACCACGAGATCGTAATGGCGCGCGAGGAATGGAACGAGGCTGTTTCCGAAGCTGTCCTTTATCAGTATGAGCTTCTTTCTCGGTTCGGCTCCGCCGTCCGTCACAAGCGTCACGGCGTTGTTTCCGCCGTCGCCCGGGTTGTCGCTTCCTATGAACACGCTGTATTTATCGTTTATATCTCTGTAAACGTCTTCGTTATAGAAAGCCTTGAGCGTCGTGAGAACGTTTCCGCTGCTGTCCGTGATCGTCGTCGTATAGTTTTCGTCGCCTTCGAATCTGAACAGCTCTATCGTGTCCGCTCCGCCGAAGCTTGCGCCCGCCTTGGCGTACGTCGTGCCGACGAACTTATCGCTGTATACGGTGCGCCGGAACTGATCGAGCGGGAACGGCTCCTCGCCGAACGATCTGATGATATCGCAGTACGCGTAATACGCGCCGAGCGTCGTCCAGTGGTGGTCCGTCTTATAGCAGACGTATTCGCCGTTTTTGAAATGATCCGTCAGGGTGTCTTTGATGCCGACGGTAGTGATCCCGGCGTCGGACGCCGCAGTCTCGTAAGTCTGCCAGTACTGTTCCGCGTGTGTGCTTTCGTACGGGAATATCGCGGGCAGAGCGGAGCGCGCCACGTCGACCGTCCTTCCGGCTATCGCCGTTCGGATATCTATATTTTCCGGCAGATTCTTTTCAATGCCGGATATCATCGTGACGTTGGATCTGATCGTTTCGTACGCGTCTTCCTCGGTCCTGTCCCTTACGGTGCCGTCTTCGTTTATGACGACGCCGGAGACGGTATCCTTTTTGACGAGGTATTTGCCCGCGAACAGAACGTCGTTGTTCTCCTGCTTCAGCAAACCTATCTCAGCCGCCGCTTTTACGGCTCTGAGCTGATCGCGGAACGGGAATTGATCAGCGTAGTAGTCGCCTATCTCGTCTGCGAAGACCGTGAAATAATCCTTATAGCTTCTGTCCGTTTTGACAGCCGCCTTGACCTCGTCCCAGTTTTTCTCGGATTTGTATTCCGCTTTTTCGGTGTCGGTCATCGTCATCAGCCGCAGATCCCGGCGGATGTCGGACGCGATGCGGGAGAAGCTCAGATCGGGCGCCTGCTGAAGCGCTCTTTTTTCGGTTTCCGAATAAGTTTTGTCCGGTATCACGAAGAAGGCGACGCCGAAGAAGAGAATGAACGCGCAGAATACGGAGAGTATGGCTATATCCGTCGCTCTCGTTTTCTTTTTCATCTCTATCTGACGGTCAAGAAGTATCTCGGCCTCCGGCTTTTTCTTCGGCTTCGGGGCGACTTTCGTTACGTTTTCATTGTTTTCCATTTATATCGCCTCCTAAAATCTGAAGTACAGGAACGGGTTGAAGCTGCTGTCGACCATGTACGCGGTACATACGACGAGCAGCGCCGCGCATCCGACGGGTACGAGAACACGCCAGATCTTTCCCGTTTTGTTTTCGTTGAAGTAAAGCTTGTAGAAAAGCTTCTTCGGCAGCGGCGTGCAGGCGATTATCATTATCGCGATGAAAACGAGGTTGCGGAGTATCAGATACGCGTCCGCGGAATTCGCGAATCCCGCCGCGCCGACACCGAACATATTCTTTACGTAAGCCCAGCCCTCGGAGGTGTTTTCAAATACGAAAATGAGCCAGCCGAACAGGACGATTATGAGTGTGTATACGTGGCGGAAGAATCTCGGTATCTTTTCAAGCCATTTGAGCAAAAAGCCCTTTTCCATCATGAGTATGACGCCGTAGAACACGCCCCACAGAATGTAGTTCCAGTACGCGCCGTGCCATATGCCCGTCAGCATCCATACGACGAACAGGTTGCGGTACGTCTTGAAGAGAGAGCAGCGCGAGCCGCCGAGAGGAAAGTAAACGTTGTCGCGGAACCAGGTCGACAGCGACATATGCCATCTGCGCCAGAAATCCGTGATCGAGTCGGCGACGTAGGGATAATTGAAGTTTTCAAGGAAACGGAAGCCCATCATCTTGCCGAGACCTATCGCCATATCGGAGTACGCCGAGAAGTCGAAATAAAGCTGAAGCGAATAGAAGATTATGCCGATCCAGGCTGCGAGGACCGTGCGTTCGCCGACCGGGACGGCGCGGATGTTGCTCCACAGCTCACCCACAACGTTTGCAAGCAGGATCTTTTTTGCAAGACCCGCCATGAACGTTCTGATGCCGGAGGCGAACAGATCGACGGTCTCGGTGCGCTCGTTCAGCGCGTCGTCAACGTCCTTGTAGCGGACGATAGGTCCGGCTATAAGCTGCGGGAAAAGCGTGACGTAGGCGCCGAATGAGGTTATCTTCTTCTGTACCGAAGCGTCGCCTCTGTAAACGTCGATCACGTATGAAAGCGCCTGGAACGTGTAGAACGAAATACCTATCGGAAGCGACAGACCGAGCAGCGGGATGTTGACGCCGGGGATCTTGTTAAGTATGCTTCCGACGATGAAATCATAGTATTTGAAGAATCCGAGTATCGCCAGATTGAGAATTACGCTGACGATCAGCGCTGTCTTCGCTTTCTTTTTGTCGTCTCTGTATTTGTCTACCATAAAGCCGCAGACGTAGTCGACTATTATGGTAAATATCATAAGAAACAGATAGATCGGCTCGCCCCAGCCGTAGAATACGAGGCTGATGATCAGAAGCCATATGTTCCTCCACTTTCGCGGGAACAGGTAGTAAAACCCGAGCGCGACGATAAGATACAGGAACAGGAATTCGAGCGTTGAAAAAACCATAAGCAACTCTCCTTAGTTTGCCGTGTGTTTTATATCCTTCTTATTATAAAATGCAAAAAAGTCAAAATCAAGTGCATTAGAATTTTTGCCTTGTAAAAAAAATCAGTCCGATTTTGGCTATAATGCACAAAATAAAGCTGAATTTTAAATTAAAAAATATGCTGTTGTGACGCGAATTTCAATTATTTTTACGTATCGCGCCGTATGCTCGCCGCGGCGCGGAGCATTTTTAAGACGGAGTAATTGAATATACGGCGTTTAATTTTAAATTTGTTATAAATTTTTTGCTTGACACGGCGGATCAAATGTGGTAACATAGTAAATTGAAAAAATAACACCGAAGCAATAAACAAAGGAGTGCATAAAATGGCACAGTTCATTGACGAAAAGAAAAAAGAGCTTGAGGCGAAGCTGCAGCAGAGCGACGCCGCGGACAAGCTCCAGAGCGTTGAGTCGTCCTTCAAAAAGGTGATGAAGGAGCTTTTCGCCGAGATGAAGGCGCTTCCGCCCGAAGAGAAGAAGGACGTCGGCGCCGCGATAAACGAGTTCAAGAAAGAATTTGAGGAGAGGATAGCGAACGCGAAGAAGAAGCTCTCCGAAATACAGAAAAACGATTCCGTCATAGACCTGACGGTCCCGTCTCCCGAGTTCATACGCGGCAAGATACATCCACTTATAAGAGTGGGCCGTATGTTCGAGGAGGTCTACAAGGACATGGGCTTCAGCATAGCCTACGGTCCCGAGATAGAAAACGACAGTCACAATTACGAAATGCTCAATATGCCGTATTACCATCCGGCAAGAGACATGCAGGATACGTTCTATCTTGAATATCCGAAAGTGCTTCTGCGCTCGCACACGTCCTGCGTGCAGGTCCGCTATATGCTCGAGCACAAGCCGCCTTTCATGATAATCTCGCCGGGCGTCGTCTACCGCGTTGACGAGATCGACCCGCAGCACACCCCGTGCTTCTATCAGGTCGAAGGTCTTGTCGTCGGAGAGGGCATTAACCTCGCAAACCTCAAATGGGCTGTGATGGAGAGCGTCAAACGCGTTTTCGGCCCGGAATACAAGGTGAAGTTCTCGCCGTGCTACTATCCGTACACCGAGCCGTCCGCCGCGGTCGACATGGGCTGCATCATGTGCGGAGGCAAGGGCTGCCGCACGTGCAAGGGCACGGGCTGGATGAGAGTCGCCGGCGCCGGAATGGTACACCCGAACGTGTTCGAAGCCGTAGGATACTCGCGTGACACGGTCGGCTTCGCGTTCGGCTGGGGCTTGAACCGTCTTCCGATGCTTTACTTCAAGATTAAAGAGATGCGCAAGCTTTTCGAGAACGAGATCTCGCTCTGGGAACAGCTGTAAGAGGAGGCTATAAAATGTTCAAATTTTCATATAACTGGCTCAAAGCCGAATCTGAAATAGGCGCGGATTATGACGAGCTGATACACTGGCTCGATATCCAGGGCTTCGAGATCGCCTCGATCGAGGACTACGGCGACGATAAAGCCGTTGAAATAGAGGTAAAGGCGAACAGACCCGACATGCTGTCCGTTGCCGGCGTTCTGCGTGAATTTTACGCGGGCAAGGGAAGAAGACAGCTCAAAAACTTTACCCCGGACGTTCCGCTCACTCTCGTTGACGACAACGGCGTCCTCAGCCACAGGATCGTCGTCAAAACGCCCGACGTTCACAGATACTGCGCCGTCGAGATCCGCGGCGTCGACAATACGGGCGAGACTCCCGCGTATATCAAAGACAGACTCACGAAATCCGGCGTCGCCTGCATCAACCCGATAGTCGATATAAGCAACTACGTGCTTCTGCAGATCGGTCAGCCGATACACATTTTCGACGCCGATAAGGTAAAAGGCGACATCCGCATAGAGAACGTCCCCGCGCCGACGAAGTTCACTACGCTCGCGTCGACGGAAATAGAGCTGCCGAAGGGCGCGCTGCTCATCTCCGACGATGAAAACCCGCTTTGCGTCGCCGGTATCATCGGCGGTCACGCTCCCGAGGTCACAGCGGAAACGAAGAACATCATAATAGAATCCGCCAACTTCGACCACGTGATCGAACGCGTCACAAGCAAAAAGACGCACGTTCAGACCGCGGCGTCATACCGCTTCGAGCGCGGCGTTTCCGTAGCCACGGCGGTCCCCGGCGCGCTGATCTGCATCGATATGATAACAAAGCTCTGCGGCGGCGAATACAATAAGACCGGATACTTGTACACGGACGGCACCTCAACCGAGCCGCAGAAGCTCACCGTCACGAAGAAACGCATAAACGCCCTGCTCGGATCGGAGCTTTCCGCTGAGCAGATCTGCAAATACCTCAACGACTGCTTCTTCGAAACCGAATGCGAAGACGGGGAGAACGTCGCAGTCACGGTGCCGGATTTCCGTCTCGATATCGAATACGACGTGGACGTCATCGAAGAGGTCGGCCGTATGTACGGCTATCAGAACATCGAACCGCAGCCGATCAAGCTCTACGCTCCGTACGTTGAGAATCCCGTAAACAAAAACGCGAACAAGCTCCGCGATATGATGGTCGGCTTCGGCTTCATCGAGGTGCTGACGTACGGCTTCATACCCGGAAACGCGATGCAGATGCTCCATATCAAAGAGGATTCCGAATACTACGGCGATATAAAGATACTCAATCCGCTGAACAACTTCTACGAGCTTATGAGACCGTCGCTCTGCTTCGGACTCATTCAGACGGCGATATCCAACATGTCTGTCGGCAAGAACGATCTGCGGATATTCGAGGTCGGCAAGCGCTTCTTCCGTCAGAAGGATCACGATGACGGGTATAACGAAAAGAACGTTTTCGCGGCTCTTATGACCGGCGTCAAGCTCGGACGCGGCTTCGGTATAGTCAAGGACGCGAAATTCAGCGTTTACGACGCGGTCAGCCTGCTCGACGCGATCATGCGCGAATACAATATCAAATATGAGATAAGATCGACGGATGAGCTCGGCATGTTCGAGGAAGGCGCCGGCGGCGACATTTACGTCGACGGACGCAGGATAGGATACGTCGGAAAGATAAGCCGCGCAGTCCTTATGGAATTCGAAAACGGCAAGCTCGCCCGCGACGACGTCGCGTATCTCGAATTCTGCTTCGAAGGCTTCGGTGAATCGAAGCGCAGCATAGAGTTCGACAGCGATTATCCGAGCGTTACGAGAGAATACAACCTCCTCGTGAAAAACGGCGTCCATTTCACGGACTACGTTTCCGATATAAAGGGAGCGTCGGATCTGATCGTCAACGTATCCCCGCGCGACGTGTACACCGGCATCGGCGTGCCGAAGGGCTTCACCTCCGTGCTCGTAAGAGTCGAATACAACGACCCGACGCGTACACTCGGCTTCGAGGAGATCGCCGACGTTGAAAAGAAATTCCTGAAAGCGCTGCTTGAAAACCATAAAATAGCGCTCAAACTCTGATAAATACCGCACCGCCGCCTCAAACGGCGGTGTTTGGACGAAAAGAAAGGCATACCGATATGATACTCTTGATTATGGCTGCCGGTATGGGTTCCCGTTACGGCGGCATGAAACAGATAGATCCCGTGGGGCGCGGAGGCGAATTTATCGTAGACTACTCGATCTTTGATGCGAAGCGTGCCGGATTCGATAAGGTTATATTTGTGATAAAGCCGGAAATGCGCGCCGATTTCGAACGCACCGTCGGCTCGCGCGTGCGCGGCGTGAAGGTAATGTACGCGTATCAGACGCTTGACGACGTACCGGACGGCGCCGTGATCCCGGAGGGCAGAGTAAAGCCGTGGGGCACGGGGCACGCGGTATACGCGGCAAGAGATCTTATAGACGATAATTTCGCCGTTATAAACGCGGACGATTTCTACGGAAGAGAATCGTTTGAGGTGGTCGGCGAATATCTGAAAAACGCGTCGCGCGGCAGGTACTGCATGGCGGGCTTCAGACTCGAAAACACCGTCACAGAGCACGGCACGGTGTCCCGCGGCGTCTGCGAGGTAGGCGCGGACGGTATGCTCGAGAGCATAACCGAGCGCACGAAGATCGAGACCGGAGCCGACGGCATCGCGTATCTTGAAAACGGTGAGAGATTCCCGCTCGACGCCGGCACGACCGTTTCGATGAACCTCTGGGGCTTCACGCCGGATTTCAAGGACGTGCTTGCGAAAGGCTTCGAAAAATTCGTAAGAAACGCCGCCTCGTCCGATAATCCGCTGAAATGCGAATACTATCTGCCCGCCGCCGTGAAAGAGGCGATGGACGCGGGCGCGACCGTAAAGGTGCTCAAAACGGGCGCGAAATGGTTCGGCGTCACCTACCGTGAGGACAGGGAAGCCGTCGTTTCGTCGATCTGCGCGCTGTCAGCCGGCGGAGAATATTCGGATCCTTTGTGGCGCGGCTCGATCCTTGTCACCGGCGGCGCCGGGTTCATCGGCTCTCACACCGTCGTGAGACTTCTTGAAGACGTCGAGGATATAGTTATCCTCGACAATTTCTGCAACAGCTCGCCCGACGTCATAGATAAAATAAAGACGATCAGCGGAAAGGACGTAAAGCTCTACGAAGGCGATATGCGCGACCGCGCCGTCCTTGACAGGATATTCACCGAAAACGATATAGAGGCGGTGATCCATTTCGCGGGGCTGAAAGCCGTCGGCGAATCGGTCGAAAAACCGCTTGAATATTACGACAACAATATAGGCGGCACCGTTACGCTGCTTGAAGCCATGCGTGATCACGGCTGCAGAAGGATGATATTCTCATCCTCCGCGACGGTATACGGGAACGACAACCGCGCGCCGTTTACCGAGGATATGAAAACGTCCGCCACGAACCCGTACGGCTGGACCAAGGTGTTCATAGAGCATATTCTTGAAGGCGTCTGCGCGTCAGATCCCGGCTTCTCCGCAGTTCTGCTGCGGTATTTCAACCCGATCGGCGCTCATCCCTCGGGTCTTATCGGCGAGCGTCCGAACGGCATACCGAACAACCTCATGCCTTATATAATAAAGGTCGCGAACGGCGAATACGATCATTTGAACGTTTTCGGCGACGATTACGATACGGAAGACGGCACCGGCGTCCGCGATTATATCCACGTGGTCGATCTGGCGGACGGTCACGCAGCCGCGCTCGGATACGCGAGATCTCACACCGGAGCCGAGGCGGTGAACCTCGGAACGGGCAAAGGCACCTCCGTGCTCGAGCTCATCACGGCTTATGAAAAGGCGTCCGGCAAAAAGGTGCCGTACGTCATAGCTCCGCGCCGCCCCGGCGATATCGCGGAATGCTACGCCGACGTATCGAAGGCGAAAGAGATCTTCGGCTGGACGGCAAAATACAACGTGGACGATATGTGTAAAGATAATGCCCGCTGGGCGCTCAAGCAGTAACGGTGAAAAGAGCAAATAAGAAAACAAAGCGCGTTTCTAAATCAAAAACTCTCGAACAGCGTAAAAAAAGCCTCCGCGGCTGGTACGCTCCCATAACCTGCGTCGTAATACTTGTTTTGTTCTTCGTATATATTATCGTAAGAGACGTTAATAACTACGGCGAAATTTCAGGCGGTACGGTAAAAAGCATAACCGCCGCCGCGGACAAGAACTCCGTAAAAAACGAGCATTGGCCAAGAGGCGGACGCTATACGTCTTTTGAGATAGGATCGGAACGGTATGAATTGAAAACGGATTACGAAAGGATCGAAGGCGGACAATACAGGGTAATGGAGATCCTGCGATCTGGAGACGACGTTGAATTACAGTATATCACATATTCGGATCTGCTTTTGATACCGAGCAGAGAAAACTGCGTTTTAGGCTTTAAATATAACGGAAAAGTAATTACAGATACTGAATACGAATTTCAGTGGACACTGAAAAGTATAAAAACAAATATCATTGTCGTGTCGGTCATTCTTGCTTTTGTGTCAAGCTTGCTTGCCGTTATGATCGTGTTTTTCGCAAACGAGAAAAAAGAGTATGATTTTTTAAAAAATCGCGTTGGAATAAGTAACTAAAAATCTCCTTACCGGGTACAATAGTAAAAAACCGGTAAGGAGATTTTTTATGTCTGAATTTACAAACGGAAGATCGGAAAAGGCGCCGTTTTACGAGATAAAACAGCGTTACTGCTCAAAGCTCGACGGGAACGTGGTAATGCGCCGGCAGCTCGGCACGGATAATGAATTCACCTGTATGTCGTCTCATCTGTGCGGCGAGAACTGCAAGTCGAACGAAACGGGAAAAACGAAGTAGAGGCGATCTCAGACTACCGTCGCCCCGGCTATCCTGTGCGCGGTGCCGCGGCAGGTCCTGTCCGTCTCGGATATTATTTTCCTCACGTACGCCCTTGCGGAGTCGCTCTCGCGCCCGCAGGGGTTTTTCGTCACGGGCAGATCGAGCTCATGGATAAGCGAGCGTATCAGCCTTTCGCCGCACGTCAGCATCGGACGCACTACAGTAAGGTTTTTGTCCTCGTAGTACGTTTTCGGTTCAAGCGTATAAATTCTGCCGCCGAACAGCAGGTTCATCAGCGCCGTTTCCGCCGCGTCGTCCTCGGTGTGACCGAGCGCAAGCTTCGTAAAGCCTTTTTCGCGGGCGTAATTGCAGAGCGCCGCGCGGCGGAGCCTCGCACAGAGCGAGCAGGGCTTTTCGGTCGCGGATACTGCGGCGCCGATATCCGTTTTTATTATTTCAAACGGTATGCCGTTCTTTTTCATAAAATCCGATACAGGCGACAGATCGAAGCCTTCGAAGCCCATGTCGACCGTCACGGCGCATACGCTGAATTTTTTCGGATAGAATCCGGAAAGCCGTTTCAGCCCGTACGAAAGCGCAAGGGAATCCTTGCCGCCGGATACGGCGCAGAGCACGCGGTCGCCCTCCGATATCATATCGTATTTTTGTACGCAGCTGCGCAGCTGCGAAAGAAGTATATCGGTCTTTCCGCTCACGAAAAGCCCTCCTTTTTCATAAAATGATAAAAAACGAATGGGAGAAATATATGGTCAGGATTTTTATAGATCAGGGACACAATCCGAGAAACCCCAATTCCGGCGCGGAGGGGAACGGCCTGCAGGAGGCGGATCTTACGTATAAGATCGGCGTGAGGGTCAGAGACCTGCTGAACTCAACGCCGGATTTCAACTGTATCACGTCGAGAAATTCCCCGGGCGAGATACTCGGGGAGAGCAACGCCTCGTCGCTTTCCGCGCGGACGCGGGCGGCGAACGAATGGGGCGCCGATATGTTCGTAAGCCTGCACTGCAACGCGTCCGTCAACGCGTCCGCGACAGGCAGCGAGGGATACGTCTACTCGCTTTCCTCGCCCGCGTACGCGTTTTCTCAAAGTATCCTGAACGGATTATACAACATAACCGGCACCGTGTCAAGAGGGGTTTTCGCGCGTCCGACGCTGTACGTGCTGAGAAAGACCGCGATGCCGGCGACGCTGATCGAAATGGGCTTCATCACGAATCCCGGCGAGGCGGCGAAAATGAACGACGACCCCGCCTCATATGCGCAGGGCATATACAACGGGATCGTCGCTTATTACGTATAGATCAAAGCTCGGGCTGAGTGAATTTTTTAAGCTGCGGAAGCGTGAATACAAGTATGACGCCGACAACGGTGAGCGCCGTTTCCGGAAGCATGTAGAATCCGTTGTAAACGACGGAATAAAGCCACGGATGATTTACCCAGCTCTTGCCGAAGGCGATGAACTGCTCGTAATTCGCCCACAGAACGACGCCCGATATGAGATGCGACGTGAACCTCAGCAGACACGTCAGAAGGCAGCCGAAGATCGCGCCGGAAGGACCGTGCTTGCGGAATATTCCGGCAAGACCTATAACGGTGAACGCGACGACGTAGTCGAGCAGAAGCGCACCGACGAGCATCGCGGGAGTCAGTCCCCAGCCGAACACCTCGCCCTGAAGTACCTGCAGCCACGAGTAAACGAACGCGGAGCCGAGACCCCAGCCGACGCCGTATTTGATCGAAATGAACATGATCGGAAGCATCGAGAACAGCGTGACGGTGCCGCCGAACGGCATCTTCCACAACGGAACGTAGCTCAAGCCGAACGCGAGAGCAATCATGACGGCGGTGACCGTGATCCTTACCACGGTCTGTTTTCTTGTGAGTTTTGTTTTTGACATAATGTCGTTCCTTTCTTTCGGGAGAAAGAGGGCGGAGAACAATAAACGCCGCGTAAATCCGCGGCGTTTTGATTTTCTCGTTTCCGATACTCGTTTACCTACGCCGGCATTATCCGGATCAGGTCGG
>CACWOQ010000016.1:0-37748 GCA_902762505.1 uncultured Ruminococcus sp. | reverse complement strand
TCAGCCGGGTCTTTCACCCAGCTCCCCAATATTTATTTCCCGTTTATACTACCACCATAGTGTGAAGAATTCCACTATTCGGATTTTAAATATCTTTTAATGAACTCGTCGCTCAGCATCGCGCAGGTGTGTATCGAACGGTACTGCCCCTTGACGAACATCGACGAGCGCGCGCAGCCCTCGTACCTCATCCCGAGCTTGTCCATAACCTTGCGCGAAGCGTCGTTGCCGTCCATGTATCTCGCCTCTATCCTGTGCAGGTTCAGCTCCATGAATCCGAACATCATCACCTCGAGCAGAGCCTCGGGCGCGTAGCCGCGCTTCTGATACGCAGGATTTATTACGTATCCGACCTCGGCTGAATTGTTTGCGAAATCGAAAGACGAAAAACCGCAGGTGCCGATCATTTTTCGCTCGGCGTCAAGCTCTATCGCCCAGTCGTAAAACTCGCCCTCGTCATATCTGGTCTTTATATATTCAAGATACTTTTTAGTGTGGATCCTGTTCGGGTGCGGAGACCAGAGAAGATATTCGGTAACGTCGTCCCGCCGGGAGTATTCGTACATGTCGGCGCAGTCCTCGACGCGCATCCGCCTGAGCGTCAGCCGCTCCGTTTTTATCGTCGGTATCTTCTTGAATTTCTTTATTACAGACTCTTTTTTCATGTGTGCGACCGGTTTCGTTTTTGTTATATTATAATGCCGTGCAAGGCGTTTGTAAAGCCCTTTTTGCCGAAAAACAGTAAAAAATCGCAAATTTGTACAAAATGCACAAATAGAGAAATTTCGAACCGAAAATTGTGCAAATTGCATAAAAACCGTGTCCGGCTTTTTTACGATTTGACCAAGCGCAAAACCGCGCCGCTTAAAAAATATTTAATATCTCGGAGCAGAAATATTTTCATCGGAAATCTCAAAATGATACATAATGCGACGGCGAAAAGTGAAAACGGGGATTTTTTACTTCAAAATACGGGATGTTTTTTGAATTTGTAAAAATACACAAAAAAGCGTTATCCGCCCGTGTGACGGCTTTGTGACGGTCCGGTGTGAAAAAAATGCCCGTTGAGTTAAAAAAAGGTCTCTTGACAATATAAAAAAAGCGTGATATATTATATATAAATAATCCGCGCGCGTTTTCTCGTTGCGCGCACGGCAAAAATACGGTCTTTCCCACGGGAAAGAAATGTATTTTCGATATTCATCAGGAGGAAAAGCTAATGAGATCATCCACCACGGCAAAGGTAATCGCAGTCGTTCTTGCGATACTGATGCTGATCCCGACGGCCGCTTACGCATCTTCCGGGGAAACAACGGCTCCGAAGACGCAGAAGACGACCATGGACGAGGTCAAGGAGTACCTCTACAGCGAGGACTACTTCACCTACAAAACAGAGAAGGACGCCGCGGGCTGGAAGGACGCCGCGGGCTCCGGAATCACGGTAAAGGCGGCGGAGGGCTATGAATTCACGCCCGACGAAGACTATCCCGAGCAGACCGCGGAGGTCATGCAGGATTCCGAAAAGGGCTCCGTGCTCCATATGCCCGAAGCAGGTACGACGAGCTGGCGCGTCAATATTCCCGAAACGGGATATTACGTCGTCCGCATCACGTATAAGCCCTTCGAAACGCAGAGCATAAACACGTCGAACATCAAGCGTGAGTTCTTCGTCGACGGCAAGGCTCCGTTCAGCGAATCGTACTATTACGAATTTACGAGAAAATTCGTAGACGAGTACAACGCCGACATGAAGCGCGACGACGGATCGCAGGGCTTCGCGCTCGATAAGAACGGCAACGAAAAGAAGCCGCAGAAGATCCAGATCTACGAATGGAGCGATTCCTACCTTATGGATTCGCAGGGCTTCGTGCTCGAGCCGCTCAAATACGCGCTGACTCAGGGAGAACACGTTATCTCCTTCAACGCGACGATGAACGATATAATCATCGACGAGATAGCGATCGTGCCTTACAAGTCTCCCGTATCGTACGAGGAGTATCTTGCGCAGCACGGCGGCGCAGACGCGTCGGCGGCGGCTGACGCGCCGAAGGTGCAGGCTGAAACGCCCAGCGCCGCGTCCGACCTCACCATCTACGCCGTAAACGACAGGACCAGCTCCATAACCGAGCCGCAGCACGCCGCGAAGCAGCTGCTGAACACGATCGGCGGAAGCAAATGGCAGACGTTCGGTCAGTGGATCGAATGGACCATCCCGGGCAGCGAGATAACCGAAAGCGGTTACTACTACATAGTCCCGAGATTCAAGCAGTCCATACGCGAAGGTCTTTACGTTTCGCGTTCGCTCACTATAAACGGACAGATACCGTTTGAAAACTGCACGAGACTCCAGTTCAACTATTCCGACGACTGGCAGTGCTCCCCGCTCACCGACGGCGAACAGGATCTGAAATTCTGGTTCAACGCGGGAGAGGACGCCGTGATCCGCATGGAGGTCTGCTACGGCAATATGTCCGACACGCTCCGTCAGATCCAGGACTGCATAGAAGATATGAACTCCATATATCAGTCCATAATCAGGATCACCGGTCCGAGCCCCGATGAATACACGTCTTACGACTTCGCCGCCACGATCTACGACTCCATCCTTCTTATGAGAGACGTAAGAGACAGAATAACGGCGATAGCGGAGCAGTTCAAGAAGATACTCGGCGGTAAATCCGCGTCCGATATAGCGACGCTTGAAAAGATAGCGTACCTGCTCGACAAGATGAGCACGAAGGAATCCGAGATAGCGAAGAACCTCGACAACCTCAAGGTCAACACCGGTTACCTCGGCACCTGGATGATGAACACGAAGCTTCAGGCGCTCACCTTCGACTTTATCTCCCTGCAGCCCGCCGCAAAACCGGCGAAGCAGTATCCGAGAGGAACCGCGGGCTTCTGGAACGCTTTCACGTTCGAGATCAAGGCGTTCTTCGCAAGCTTCTTCACCGACTACAACTCGCTCGGCTCCGTTGAGGACAACAGCGACGCGGAAGCGGTCGAGGTATGGATCTCCACCAGCCGTGAGGAAGCGCAGGTTATGCGTGAAATGATAGACCTTACCTGCCCGGTAAAGGTCGACCTCAAGCTCGTTGCGGGCGGCACGCTGCTCCCGGCGACGCTTGCCGGCGACGGTCCCGATATATCGCTCGCCATGGGTCAGTCCGACGTCATCAACTACGCGATAAGAAGCGCGGTCGAGCCGCTGTACGTCGAGGCGGACGGAGCGAACAACCTTTACTCCGATTACCCCGAAGTATGCGCAAACCGCTTCAACGATCAGGCGCTCGTAGGTCTGAGACTTGAAAACCCGGACAGCCTCGGTTCGTATATTTATTACGGAATACCGGAACGACTCGGATTCTCGATGCTGTTCTACCGCAAGGACATTTTCGCGGAGCTCGATCTTGAGGTTCCGCAGACATGGGATGATCTTTACGACATAGTTCCTACCCTTCAGATAAATTACCGTAAGATAGGCTTCCCGTCGAGCCTCGGCGGTCTGCAGATGCTGATGTATCAGCGTGACGAAGACCTGTACTCCGATATCGACGGTGACGGCGTAATGGACGGTATGCAGATAAACATAGATTCCAAGACTTCGCTGCAGTGCTTCGAAGAGCTGGTCACGCTGTTCCAGGTATTCAAGTTCCCGCGCGCGTACGACCTCGCGACCTATTTCAGAATGGGTGAGATGCCTATCGCCGTCGCCGACTACCTGACGTACAACCAGTTCACGATCTACGCGACGGAGCTCCGCGGTCTGTGGGAATTCACCCTGCTGCCCGGTACCGTCGTCAGAGACGAAAACAACCAGATCGTCTATAACGAAGACGGCACGCCCGTGATAAACAGCAACGCGCCCTGCTCGGTCGCCGCCACGGTCCTTATGAGAGACAAGAGCGGAAGATCCGAGGAGCTCCGCAAAAACTGCTGGGAGTTCATGAAGTGGTGGACGGGAGCGGAGGCTCAGTCCACTTACGCAAAACAGTATGAAGCTATAGTCGGTATGGCTGCGAAATTCAACACCGCCAATACCGAGGCTCTCCGCAACATGTCCTGGACAAACTCGGAGAGAAAGAACCTTGAAGCGCAGTTCGCGCACCTCAAGGGCACGCCGGAGTTCCCGGGCGGTTACATAATCACCCGTTACGTTGACTTCGCGTTCCTGAACTGCTACAACAACAACGCCGACGCAACGGATTCGCTGCTTGACCAGATACAGTACATCAACAACGAGCTGTCTCGTAAGCGCAAGGAATTCGGTCTGATCACGTATGAGGATTACAAAGCGGAGAACGAAGCCGCTCATCCCGAGTGGTTCAAGTGATCCCGCCGGTCCATATAATATAGATTCATATTGTAATACGGCAAAATCTTAAACAGGAGATAATCAACATGTCACAGAATACGGCAGTAAAAGAAAGAAAAGCAAAGCCGGTGGCACGTAAGGATATGTCCAGAGCCGCGTGGACTCTGAAGGAGATGAAAAAGAACAAGGCGGGCTACATAATGATCGCCCCGTTCTTCATCCTGTTCTTCGTTTTCACGGTCGTTCCGGTCTTCCTTTCGATGATACTGAGCTTCACGTCCTTCAACCTGCTCGAATGGCCGAAATTTGTCGGACTTGACAACTACGTCAGACTGTTCCTCGATGACGATATATTCTTGACCGCCATACAGAACACGCTGATCTTCGCAGTTATCACGGGTCCCGTGTCATACCTGCTTTCGCTGTTCGTCGCATGGTTCATAAACGAGCTTCCGCCTAAGATGAGAGCGTTCGTAACGCTGATATTCTACGCTCCGTCGATCGCGGGCTCCATGTATCAGATATTCGGTATATTCTTCTCGTCGGACCGTTACGGTTACGTAAACGGCTTCCTGATCGAGTTCAACTTCATAACGGAGCCCATACAGTGGTTCGCGGACGCGCGCTACGTCATGCCGCTGTGCATCATAGTCGCTCTGTGGACCTCACTCGGCACCACGTTCCTTTCGTTCATCGCCGGTCTTCAGATCGTCGACAACAGCCTGTATGAAGCCGGCGCGCTCGACGGCGTAAAGAACCGCTGGCAGGAGCTGTGGTACATCACACTGCCTTCCATGAAGGAACAGCTGATGTTCGGTGCCGTTATGAGTATCACCGGTTCGTTCGGCTTCGGCGGTATAGTTACGGCGCTCGCCGGCTTCCCCTCGGTCGACTACTGCGCGTGGACGATCATGCACCACTTGGAGGACTACGGCGGACAGCGTTTCGAGGTCGGATATTCATCCGCCATCGCAACGATACTGTTCCTGATGATGATAGGCTCCAACATGCTGATCAAGAAACTCTTATCAAAGGTGGGACAGTGATATGGCAAGAAAAATACGCGTAAGAAATCACAAGGTCGTCCTCAACCGCTCCGCGGGAGGCGACGCGGGTATCACCGTAATGCTTGTCATACTCGGCGTGCTGATGTTCATACCGATGTACTTCTCGGTCATGACCTCGCTCAAACCGCTTGACGAGCTGTGGATATTCCCGCCTAAATTCTACGTCATCAACCCGACGTTCAAAAACTACTCCGACCTGTTCAAGCTGATGAGCACGTCGTGGGTCCCGTTCTCGAGATACATATTCAACACGGTGCTCATCACCGTGGCAGGAACCTTCGGCAACCTGTGTCTCGGTTCGCTTGCCGCGTACGCCCTGTCGAAGATACCGTTCCCGGGCAGAAAAGGCATATTCCAGATGATAGTCCTGTCCCTTATGTTCGTCTCCACCGTCACCGGTATAGCGAACTTCATCACGTTCTCGTTCCTCGGACTCGTTGACAACCTGCTGGCGATAATCCTCCCGGCTTGCTGCTCGACCCTGGGTCTGTACCTGATGAAACAGTTCATGGACTCCTCCGTCTCGAACGAAGCGCTTGAATCCGCGCGTCTTGACGGCGCGGGCGAGTTCAGGGTCTTCTGGTCGATAGCGATGCCGATGGTCAAACCCGCGTGGCTGACTCTGATAGTTTACTCCTTCCAGGGTCTGTGGAACACCGGTTCTTCGATCTACATTCAGTCCGAACAGCTTAAAACGTTCAACTACGCCATACAGCAGATACTCTCCGCCGGTATCGTCCGCGCGGGCGCGAGTACCGCCGCAATGGTCATCATGATGATAGTGCCTGTCACGGTCTTCATCATATCACAGAGTAACATAATTGAGACGATGGCGTCGTCCGGTATGAAGGACTAAGGAGGTATATAATAAATGAAAAATATTATTAGAGCCGCCGCGGTCGCTTTCGCCGTGCTGCTCGCCCTCGCTCCCGCCGCCGGCGCGTACTATTCGTATAAAACGTATACGTACGACATAAACGGCGACTACATGGAATCGCCCGACGCGTACGTTCCCTCCGAAACGGTAGACAGCGATTCGATGGGTATCACCCCGGCGCTCGAAAACCCGACGGATATGTTCGTCGACGACAAACAGAACGTATACATCGCCGACTCGGGCAACAACAGGGTAGTGGTGCTGAACAAACGCTTCAAGCTCCGTTACTACATCGAAAAATTCACGAACGCTCAGGGAATCGCGGACAGCTTCAACAATCCTCAGGGTGTGTTCGTGACCGAGTCCAACATCTACGTATGCGACACGGACAACAACAGGATAGTTGTGTTCGACCGTGACGCAAAGTTCGTAAGGGTAGTTGAAAAGCCGATCGCGGATGAGATCTCGGTCGACGACCTCTACCGCCCCAAGGCTGTCGCGGTCGACAGATCGGGCAGAATGTACGTCGTTTCTTCATCGACGTATCAGGGCATTATCGCCATGGACGGCGACGGCGTGTTCCAGGGCTTCATCGGAGCTCAGAAAACGTCGCTCAGCCCGTGGGAAATATTCTGGCTCCGCTTCCAGACTCAGGAGCAGCGCGACCAGAAGCTTCAGAACGTATCTACCGAGTACGAGAACATCACGATCGACGACAACGGTATGATCTACGTTACGAACATCAACATCAAGGAATCCGACCAGCAGGGCGCGATCACGAGCAAATCGACCTCCGGTGAGTTCGCCCCGGTCAAAAAGCTCAATACCCAGGGTAACGAGATACTGAAGCGTAACGGCTTCTTCCCGCCGTCCGGCGAGGTCAGGATCAATTACAGCGCTTCCACGAGCTCGAACATCTACGGCCCGTCCAAGATCGTCGACGTTGCGCTCGGTCCGCAGGGAACGTGGAGCATCATCGACAAGACGAGATCCAAGGTCTTCACGTACGATGAAAACGGCAGCCTGCTGTTCATCTTCGGTGACCAGGGCTCACAGCTCGGCAACATGGAGACGGTCGCGGGCGTCGTTTACATGGGCAACGACCTGCTCATACTCGACAACACCGCCGACAACATCACGGTGTTCAAGAGGACAGAGTACGGCGATATACTCATAAGCGCGCTTGAAAACCAGAAGAACCTCAACTATGACGAAGCCGCCGACAACTGGCGCGGCATCCTCATGAGGAACAACAACTTCGACGAAGCGTACGTCGGTATAGGCAAATCCTATTACAGAGAAGGCGATTACAAGTCTGCGATGAGAATGTACGAGGCGGCGTATGAGACCGCCAACTACTCCACCGCGTTCAAGCAGTACAGAAAGAACTGGGTCGCAAAATACGCGCTCATCGTTCCGATAGTTGTGGTAGTTATAGTCGTAGCGCTGTACTTCTTCTTCAAATTCGTCGGAAAGAGAAACAAGGAAGTCGCAACGAGACCCGGCGGACGCAGATCCTACGGTGAGGAAGTCATATTCGCCTTCCACCTTATGATGCACCCGTTCGACGGCTTCTGGGATCTGAAGCATGAAAAACGCGGATCCGTCAGAGGCGCGCTCACGTGGCTCGCCATAGCGATCGCGTCGTTCACCTACAACGGAATAGGTACCGCGTACCTGTTCAACCCGAGCAGAGGATATCAGAGCGTATTCGGTCAGATCATCTCGATCGTGGTCCCGGTGGGACTGTGGGTCGTATCCAACTGGTGTCTGACGACTCTGTTCGAAGGCGAAGGCAGCCTCAAGGATATATTCATAGCGACGTGCTACGCCCTCGTTCCGATACCGCTGTGCATCATCCCGACGACGCTTCTGTCGCACATCTTAAGCCTTTCCGAAGGCAAGGTGCTCAGCCTTATCACCGGCGTCATGTGGGTATGGGTCGGTATGCTCGTGTTCTTCGGATCACAGGTAACTCACGACTATTCGTTCATCAAGAACATCTTCACCACGATCGGTACCATCATCGGTATGGCGTTCATCATGTTCGTGGCGCTGCTGTTCACTAACCTTATACAGAAGATCGTCGGTTTCGTCGCCAACATAGTGACCGAGATCTCGTACCGAATTTAGAAAGGATGGGAGGATTAAAGCATATGAAAAAATTACTCTCAACCTTGCTCGCGCTCCTTATGACTGTCAGCGTGTTCACCGCGCTGCTGTCGGTCGACTTCACGGCGTCCGCCGAGCAAGCGGATGCGCCGGCTGAAGAAGAGACTTCAAGCGACGCGGAGGATATGAGCATAGATATCCTCAAGGTCGTTTACAAGGAACCGGCTGACAAGCTCAAGGACATGAAAAAGCGCATAGAGAACGACAACTACGAACTCTACGTCCGCGCCGCTTACGGCGAAATAGCGCTCAGAGACAAGAGAACGGGTCAGATCCTGTTCAGCAACCCCTACGACATAGCCTCGACAAAGGGCTCCGCCGATACGAAAGCAGAGCTTATGTCGCAGATCATACTCCAGTTCACGACGGGCTCGAAAACGACCGTGTACAACAGCTACACGGAAGCCGCGAAGCGTGAGCAGATAGTCGTAAAGAACATCAAGAACGGCGTCCGCGTCGAGTACACGCTCGGCAAGACGCAGACGAGATGGCTCGTACCGCAGATGATCACGGCGGAGCGTTTTGAGGAAGTGATCCTCACCCCGATCCGTGAGAACACGGCGGACCTCGCCCAGTCTCAGAGAGACTTCATTCTCGGCAAGTTCGAAAACGGCTTCTATTCGGAGAAAAACATCAACGACCCGACGCTCAGTAAGAGCGGACGCGAATCCATAATCGCACAGTGGCCGATACTGAAAAAGTACCCGTCCGTATGGGTCCTCGGTACCGATACGAAGGACCGTGAGTTCGCAATGCTCGAGGGCTACATCAAAACGTACGCTCCCGATTACAGCTACGAAGAGCTCGATTACGACCACGACATCACCGAATACGAGGTAGCGGCAACGTCGCAGCCTCTGTTCAGAATGGCGATCGAATACACGCTCGAGGAAAACGGTCTGACTCAGACCATGTCCGCCAAGAGCATAAGCTTCGATGAAAACGTATACACGCTCGACTACCTGCAGGTCAACCCGTGGTTCGGCTGCGGCAACGGCTCGTACAACGGCTTCACGTTCATCCCGGACGGCAGCGGCACGCTGACCAGATTCGAGGACGTCGCCAAGCCTCTGACGATAACGTCAAACATCTACGGACCCGACTACGCGTACTATACGACGGATCCCGCTCACCGTCAGACGATGAGACTCCCCGTATACGGCGTGGTAGAGAATTATTACAGCAGAACGGTCAAAGCCGTCAAGGTAGAGCTTCCTCCAGAGGAATGGTACTACGACGACTTCGGTTTCCTGATAACCACTAAGACCGAAATGCGCCAGACGATAGTCAACGATAACAGAGGTTACTTCGCGATAATGACCGAAGGCGACGCTCTGGCTCAGATCTCTACCGTGAACGGCGCCGGCTCGACGCACGTTTACAGCACGGTACAGACCAAATTCTTCCCGAGACCTACCGACTCCTACAGCTTGAGAGAAGCGATGGGCGCCGCCGCTGACGACGCGATGTGGACGGTCTCCGCGAAGAGAAAATACACCGGCAACTACACAGTAAGATACTTCCCGCTGTCCGATGAGACGAAGGTAGAGGAATACAGGCAGTCGCTTGAAGAAAAAGGCGAAACTGATGATTCCAAGTTCTACCCCGCGTCCTATATGGGCATGGTAAACGCCTGCCGCGACTACCTTGAAGCGCAGGGAACGATCAAGAGACTTTCTTCGGAGCAGCTTAAATCCGATATCCCGCTCGTGCTCGAGACGCTCGGCACTATCGAGACGGAAGACCAGATCTTAAGCGTTCCCGTGACCGTAAAGAAGCCGCTTACCTCGTTTGAAGACGTCAAGCTGATGTACGATCAGTTGAAGGAAGCCGGCATATCCAACATCAAATTCAAGCTCACCGGTTATGCGAACGGCGGACTTTACTCCACCGTACCGTACAACCTCAAGTGGGAAAAGAAGGTCGGCGGAAGCAAGGGCTTCGAGGATCTGATGAATTACGCAGAAGAAAACGGTTTCGGCGTATTCCCGGAATTCGAGTTCACGTACCTCAACGATACGTCCATGTTCGACGGTTTCTCGTATAAGAAACACGCCGCAAAGACGATGGATAACCGTTACCCGAGAACTTACTACTACGATCCAGCGTTCCAGATGACGAGAAGATGGGGTCCCAACCTCATATCCACTTCGGTATTTGAATACTTCTACAGCCATTTCGCTCCGAAGCTGCTCAAATACGCACCGACCGGAATCTCCTCCGGCACACTCGGATCGGACCTCAACTCCGACTTCGATAAGAAGGATCCGTACAACAGAGAAGACTCCAAGAGCCTTGTGGTCGATCTGCTCGCTCAGATGCAGAACGATTTCGGCGAGGTCATGCTGAACGGCGGTAACCTCTACTCCGTACAGTATGCGGATTACATACTCGCGACCCCGCTCGACTCCAGCCAGTATCTGAAAACAAGCGAAGCGATACCGTTCATGGGCATGGTGCTCCACGGATACGTACAGTTTGCAGGCGAGGCGCTTAACATGGCGGGCGATATCGACTACGAAATGCTCAAGGCGATAGAGAACGGCGCGATGCCGTACTTCCTGCTCGCGTACGAGAACACCGACATACTCAAGAAGGATACCGAGTACAAGAAGATGTACTCAGTCAACTTCAAGATCTGGGCGGAATCCGGACTTGTTGAAAAGTACAAGACCCTGAACGAAGCTCTGAAAGACGTCCAGGATAAGATAATCGTCAACCACGAATTCATCAAGGGCGTTCGCGTCCTCACTCCCGAAGAGATAAAGGAGCGCGAAGAGGATGAGCAGAGAAGACTTGACGAGGAGAGCGCTGCTCAGGCGCTCGAAGACGCCAAGACCGCGGATGAAGTCACCGAAGAGCCGGTCGAGGAGCTGACCGATACCGAGCAGACCGAAGAGCCTGCCGAGAATGCGGAAACGACCGAGACCGAGCCCGAGCAGACCGAAGAGCCTGCCGACGAGACAACTTCCGAGGATGGCGAAGATCCCGCCGAAGAGACGAAGGACGATGTCAACCCCGAGGATATCGTCAACAACGGCAAGATCGTCCGCGTCACCTACGAGGGCGGAAAGGTGTTCATACTCAACTATAACAACTACGCCGTTACCGTAGACGGATACGACGGAGAGATCGCAGCTCTCGGATTCGTCTCCTATACCGCACAGGAGGTCGCTGAATAATGAATAAAGAAGCTGAAGTAAAGCTCGTACAGAGCAATACAAAAAAGCGCAGAAAATCTCATTCGCTTGAGAAAAAATCCGCGCGCGGCGGATATCTGTTCACGTTGCCGTTCATAATCGGCTTCATCGTGATATATCTGCCGGTCATATTCGAGTCGTTCCTGTACAGTGTTACGACGATAGAGCGTATAAACGCCGGTGAATCGTACCAGCTCGTGTGGGCGGGTATCGAAAACTACCGCGCCGCGCTGTTCGATGACGCGAACTATACGCAGATCCTTACCGCAGGTCTCCGTCAGCTTTTGCTTGACGTTCCCGCAATACTCATATTCTCGCTGTTCATCGCAGTTCTGCTGAACCAGAAAATGGTCGGCAGAGCCGCGTTCAGAGCGATATTCTTCGTTCCCGTTATACTTTCCACCGGTCTTATAGCTCAGATAGACACGAGCAACACGAGCCTTATGACCTATATGTCGGATACGGAGGGCATAGGAACAAACGCCGCACGGTCGACGAGCGTCGCGGAAATAGTTTCCGCGATGGATATCGAGTATCTGTTCAGCAATATGAAGATCGGCGGCGGTATGGCGAAGTACGTTTCGCAGCTGATCAACAACATTTACAACATAGTCAACCGCTCCGGCGTTCAGATGCTTATATTCTTAGCCGGTCTGCAGTCGATATCACCCGCGATATACGAGTCCTGCAACGTTGAGGGCGCGTCCGCGTGGGAGACCTTCTGGAAGATAACCTTCCCGATGATCAGCCCGATGATACTCGTCAACTTCATCTACACGATAATCGACGCGTTCACTTCATCCACCAACTCCGTTATGTCCTACATCAACCAGGTATACGGTGAGGCAGGTAAGGATACGCTTTCGGTCGCTATGGCGTGGATCTACTTCGCAATAGTCATCGTGTTCGTTCTGCTGGCGGCGGCGTTCATGTCAGCGTTCGTCTTCTATCAGAGAAGAGACTAAGGAGGCAGAACAATGAATAACATAGAGACTACTACAAGAATCAAAAGAGAAACGAAAAACACCATAAAGGTGGATTTCGACAGAACTCCGTTCTGGCAAAGAATGAAGGCGAAATTCGTCAACAAGAACTTCCTTGTGAAGCTCATCTGGACGATATTCCGCTACGTAATACTGATCGGTATCTCGTATATCATACTGTTCCCGTTCTTCACGAAGATAGCCTCGTCCTTCATGGGACCTGACGACTTCGTTGACGCGACGGTCAAGCTGATCCCGAAGAACTTTACGTTCGACACCTACAAATACATATTCCTTGAGAATAAGTACATGCAGGCGCTCGGCAACACGACGCTGCTTTCCGTAGGAGCTTCGCTCTTACAGACGTTCGTCTGCGCGATGATCGGTTACGGTCTTGCAAAGTTCAAGTTTAAGGGCAACAAGCTTCTGTTCGTGCTTGTCATCTTCTCGATGATCATACCGCACCAGACCCTGCAGCTGTCCCTGTTCATGAAGTTCCGTTACTTCGACGTGCTCGGTATCATACAGCTTCTCGGCGGCGGATCGCGCATACTGCCTCAGCTGAACGTCACCGGCGGTGTCACAAGCATCAACCTGACGAATACGTTCTGGCCGCTCGCGCTGCTCTCCGCAACGGGTCTCGCATTCAAGAACGGTCTGTACATATTCATGATGAGACAGTTCTACCGCGGTGTTCCGAACGAGCTTGAGGAATCCGCATACATAGACGGCTCCGGCATATTCTCGACGTTTGTCAGAATAATCCTGCCGCTGTCAGTTCCTATGATGATAACGATATTCCTGTTCGCATTCTCGTGGCAGTGGACGGATACGTTCTATACGTCGCTGTTCTGGACGAGATCGAGCGTCGTTCTGATGAAAAACGTTATCGCAATACCCGAGTCGCTGAACATCACGTACGCCGGCTCGAATATGTATAACGCCGCTATCAGAAACACCTGCGGACTTATGATCATAGCTCCGCTGGTGATCATATACCTGTTCTGCCAGAGATACCTCATCCAGGGTATCGAGCGTTCCGGTATGACCGCGGACTGATACCGCAAAAAACAACAAAACGCGCCGCAAGGCGCGTTTTGTTGTTTTTTTATTTCATGTATTCTTTGATAAGAGTTGCGTTCGTTATACTGTAATCGTCAAAGTTTGAGCGTCCGTTGTAACGCTATTTGCTGCGTGTCAGAGGATCTTGACCGTCCTGAACAGCCATTCGGTTACGAGCGTTCCGCCGACTATCTTTACCGCGCAGTTTTCCTCTTTGAACTGCACGGTGTAGAATCTTGTGCCGTCGACGTCGTTGATATAAACGCCGTTTGCTTCAAAATCAACGACGTCCACGGCACAGCGTGCGCCCCGTCGTTCCACGTATCGACAAGGAATGAGGAGATATATACGAACATCAGCTTTTTGCGCAAATGATCCGTTTCGGTATCGTACAGATCGAGGAAATATCCGAACGTGAAATTGTCCGCGGGCTCCTCACCGAGATAATATCCGCCGTCGTCGTATACGTCGTCCGCGTGCTCGTCGCCGCAGAGGTATCTGAAACGCTGATAGTTCAGTCCGTAATGCGTGATCTCATACACCGCGCGCTCCACGCGCCCTTGTATATCGAGTTTGTCCCAGTCTTCAAACACCGGTTCCGTTTCCTTTTTTTACTTCAACGTCAAACGGGTATATCCACTCAGATCTTTCGTACGTATTGTCGATATAACGCCCGTTGATTATAAACGATACGGCAAAACGGTAAACCCCGTCGTCCGCGCTGTTCAGAAACGCGTTTATATCGCCAAATGCAATGCGGTATTCTTCATCTTTGATATAATAAACAACGTTGATCCCGCTGACGTCGAGCGGTCCGTTAAATCTGTCGTCATAGTCGATGAAAATGTCGCTGTCCGTGTATCTGATAAGCGGAACGTTTTCGGCGTTTCCGATGCCGACCGGGTCACACATCAGCCATACTTCTTCTTCATCGTCATAAATTTCCGAAAAGCCCGGATATGACTCCGGATAGATCGTGTAATTACCGCTTTTCACGCTGAGATAAACGGGAGAAGAACCGCTTTTATCATCGAACGAAACCGTTTCCTGCCCGTTATTTACCTCGACGTCGAACAGGTACTGAAAACACGTTTTTTCATATATGCCGTCTATCAGACGTCCGGTCAACAGATACGAGACGGTGAAGCGGTATACGCCTTTATCGGCGGTACCGAGGAACGTGTTGACCTCGTCAACGGAAGCCGATACGAGCTCGTCATTGCCGTCGAGACGTACGCTTACGCTCGCGCGGCCGTCATATCCTTCATACCCGATGCTGATCTTGTTTCCGTGAAGCAGCGGGACGTGATCATCCGTGCCGAACCCGTCTCCGGACAACCATCCCCCCGATTTGTCGTCATATTTCTCAGTCCACATCAGATATACGTCGGGATATACCGTAACGTCGCCGCACGTCACGCAGAGATGCGCCGGCGGCGCGCCGTTTTGATCGTCAGGATCAGTCACGTTCAGCTCGGTTGTCGTGTCCGCCTCCGTGATCAGTCCCGATCCCTCGTCCGTTTCGTCTGGACTCGTCAGTTCTCCGACACTCGTGGTGTCGGGCGTGCCTGTGAACAGGGAAGCGACGGCTTCTCTTACCGGCCTTATCGCTATCAGCGCACCGAGTATCAACACGACCGCCGCGGCGACCGTGATCCCCTTGTATAAAGGCGACGAGCCGATCTTTTCAAACAGCGACGGCTTCCTTTCAAACAGCTTTTTTATAGCCGCAGTATGCTTTTCGGAGCTTACCCATTCATAATCGGGCATGGTCGAGAAAAACTCTCTTTCGCTCGCTTCGAGCACAACGTCTCTCAATGTGAATTTATAACTCATATCCCGCCTCCGTCAATGCGTCCGCGAGCATCTTTCTCGCTCTGCTTATCTGTACCTTGACCGTTTTATGATATCTGCCGAGTATCTTTGCCGCTTCTTTCGCCGAATAGCCCATTACGACGGTCATGTAGAGCGGCGCACGGTATCTTTCGTCCATTTCCGACATGATCTTGACCGCGTACTCGTATACTTCGCGTTTCTCCGTCAGAAATTCGACGTCGCAGTCGTCGGCTAAACCGGTCATTTCGTCGACCGGTTCGCTGTCTTTGCGCTTGCGCAGTATGTTTATCGCCTCGTTTTTCACAACGGTGAGCAGATATCCGCGCGTTGCCTCCTCGTCGTCGATATTTATGTGCCCGACGTTTTTCACGACGGATACGAATGCGTTCTGAACGGCGTCTTCCGCATCGCTTGCGTTTCCCGTCACGGCTTTTGCCGCAGCAAACAGTCTTCTGCTGTGTTTTTCGTACAGCTTCGAAATGCGCTGTTTGTCGTCGACGCTCATCGTGTCGGGCAAAAATAAAAGCATGTTGCAGACCTCCTGTATAGACTTCATAATATAAAACGGACGGGGCGGGGAAAAGGTAACAGGAATAATTGTAAATAAATTGTAAATGCGGTTTTCGGCTGTTGAAAACACCGGCTGAAACAGGTTTATCCTGTTTCAGCCGGTATCCTCAGCAGTCTGCCGAGCCGCCGCGTCATCTGTGTCTTTCTATCTGATGATTGACGTCGGAGACGAGCTGGTCGACCGCCTGCGACGGCTTCGCCTGATATACGAGCACGTCGCCGTTGTTGAGCTGCAGTGTGAAGTTCTGATATGCGATCTTCACTTTTCCGTAGGCTGTCACACCGTCAGGCGCTGAAGCGCTTTTGATATCGGCATACGGAATCTCGCGGCTGTTGTCGACCGTTTCGTCGCATATCAGCGAGATCTGCCGGCTTGCGATGACAAGTGTGTCAGCCGTGAAGCAGACGCGGTTCTTTACGTAAACGTCGGTCCTGTATCGTCCTGATCTGTCGCGGCGGAGCATCGAACCCTCAAAATATTTATAGCCCTCGAATTCCGCCGGAGTGATATAATTGAGCTGTCTTTCATAGAGATCAAACTTTTCATCCGTCTCCTCGTCAAAAAGCTTGAATGCTTCAGTTACCTGCTCATCGATCTTCTTGTCGCTCGACCGTGAGCTGACCGTGACGGCAAAAATAACGCCGCCGGCTATTATCGATATAACGGAGATGATGTACATTACGTAGTGGTTGTCCCTGCTCCAGAACGGACCGAACCAAAGGAAAAGTCCGAGAACGAGCAGAGCCGCGCTGCCGTAGAGCATGAGCTTTTTGTTTTCAAAATACTTTAAGTTCTTTTTATATTCCATATATACCTCCAATACAGAATATATCATATACAAAGCCGTATGTCAAGGACTTAAATTAAAAAATCCCGTTGACATTATGCGGGGGCTGTGGTAAAATAGGAATACAAAATTACTGTAAAAGAGGTCATTGTCATGAAGACGGTCAAGAGCTTGATTTCAATACTACTGCTTGCCGTGCTGCTCTGCGGATCCGCGTTCGCTTCCGCTCCGCTCAAAGGCGAGCAGTTCCGGAATGCCGAAGAGCTTTATCCCGGTGTGGAGAGGATATACGTTGAAACTCCCGCGTCAAGCCCGTACGGCTTGCAGAAGATAAACATAGTGCAGTTCGATCTTGCGCAGAGAGATCTTTATCTCGACGTCGTGTACCCGAACGACTGCGCCGTAAAGCTTGCCACAACGAAAAGCGTGATGAGCGCGTTCACAAAGGAAAACAACGGCAAAACGGCTATCGTCGGCGTAAACGGCGATATGTGGATGGTCACGTACGCTCACGCGCGCGTGCTGGGCAGCGGCACGAAATACGGCGGTTACTCGGACGCGGTGGTAAAGAGGAGTTTTCCGGTATCGCGCGGGTTCAATATGTCCGACGGCGAGATCTATTCTACCGCTCATATGACGCAGGAAACGCCTTATGAGGGCGAATTCTGGTCCTTCGGCGTGACTGACGATTTCATCCCCGTGATGGGCAATCCGTACGCGACCGTGACGGTAACGGACACGGATAAAAACACGGAGACAAAAGCAGACGGCATAAACCGTCTCCCGGCAAACAATGCTCTCGTCATGTATACCGACAAGGCGATGAAGGGGCTGAACAATTTCGCCCTGGACGACGCGTATGAGGTGCTCGTTGAATTCGATTCGGATTATAAGATCTGTCACGGCGCCGATATTACCGGTACAGTAAAGGCGATATACGGACCGGACGACGCGGATCCTCCGCTGCTCAACGCAAAGCAGATGATACTGACGGCGCGCGGAAACAGAGTTGAAAGGATCAAAGGCTTTGAGATCGGCGACAGGATCAATATAAAAGTCAATGTCGGCGATAAAGAAGGAAACGACGCGCTTTGGCAGAGAGTCACAAACTGCGTCGGCGGACACATACAGTTCGTCGTCGGCGGCAAGCTGACCGGTATGGGCACGGGCGAGGGCGCAAACTATCCGTCGACGATCATCGGCACGACTTACGATAAAAAGGTCGTTATGATAACGATAGACGGCAGACAGAAGGGCTACTCCGTCGGCGCGTCTACCGGAACACTTGCACAGCTTGCAAAGGATCTCAAGCTCTACAACGCGTTCCTCGTGGACGGAGGCGGCTCTACCACCATGACGGTCGCAGATCCTTCCGATTACAAGCAGCTGAAAACGGTCAACAAGCCGTCTGACGGCTCCGACAGAACGGTAAACAATTCGATCATCCTGTCGTTCGGCGCGGAGCGCGCCGCACAGGGCGAATTTGAGTATAAAGTGCCCGAGACCGTGGAGCTTTCGATGTACGATCTGAAATTCCCGACAGCCGCATACGTTGACGCCGTATCCGGAATGAAAAACGAATGTACGGCGGAGTGGGAAAACAACGATTTGAAGCTTACGGCGACGGGACTCAAAACAAACGACCCGTTTCTTATGCTGAACTACCAGTTTGCAACGGATACGGTAAACGCGGACGAATACAAGATCGCCACGGTCGTGTACAAGCTCCCGGAGAAAAACAGCCGCAGCACGTATTCAACCGAGATATTCTTCTGCGCGAACGGCGGAGGTCCGGAAGGCGGTCAGTCGGCGACCGGCAGCGTCCGCGCCACGGGAAAATACGAGTACGTAAGCATCAACGCGAAAAACGTTTCCAAATGGAAGGGAAGCGGTACCGGTATAAGACTTGATTTCTTTACCGGCGCGTCCGAAGGCGACGTGATGTACGTCCATGAGATATTCTTCAGCAAGACCGTCGAGGAGGCGAAAGAGCAGGCGGAGCACGCAGTCGGCGTGCTTAACGGCGAGATCGAGGAGACGACGGAGGAGACAACCGAGCCTGAGACGGAGCCTGCGACCGACCCTGTCACGAAAACCGACGCCGGGACCGTGACGGACGCCGAAGATACGCAAACGGAAGCTGAACCGACCGTAACTGAAGCGGAAACAGAGCCTTCCGTCGATACGGACACGACCGTGCAGCCGTCATCCGGCGTAAACCCGTTTATCATAATCGGGATCATAGCCGCGGCGGCGGTCGCGGCGGCGATCGGCATAGTGATCGTGAAAAAGAAGAAATAAAGGATCAAAAAACGCCAGTACAGCCTGTTTTTCATAAAGAAGATAACAGTATGAACTTGTCCCGGAAATCGGACGGGCAGTAAAATGCCCGTCTTTTTCTGTATTATTTGTACTTTTTGAAACGATTTTAAAGGGTTCGGGCTTGGCACGATGTGTTTGGGCGGCGGCTGTGCCGCCGTACCACAAATGCGAAACCCGCAATATCGGGAATATCCGCTATCGCGCAGTCTCTTTCAACAAATGATGTAAGCTGAAAAAATACGGTATTGCGTTATCGGAGATAAAAAAACACCTGCAAATCGCGATAAAAACGGCATACTCTAATTGAAAAGGAGAATTATTATGTAAAAACGTAAGATTGACTGAATTTCCGGGTATATAATAGTGAATCGATTCAAAAGGAGACGGTCTATGGAAGACGGCGCATTGATAAAACTGCTTCACTCCGACAAAAACAAGGGCATGGAGCAGGTTTTGAAAAAATACACGGGCTTTGTTTTTGCAATAGTCAAAAGCAGGCTTTGTGAGGTATGCGATTCGTCCGAAATAGAGGACTGTGTGAGCGACGTGTTCATCCGTTTCTCAAAAAGCTTTGACAAATACGACCCGCAAAGATCCTCGCTTAAAACGTACCTCGGCGTTATGGCAAAAAACCTCGCATCAAACGCCGCGAGGGATAAATTATCAACCATACCGCTTGACGACGACGGGATGATTGATGTACCCGATACGTTCAGCGTTGAGGACGCGGCGGCGGAAAAGGAGTTAATAAAGGTCGTAACAGAGCAGATAAAACTGCTCGGTCCGCCCGATTCGGATATCATTTTCCGCAAGTATTACATAGGCCAAAGCTCGAAGCAGATAGCAAAGGAGCTTAAAATGAGCGTGTCAAACGTCGACGTCCGCGCGCACAGAGCTATGGAAAAACTGCGTAAAATACTCGGAGGCATAATATGAAAAAAAATATAGAAGAAATTCTGCAAAACGCCGATCCTGCGGTCCTTGACGGGATGTTCGACACCGTCAAAGCGGAGAAGACAAACGAAAAGAATATAAGAAACAAGGTTTTAGGCGAAAACAAAAGCGGAAAAAAACCGATGATATGGAGGATAATACCCGTCGCGGCGTCGTTTGCCGTCATCGTGACCGCCTGCGCTCTCGTTCTTCCGCTTTTTGTAAGGCAAAACACACTCGATCCCGTCACAACACCATTAACCGGAGACGTAACGAACGGAACGTCGGTGATAAAGCCCAATGATTCATCGCTTAACGCGCTGATAAGACTTGAATACTTTGACAGGATAATCTGGAGCGGCGATACAGCGCTTGCGCACGAGCCGTCCGACGTTGAAACGTTAACGGATTGGAACGGCATAAAAATAACAAGAGAGTTATACGACAGACTGCAGACCGCGTCGGACGACGACCTGTTTGCGGTGACGGCAAAGCTCAATACAGATATACCGGATAGTTTCGAAGAGTTCGTTTATAACGGCAAAAAGTGTAAAGAATACATTGACGAATATAACAGAACGTACCCGATTTTCAGAGCGTTGTGCCGGCTTGAATACTGCGCCGCCGGAAATACCGACGCGTTTGAAAGCTGGGTAAAGGACAGTATAACAGAAGAGCAGGGAGAAGAATTCTTAGCAAAATACTATCACGACGGCGTTTTCGATAAAGAGCTTATAAATAAAGACCTTGTCGCGGCGGAAGAGGCATCGTCATATGCGTCAGCCGCGTATCAAGAGGCTTACAATACGTATTTCTCGGTATCATACGTTAGTATATACGCTTTCGGAGCGTATAACGGTATCGGAATTTACAGCGGTTATCACGCTCCGACAGGAACTCATTATAATATAATGATCGTGACGAAAGCACAGCTCGCGGCGCTCAAAGCCGATTACGACAAGGCGGATAAGACCGAGGTCGATTACGGATTTGATTTTGAGAACAGCTATTTCTCACTCGTCCCATATCCCGAGGAGGATATAAAGTATATGCAGGACGAGCAGACGGCGTATGTGACGGCGATACCGGAAGACCCGAATCAGATACCTGAAACAATGGCGGAATAACATAGAAAAAGGCTGATTTATCGCCTGAATCAACACAGGAATCAAACATCCTTTCACTTCATATGTAACAACAAAAGTTATAAAATCGCAGAACGGAGAAACTATCAATAACGTAGTTTCTCCGTTCAGAGCCTTTTCGGTTTGCTCCCGACGCTGACTCTCATTATCCTTATGAGAATTAGCCTGCCGGGCGTTTTTTTAATCCTGTTTTTTTGCGTGCTTTGACAGGTATGCGACCTGCGCGGGCGTGAGATGCTTGTATTTTCCCGGCTGCAGATCACCTATGGCGATATCTCCGATCGCGACTCTCGTGAGCCTCGATACGGCAAGCCCCGCCTGCTCGCACATCTTTCTGATCTGACGGTTCCGTCCTTCATACAGACGGAAGCGGAGAAGCGTGCTGACCTCCGTCGCGCCGATGATATCGACGTTTACCGGTTTGATCTTATATCCGTCTATTTCAAGCGGAGATCTGAGAACGTCAAGCTGTTCATCCGTGACCGCGCCGCGTACGCGCACGTTGTAGATCTTCGGTATCTCGTGGCTCGGATGCATCAGAAGGTTCGCAAGCTCACCGTCGTTTGTAAGTATCAGCAAGCCTTCAGAATCACGGTCGAGCCTGCCGACGGGATAGACCCGTTCGCCCAGATCCGCGACGAGATCAGCCGTACACTTTCTGCCGCCCTCGTCCTTGTTCGTCGTCACATATCCGCGCGGCTTGTTGAGCATAACGTATATTTTTTTCTTGTTTTCGCGGGTGACGCGACGTCCGCAGTAGACGATCACGTCTCCGTCTCCGACCTTCTGTCCCGTCTCGCATATTCTGCCGTTTACCGTCACTTTTCCGTCGGCTACGGCGGCTTCGGCGGCGCGGCGCGACGCAACGCCCGCGTCGGACAGATATTTTTGAATCCTTATTTTTTCCACCTGAAAAACTCCTCAAATGATATGTATGAAGCCTCGACCTTGTTGTCGGCGTAAAGCTTTATTTCGTATATTATCCTGCCGTCGACGTACCACAAAAGCGAGCCTAAATGCTGCCCGGCGGCTACCGGCGCGTATTCGAAGCGCCGCATGCAGACGGTCATTTCGGGCTTCTCGCCGGTCTTCACCGCGACCGTCACTCGCTTTTTTACACGGCATACCGCGGAATCCGTAAGACCGCCGACGACGTGTACGGAAAACTCCCGGTCTACGTCGATCACGTACTGTCTGAAAAGCGACGAGCCGTAGTCGTACAGACGTTTATGGTCGTCCCAGTCGCGCGGATCGTTCATCGTCACGGCGCAAAGCCTTACCCCGTCTTTTTCGTAATATGAGCAAAGACATCTCCCGGCGCTTGCCGTATAACCTGTCTTGCCGGCGATCACGCCGTCACATTCGGAAAGCAGCCGGTTGTGGTTGTAAAACTCCCTGCCGCGCCTGAGCTGTCCGGGCGTGACCGTGTAATGCGTCTCCCCGCAGATAAGCGCGAAATCGGCGTTTTTCATGCATTCGATGAGCAGACGCGCGATATCGTAAGCTGTGCTGTAATGATCGCTGTCCGGCAGTCCGTGCGGATTGCTGAAATGAGTGCCGGTCAATCCGAGCGACGACGCCGTTTTGTTCATCTCCGCGACAAAAGCGTCGACTCCGCCGAATGCACAGGCGAGCGTAAGCGCCGCGTCGTTTGCACTTTGAAGCAAAAGCGCGTAAAGCAGCTCACGAACGGTTAATACCTCGCCCTCCGACAGATATGCAGACGAGCCCTCCGCGCCGACAGCCCGGGCGGGCACGGCAACCGTACCGTCAAGCGGAAGCGAGGCGAGAGCGACGTACGCGGTCATGATCTTAGTCATGCTCGCCGGCTGCATCCTCGCGTTTTCACCGCGTCCGAACAGTATCTCCCCGGTGTCCGCGTTCAAAAGCACGGCGCACTCGGCGTAGACACGGAACGGCAATGCGGCGACGGGCACGCGGAGAAGAAGAACGGCGGTCATTATAACGGCGGCAAAACGGCGCATAAAACACCCTCCTTTATAAGGTCGGTTATATTTTATGCGCGTTTGTTTATATTATTCCCGGTTTTCCTCGGGCTGATCCTCGATGACCTCGGACAGGTCGAGCTCTTCGACCTCGGGTTCCTTCTTTTCGGATTCTTCCTTGTTCTTCTTGAAGATCGTTTTTATCTTGTCAACGATCGTCGGCGTTTTGTTGAGCAGAGAAACGACGCTCGTTCCGAGGTCGGCGTTGCTGTCCATCGGATTGTTCACGTTAAGTATCTTCGCGTCGCCTTCGGGCGAGATAACGAGAAACGCGACGGGGGATACGGTTATTCCGCCGCCGCCGGCGCCGGAAAAGCTGTTGGCGACGTTCGTTTCCTTTGAATGTTTTCCGATGAAATCGGAGCCGCCCGTCGCAAAACCGACGGATACCTTTGAGACGGGAATGATCGTCGTGCCGTTGGGCGTGACCATCGGTTCGCCGATTATCGTGTCCGCACCGGCGATGTTTGAAAGATTGTCAAGCGCTGTTTTGAGCGATTCGTTGAAATTCTTGTTATCAGCCATTGCTGCCTTCCTCCTCGAGCAAATGAAGTATTTGTTTTATTACGCCGCGTATTTCAAATAAATAAGTGAACAATCCGCCGACGTATATCTTGACCGACACGTCAGCGTCGACCGCGGTTTTTTCCGAAAGAAAATCCGGGGTGACGTTAATGCCGTCTTTTACTTTTTTAAGATCCGCGTGCTGATTCAACAGCGTGCAGATCATACCGGCGGCAGAGCAGGCGCCGCCGTACAGTATCGCGGTCTTCGCCGCATTGTCGGATCCGATCACGGCAAACAGACGGAATACCTTTATGTGGAGCCGTTTTGCGAATTTTTCGACAAGGATACAGAGCATCCCGTAAAGCTCCGCTATCATATCCGGCGCCGTGTCGATGCTTTTCAGACGCGCCATGAGCACGGAATCCTTTTTTTCAGCCGGCTTCCCGACACCGCTCTGCGGCTTTTTTTTCTTTTTTGAGGCTTTTTTCGCCTGCTTTTTTCGCTGCCGCTCAAGCTTTTTTTCGCTGTAATCGGACAGCTTTATCTTCTTTTTCTTTTTCGGCAGAATCTGCTTTTTTACCGGTCCGACCGTGACGCAAAGCCCGAATTCGCCGTCATATCGTATTCTTACGCCGACGGGCAAAAGACACAGTAAAACGATGAAGAAAACGATGCCGCCGATGACGTATAACGCTGTCATAAGGGCTTGACCGTCACCTGTCCGTTTTCGTCGAACACCTCGAACGGAGGCAGATCGTGGACGGATGAGAGACCGAACACGCGCAGAAAATCGGACGAGGTCTTGTAAAGCGAGGGCCTTCCGGGCGAGTCGAGCTTGCCGCAGACCTCGATCAGACCTTTTTCAAGCAGGGAAGAGACCGTATACGTGCAATCGACACCGCGCACCTGCTCGATGAACGATCTCGTCGTCGGCTGGTTGTAGGCAATTACGGCGAGTACCTCGAGCGAAGCGCGGGAAAGGTTTCCGCCGCGGCGGATGTTCAACGCCTCACGCACGACGTCAAGCTGTTTTTCCGACGTGCAGAGCTGATATTTGCCGTCAAGGTAGATGAGCCTCACGCCGCTTTCCTCGTTATATTTTTCATTCAGAATGCCAATGGCGTCTTCAAAGCTGTCCTTGTCCGCTCCGAGCGTCTCCATAAGCTTTATGATTTCAATAGGATATCCCGCCGCGAAAAGTATAGCCTCTATCGCCGCGGCAAGCTCTTTAGTTTCCATCGGTCTCCTCCGGTGTTTCTGTCGGTTTTACGTAGTTTTCGTTGAGTGAGATGTAAACGTCGTCGTTCTCGTCCGGCTCGGATACATTTATGCGGCTGACCTTCAGCAGCTCAAGCACCGCCATGAACGTGGCGACAAGCTCGGAACGCGAGGTGCAGTGATCGAAAAACTCGTCAAATCTCACGTTTTTCTTCCGTATGACGGTTTTGAGCACGGATATGACCTTCACGCCGACCGGTACGATCTTGCGCCGCACGATGGGACGCACCATCTGCGCCTCCTGACGGAGCATTTCCTCCTTGCTTCTGTTGAGAAGCATGCGCGTCATTGCGCGCTGCAGAAGCGTAACGCTGTGCTCGGCGATGAAGGAATCGTCAGCCGGGATCTCCTCGGTGTCCTTCGCCATTCTGCCGCCGTATGTGCGGAGCATCTCGTCAAGCTCCTCGGAAATCTCTTTCGCGTGCTTGTACTCTATCAGAGCGTTCGCGAGCTTCGTCCTCGGGTCCTCGGTGTTCTCCTCGCCCTCGGGCTTGGGGAGAAGCATACGGCTTTTTATGAGCATCAGCTCGGACGCCATAACTATGAATTCGCCGGCTATGTCCATATCCATTTCGCGCATCCGGTCGAGATATTCCATATACTGATCGAATATGAGCGCTATCGGAATGTCGGTTATATCTACTTTGTTTTTATATATCAGGGACAGCAGCAGATCGAGCGGCCCCTCGAAGATCTCTATTTTATACGTCGGTTCCATTGTCAGATCGTCCCGAGAATGTAAAACAGTACGTTAGGTATCGCCTTGATGAAGCCGAGCCCGGGGATAAATGAAACGAGGCTGAAAAGCCCGTCCGATATAAGATATACGAGCTTTGAGATCCAGCTGAAGCCCGTCAGATACATCAGAACGAGGAAGCCGATCATGATGTATCTTTCGTATCTCATGATGCCGAAATAGACTTTGTCGGGCAGAAACGCGAGCGCCAGGCGCGAGCCGTCAAGCGGAGGCACCGGCAGCATATTGAATATCGCGTAGCTGAGATTCACGATATGGAAAACGTAAAGGAACAGGCAGAGTATGAAGGCGAGTATACCGCCGACGCCTTCCGGCTTGAGAGTAAGGGCGTCCGTGTAGCCGAATATCGCGGAGAAGATCACGCACAGAATGAAAGAGATCAGAGAAAGGAACAGGTTCGAGCCGGGACCGGCAAGCGATGAGATCACCATACCCTTTTTCGGGTTCTCAAAATTTCTCGTCATTATCGGAACGGGCTTCGCCCATCCTACGCCGAATAACACGAGGCATATCGTACCGATCAGATCAAGGTGCTTGATCGGGTTCATCGTCAGCCTGCCGAGGTTTTTCGCCGTGTCGTCGCCGAGCTTGTGCGCGGCGTAGGCGTGGCTCATTTCGTGGAACGAAAGCGCGATCAGAACTACGGGGATCCTGATGAGAAACCATATAAGCTCCGATCTGTCGGTGAAAATCTTTGTAATAGTGCTAAGCATTTCAGTTCTCCGTGAGTTCGTTTTTGATCAGATCGTCAAGGCTCTGGCGCCTGACGGCGAGCCTGTCGACCCCGCCGGAAACGGTCACGACCGGCGGAACGGGCAGCTTGTTGTAATTCGACGCCATGGAATGGTTGTAAGCTCCGGTCACTAACACGGCGAGCTTGTCTCCGCGCACGGCGCTCTGCATACGCATACGTTCGCCGATAAGATCGCCGGATTCACAGCAGCGCCCCGCGACCGTGTATTCGTCGGTGCAGGGAAGAGACGCCTTGTTTGCGATCAGCGCGGTGTATACGGATGAATAAAGCGCGTATCTCGGGTTGTCCGGCATACCGCCGTCCACAGAAACGTAGGAGCGGAAGCCGGGTATCTCCTTCACGGAGCCGACGGTGTATACCGTGACGCCCGCGGCGCCGACAATGCTGCGCCCCGGTTCCATGAATACAGCGGGTGGCTCAATACCCGACGCTTTGCATTCTGAGCTAAGCTTTTCGGCAATGAGCCGGATCATTTCCGTGATATCAGGCTCGTCCTGCCCTTCGTAATATCTGACGCCGAAGCCGCCGCCGAGATTGAGGACAGCGGGTGAGAAGCCGTATTTGTTTTTGATGTCGGCGGAAAAGGCGACCATTATGCCCGCGGCGCGTAAAAACGGATCCGCTTCGAATATCTGCGAACCGATGTGGCAGTGGTAGCCGCACAGTCTTACGCCCGCGGTCGACAACGCCAGAGCGACGATATTCTCGGCGGCGCCGGTCGCTATCGGCGAACCGAATTTGCTGTCGACTCTGCCGGTGTTGACGGCGGCAAAGGTGTGCGGATCTATCCCCGGCGTGATGCGCAGAAGTATATCCTGAACGACGCCGCGGCGGCGCGCCGCCTCACCGAGCGCCAAAAGCTCTTCACGGTTGTCAACGACGAAATATCCGACGCCGGCGTCAAGCCCGTTTTCTATGTCCTCATCCGTCTTGTTGTTTCCGTGAAAACACGTGTTTTTCATCGGAAACCCGGCTTTTTTCGCGGCGTACATCTCGCCCGAGGACACTATATCGGAGCCGAGCCCCTCCTCCGCAATTATTTTGTAAATGCCGACAAACGACAGAGCCTTGCTCGCATAAAAAGGCATGGAGCCCTTCGGCAGGTACTTTTCCATCGCGGCTTTGTACTGCCTGCATTTGAGTCTTACCCTGTCCTCGTCAAGAATATACAAGGGCGTTCCGTATTTTTCGGCGAGAGCCACGGTATCGGCGCCGCCCACGGTCAGATGACCTTTTTCGTTTATTCCGTAATTGTCGTGCAGCATTTGGTTTTCCTCGTTTATACCGTTGCCGGTTACTGTATGAATTTATTGATATGACGCCATACGTCGTCCTTGCCGGTGCCTTTCAGAGACGAGAAGGGGATCACCGGCGCCGCACCGACGTCGGGATCGGAACAGAGCTGCGCCACGCGGCTTGTCAGCTCCGTCTTGTTCAATTTGTCGGCTTTCGTGCCGATCACGCAGAACGGCGTACCGGTATCGGCAAGCCACTTGAGCATCATTTTGTCGTACTCCGTCAGTCCTACCTTAAGATCTACCAGCTGCAGTACGAGAGCGATATTCCGGCATTGCGTAAGGTATGAATCGGTAAGCGTCGAGAATCCTTCCTTGCGTTCGTACGACCGTTTTGCAAAACCGTAACCCGGCAGATCGGCGAATATCAGCGCGTCATCTATAAGATAGAAGTTCACCGTCACCGTCTTGCCCGGCGCGGAGCTTACGCGGGCGAGCGATTTTCTGTTTAACAGCGTGTTTATAAGCGAGCTTTTTCCTACGTTCGAGCGTCCGGAGAAAACGACGTGAGGTACGCCGTTTTTCGGGAACTGCTCCGGTTTTCCCGCGGAGATTATAAGCTCCGTTTTCTGCAGATTCAGCATTTTACTTTACTGCGAACGCGTTGCCGAAAACGTCGTCGGCGGTCTTGCACGGGATGAATTCAAGCGAATCACGGACGAGCGGATCGATGTCGCGCAGATCCGAGACGTTGTCGTACGGTATCAACACGCGCTTGACGCCCGCGGTATACGCCGCCATCGTCTTTTCCTTGAGTCCGCCGATCGGCAGGACCTTGCCGCGCAGAGTTATCTCGCCCGTCATCGCCGTATCGCGGCGGACGGGAGTTCCGGACAGAGCGGAGGCGACCGCCGTCATCATCGTGACGCCGGCGCTCGGACCGTCCTTCGGTGTCGCGCCCTCGGGAACGTGTACGTGTATGTCTTTCGTTTTATAGAAGTCGCCGTTTATCGCCAGCTTGTCGGCGACGGTCCTTATATACGTTATCGCCGCGTGAGCCGATTCCTTCATAACGTCGCCGAGAGAACCTGTCAGTTCAAGCTTGCCGGTACCTTCCGTGACCGCCGCCTCGACCTTCAGAAGATCTCCGCCGACGGACGTGTACGCAAGACCGTTGACGCAGCCTATCTCGTCCTGATCGTCTATCTTTTCCGGCGGCAGCTTGTGCTCGGACAGATAGCTTTCGAGCATATCGGCCTTCACCGTCACTTTTTTCGCGCCTTTGGCGAGATCCACGGCGGAACGGCGCATCAGAGCGCCGATAAGCCGCTCGAGGTTCCTTACTCCGGATTCGCGCGTGTAGTTGTCTATCAGACCGTATAACGCGGCGTCGTCGATCGAAAACTGCGAGGCTTTGAGCCCGTGACGCTTGCGCTGCTTCGGAATGAGATGCTTTTTTGCTATCGTGAATTTTTCGTTTCTCGTGTACGTGTCAAGTTCTATCACGTCCATTCTGTCTATAAGCGGACGCGGCACGGTGTCGAGAGTGTTCGCGGTGCAGATGAACAGACAGCGCGAAAGATCCACGGGCATTTCGATGAAATGGTCGCGGAACGTGCTGTTCTGCTCGCCGTCAAGCACCTCGAGCATGGCGGACGCCGGATCGCCGTGCATATCGGACGACATTTTGTCTATCTCGTCAAGCAGTATGAGCGGATTCATGGATTTAGCCGAGATGAGCGCGGTGATTATCCTGCCGGGCATCGCGCCTATGTAAGTCTTTCTGTGACCTCTTATGTCAGCCTCGTCGCGTATGCCGCCGAGAGAGGCGCGCACGAAATTGCGCCCCACGGCTTCGGCTACAGAGGAGGCTATCGACGTCTTGCCGACGCCGGGAGGTCCGACGAGACAGATTATCGGGCTTTTTGCGTCCGGATTGAGCTGTTTTATCGCAAGAAATTCGAGTATGCGGCGTTTTACGCGCTCCATACCGCTGTGGTCGCGGTCGAGTATCTTTCTTGCGCGTTCTATATCAACTCTGTCCTTTGTGTATACGCCCCACGGAATGTCGAAGACCGTGTCGAGATAATTGCGGAGCACCGAGCTTTCAGCGGACGTGTACGGTGATTTTGACAGCTTTTTGATCTCTTTTTTGATCTTTTCGCGGTTTTCACCGTCTATTTTCGATTTGTCGAGCATGTCGAGATATTCGGCGATCTCCTCGTCCTCCTCGTCAAGCTCGTCTTCTATCGCCTTAAGCTGCTCGCGCAGGTAGTAGTCGCGCTGGTTTTTGTCCATCGCTTCCTTTACCTTTTCGCGTATCTTCATTTCGGTCTGAAGGATATCGCGTTCCGAATCGAGCAGACCGATGAGCAGCTTTGCGCGTGACGTCGGGTCGAATTCGCCGAGCACGAGCTGTTTGTCCTTGGACGTTGCGAGAACATTCGCGGCGATGAAATCGCAGAGACGGGGCAGAGACGTGACGGCGTTCATAACGGTTATCATCTGCTGTGAAAGCTTCTGACTGAACTGCGTCGTTTCCTGTGCCGCGTCGATCATCGCACGGCGCAGCGCCTCGTCGTTTTTGCCGATCCTTCCCTCGGGCAAAAGCTCTCTCGCTATAAGCTGGGCGCGGATCATCCTGCGGGCGAAAATGAACTGCCCCGTGACGGCGCGGTAAGCGCCTTCAAAAAGCGCGCGGACAGTACCGTCCGCTCCTTTTACGGACTGCTTGATTTTCGCTACGGTGCCTATGTGAAACAGATCCTGATCCTCGGGCATATCGGCTGAAAGCTCTGCCTGATACACGAGAAAGACGAATCCGTCGCCCTCGTTTGCAAGATCGAAGGCGTTTTTGCAGATATCGCGCGTAAGCTCAAGATTGACGGTTATGCCGGGAAAAGCCACAGAACCCCTGACCGGTATGCAGGGCATAACGGTCCCGGGCAGCGGCATGATGTATTTTTCGTTTGATGCCATTGTGATAAAAGTACCTCTACAGTAAAACTATAATAATCTATTTTATACGCCTTTTATAAATATATATAGGCGTATTTTGTTAATTCTCCTCCTGCGCATAGCGTTTGAGGACGCGTACCGCGGGGACCGCGAAGAACGCGATCAGCCCGCCGGCGACGGCGCCGATAAGCGCGGGGTAGTGAGCGAGCCTGA
The DNA here is from genome assembly GCA_902762505.1 of uncultured Ruminococcus sp. Classification (GTDB taxonomy): domain Bacteria; phylum Bacillota; class Clostridia; order Oscillospirales; family CAG-272; genus UBA1248. Next base: position 6,770 of record CACWOQ010000016.1, on the reverse strand, counting down.
GTACCCCGTCGAATTTCTCCGCCCCGATAAAATTCACGGCGATATATTTTATTCCGAGATACGCGGGAACGTATCCGAGCAGGACTCCGAGACTGTCGGATATGAGAAGTCCGTACTCATACTTCGTCGTGAGCCATACGGCGGTAAACGAAAGCGCAAGCGATATGAGGACGATGATCAGCACGGAAAGCTCGTAACCGGCGGAAATGCCGGAGAAGACGAACGCCGCGCAGACGAATGCGAAGGAAAAGACCGTGTATCCGCACAGGTTGAGCGTCAGAGCGAACGCCGAGCACAGCGCGACCGATACCGCGAGCCCGACCGCGCCGCGGCCGAACAGCAGCACCGTCAGAGCGACGAGCAGAAGCGACGTGACGACGTACGCTATCCTGCCACCCCGGCTCATAACGAAGCCTCCTCGGCGGCGGAAAGCAGTCTGATGCGCGCGGCGTCCGCGGCGTCAGGGTCGTCGTCGTATTCGTTGAAGCGGCGGACGAGGCTCTCGCATATCGCCATGGCGGCAAAAGGATCCTTCTTTTCCACGATCTTCAAAAGCTCGTAGTCGACGATGCCTTCGGCAGTCGCCAGAAGACGCGTCGACGGGGTGACGCGCAGATTTTCTTTGTCGGGATAGACTATGAAGCCGTCTCCCTTGAAGCGCGCTCCGGGAGCGGTGCCGTAAAGGCTCGTATCCGACCAGTAGTTATAGCCCCAGTGCAGAAAGCCTGTGATTCCGCGCGCGTAGCAGCCCCAGCTCATAAGACGGCTGTGGACGTGCGGATGATCAATGAATTTGTTTATGAACCACGGCTCCTCGGGGAAGCAGCAGGAATATACCCACAGCGTCGAGCCCTGCTTCCTCATCCTGTCGTAGTAATCCGCGCCTTCCTCGTATACGTTGATGCGCGGAATATACTGATCTATGTATCCCTGTAAGCCGAGCCCGGACGAATGCTCGTCAAGCGGCTCGCCGCACGGTACGCCGGGCGCCGCCTCGCGGCAGATATCGCGCGCCCATTTCCAGCATTCCGTGTAATGCGGTTCGTCCTGAAGTCTTATCAGGAGCATTTTTTCCATGCCCCTCGATTTGAAATATTCGTATATTCCGCGGATATACGCGTAAAACCACGCGTTTGCGTCCTTTGTGCCGTATTTTTCCCACGTGACACCGCCGTCGTATCCGATGACGGGCAGAGTATCGCCGTTGACGGATGCGATGGTCGAGCGGACGGCGATATATTTCGTCGGCACGCGCGCCGTCATGAAATCAACGTATTTTCCGACGTATGAAAAGTCGAGAGCCCATTCCGTTTCGGAGATTCTTTTGCTTTTCGCGTCGCAGAGAAGCGGTATTATCTGAACGTCGATGCTGTTGTTGCGGATCATGGAAAGCGATTCACAGTACGACGACAGGAATTTTTCACGGTTTTCTCCCCACCTTTCTCCTGCGAGTGAGGTGAACGGATCGAGAAAATACTCGAGCGAAAATTCCGACTTGTCGGCGTCGGGCACGGTGACGCCGAAAACGCGAACGGAGGCGGGGACGGTGAAGTCGCCGGCGCTCGTCTTGACCGTTACGTTGAACGTGCACAGCCCGGAAAGCGCCTCCGGCTTAACGTTCACGGTTATCCATACGCTCTGCGAGCTTTCCGCGGGAACGTGTACCGACGGGGCGTCGGACAGCGGATCCGGGTACTCTCCGTCGTTGTATTTTATATAGTCCTGGAAATAATACCCCACGTCGTCCTCCGATACGATGAACGGAGCGGAGAAGGCGCCGAATTCAACGCCTGTGATATCGAATTCCCCGTGCTCGCGCAGAACGATCTGTCCGGAGCACACGGCGTTTTTTGCACCGTAAAGCGTAAGACGCGCGTCGTCGCATCTTCTTTTTCTCGTGTTTCTGAATACGTCATGAGCGCTCGATCTTGTAAAGAGTTCCATAATTACACCTCACAGAATGAAATGGATCATACGAAGGACTTCTTTGTAGGAGTCGTGCTCGAACAGAAGCGTCTTTCCGTCGAGACGGACGACGCCGGGATAGCAGGAATAACGCGTCGCGTCGTTCACGTCGCGGTAGCAGATCTCAACGGAAAAGTGCTCCGGCAGATTCAGCCTGCATTTTTTCACGTAATCACCCGAGAGGGCTTTTTCCATACCTTCAAGGATCATTTTGCACACCTTGTCCGGATGAGCGGACATACAGGCGGAACCGACGCCGCGCTTTGTCGCCACGGTCGTGATCCCCGGAATCAGCTCCTTCGCGGATTCACAAAGCGCCTCGTCGCCGGAGAGGAACACTACCGGAACGCCGTACATAGCGGCGGTGTACGCGTTGATCGTGAATTCGGACGCGTATCTGCCGTTTATTTTTACGCTGTGAGCCGCCGTCGTCATCGTGTGGGAAAGGGAGTTGCCCTCGCTCATTGCGGCGGAATGATAGCCCGTGAAGGCAACGGCGTCGAATTTGTCGCTGTCGATGCCGGACATCATGCAGTTTATATCTCTCGCCCAGCCGCGTAAAAGCACGGCGGACGGGTGCAGCTTGTCCGGCAGGATGTTCCTCGCGCTGTCGTGCGCGTCTTTAACGAGTATCTCGTATCCGAGTCTGTCCGCGGCGGAGCACGCGGCGGATACCTCGCGCGTCATTTGTTCGGCGAAATATCCGTATCTCGGATGACCGTATTCCGTTTCGTCCCAGCAGGTTATTCCCGCGGTACCTTCTATATCAGCTGAAATAAAAAGCTTCATTTTACCACCTCGCAAGTATTTTTCTTATTATAATACAAAAAAAAGAAAAAGTCAAACGTTTGACGGTAAAATTTCGCTTTTTGCAAATATTTTTTGCCGACGTCTTGCAATTCGTAAAAAAATATGGTATGATATAAAAGAATTACTGTATGGTCCGGTACCGTTCGGACGGCAAAGGCGTTCCGAGCGCGCCGGAATACGCGTATAAAGGTGATCGCTTGAAAAAGAAGTATATAGAACAGGGATACGTTTCCGGAACGCACGGCGTCCGCGGAGAGGTGAAGATGGTCGTCTGGTGCGACGATATATCCGCTTTCACGCGGATAAAAACGCTTTACGCCGATGAAAACGGAACAAAAAAATACGTCGTGCAGGCAAGCCGCGGAAGCAAAAACGCGGCGGTTGTCAAGCTTGAAGGCACGGACACCGCGGAGGACGCGGCGAAGCTCAAGGGGACGACGTTTTACGTCGACCGTGATGAGCTCTGCATACCCGCGGACAGGATCCTCATATGCGATCTCATCGGTCTGCCCGTGCTTGACGCGGACGACGGACGGCGCTACGGCGTACTTGAATCCGTTGAGGAATTCCCTTCGTCGGATATTTATTTCGTGAAAACGGAAAACGGCACCGTGCAGGTGCCGGACGTGCCGCAGTTCATCAAAAAGCTGACCGAGGACGCGATATATATCAAGCCCATTGAGGGGATGTTTGAATGAATTTCCATATAATGACGCTCTTTCCCGATATGGTGGAAACGGTCCTGTCCGAAAGCGTTATCGGACGCGCCCGTCAGGCGGGGTTCATCAGCGTTAAAGAATACGACATACGCGACCACGCGAACAACAAGCATAACAAGGTCGACGATTCGCCGTACGGCGGCGGAAAAGGGATGCTCATGGCGGCGCCTCCGATCTGTGAGTGCCACGCGGAGGTGCTGTCGAACATACCTGACGATCACAGCAGACTGACCGTCTATATGAGCCCGAAGGGCAGGATACTCGACCAGACGACCGCGGAAAGGCTCAGCGCGTACGACGATCTGATCATACTGTGCGGGCATTACGAGGGTATCGACGAGAGGGCGATCGAGGAGGTCGTTGACGAACAGATCTCCGTCGGCGACTACGTCCTTACGGGAGGCGAGCTTCCCGCCTGCATCCTCGTCGACTGCGTGTCCCGTCTGATCCCGGGCGTCCTCGCGGACAGCGTGTGTTACGAGGACGAGAGCATAGCCTCCGGACTGCTTGAATATCCGCAGTATACGAGGCCTTACGAATACAGAGGCAGGACGGTGCCCGACGTGCTGTTGTCCGGCCACCACGAAAACGTCGCAAAATGGAGGGCGGAGCAGTCGTATCTGCTGACCGAGAAATACCGCCCCGACCTGCTTGAAAAATACAAAAACGGAGAAAAATGAAATGGCTAAAGACGTAGCCGGCAAAATAAAACGCAGCGCGGTTATCCGGGCTTTGTCGCATTTTGCCGACGCGGCGGCGAAACGCGCGAAAAACAGTCTTTTGGCAAGACTTTTCTCCGGATATTTCGCGCTTGAAAAAATGCAGCTTTCGTCGTTTGCGGCGACAGCCGCGTCGAAAAAAACGCCGCTCAACGCCGCGCTGTCCCGCCTGCGTGACGCGATCTGCCGCTTCTTCACGGGAAGCAGGGCGAAAAATGCCGTCACGTCGTTTCTGTCGGAGCTGCTTTACGTGCGGACGAGAGACGTGGGGATATATCTTTTCTCATCCGGACTGTACGCCGTTATCGAATATTTCATAATAAAGTACGCGCTCGTCAGCCGCGATCTTCCGGTAACGACGCTTTACGGCGGCGCGGCGGTGCTCGTACTTTCGCTCTTCTTCCTGTCCGGCAGACCGCTTTCGGCTACGCTGTGCCGCACGCCCGTGCTGTCGTTTTTCACGCTCGGGGTGCTCGGAGCCGACGAAGAGAAGCTCACGGCTGAAAAGGAAGGGAAAAAGCGCGCGAGCACCGCGCTTCTTGCCGGTATGCTCACCGGCGTCGCCGCTTTCGTCGCGCCGCCTCACAGAGTGCTTCTTTTCCTGTTCTGCATCATAATACTTTGCGTCGTGTTCTTCAAGCCGGAGCCGGGCGCCGTGCTTACCGTCGCCGCCGTGCCGTTTCTGCCTTTGCGTGAGGTGCTGATCCTCTGCGCGGTGACGACGGCTTCATACGTATTGAAAACGATCCGCCGCAAAAGAGAACTCAGATTCAGACCGGTCGACGTGTCCGTCATGATACTCGCCGTCTTCACGTTCCTCGGCAAGCTCGTGACCGCGGGCGACGCGTCGTCGTCGGGATCATTGTTCCTGCTCGGTCTGTCGGGATACTTCATTTGCAGGAACCTTCTGTGCAAGCGCGAATGGCTCGACAGGACGCTGCACGCCGCGGCTTTGTCAGCCGCCGCGGTATCCGTATTCGGTCTGTTCTTCTATTTCTGCGGTACTCCGTCTCAAATGCTCGCCGCGCGCTCGCTTTTCGCCGGAGAGGGCGGGAGAATGGCTCTGTTTTTCGATTCTCCGCAGGCTCTTGCATCGTATCTGCTTATCGGCGCGCCGCTTTTGCTTTACTTCGCGCTTGACGGCAGGAACGGAAAGCTTGCGTATATTTTCGCCTATGCCGCGTCGCTTTGCGCGCTCTGCCTTACCGGCTCGTTCTACGCCGCAGCGGTATGTGTGATAACGTCAGTTTTCATGGCTGTCCTGCGCGACCGCAGAGCCGCGGTGCCGGTCGTGATATCGCTGCCGTTTGCGGCGCTCGTGTGCGCGCTTATACCGGGCGGGATATATTCGAAGCTTTATTCGCTTTTGTATACGGAAAACGCCCTGATCGGCTCGGTCTGGCGCGGCGTCGCCGGGCTGATCCGTTCGTCGCCGCTGTTCGGGTACGGTATAGGCTCGTTCCGTTATATGTATCCGAACTTTGCGCTGCAGGGCTTTGACGCTGTCAACGGCGCGAAAAGCGTTTATCTGCAGATCTGCGCCGAGGGCGGCATAACTGCGGCGGTATGCTTCGCCGTGTTTCTTCTGACTTTCTTCTCGTTCTGCGTTACCTGCATCGTAAAATGCGGAAAAACGGAGAGCAAGAGGTATATTTACGCGCCGTTTGCCGCAGTGCTTTCGGTTTCGCTGTACGGCCTTGTCGAAAACGTTTTCAGCTCGCCCGCCGTTTGTCTTCTCACGTTTGCCGTCGCCGGCATCGGCTCGGCGGCAGCCGAGCTCTGCCGCCGCGAGCACGATTACGCCGTGACTGCGCTTGAATACACGGAGGGGTGATATGAAAAAGAGAACGTTCATCAATTTTTTCGATATATCGGTGATCCTGTTTTTCGCCCTGATCGCCGCCGCGCTGTGTCTTTTCGCGGCTCCGCGCGGCAAAACCGTCCCCGTGACGTTCACGGCTGTTTTCACGGACGGAGGTGAGCTGTCCGAAGGCGACGTCATCACGGTCCCGGGAGGCGGGGTCATAGGTACGGTAGAGCTTTGCGGCGACGGATACGCCGTGCTCTCGACCGGCGCCGAGCTCCGCGCCGGAACGTATTATTCGGGATGCGTCCCCGTGAGGCACGGCGAAAAATACGAGCTTTTGTGCGGTGCGAAACGCATTACCGCTGTGATAAGAGATATTACGGAGGCGGAAAAATGAAAAAGATCAGATTCAATCTGACGGACGTTCTGCTGATCGCCGTGCTTATACTCGGCGTCGCCGGGATCATCGTCCGCGCGGCGAAGCTCGTCGACGCGGAGCCTTTGTATGACCGGGAATACGCCGTTTCCTTTACCGCGAAAACTGACGAGAAAACGAAAAATGAGCTTGTCACCGGCGTCACGTTCACGGACGACCGGGGAGGCGGCGGCAAGCTGCTCGAGGGCTATCACGTAAAGCAGGAAGGGGACGTGTTCGTCATCTCGGCGGATCTTCTCATGACGGGAAGGATGACGTCCTCCGGCTTTATCTCCGGCGGCGCCGAGTATCACGAGGGGGACGAGCTGACGCTG
>CACWOQ010000015.1 GCA_902762505.1 uncultured Ruminococcus sp. | reverse complement strand
GATATTCTCTTGCCATAACAAAAACCTCCTGTGGTATTTTTTTTATTATACCACAGGAGGCTCTTTTTTTCAATGTCCGTTTTTAACGGTTCTGTTCAAAATCCGACACCTTTTTGATTTTTATTTGTTTTCCTCTTTTTCAGCTACAGATTTCAGCCCGGAAACAAGCCCCGCAATGCTTGCAAGCTCTGTGGGAACGATTATCTTCGTCGCCTTGCCGTCAGCGGCTTTTTCAAACGCTTCGAGCTTCTTGATGGCGAGATAGCCTTCCTCCGGTGCGGCTTCGTTTATAAGCTTGATGGAGTCGGCGACAGCCTTCTGTACGTTGAGGATAGCCTCCGCTTCGCCTTCTGCTTCACGGATCTTCTGTTCCTTGACAGCCTCGGCGCGCAGGATCTGCGCCTGTTTTTCACCTTCCGCCGCCAGGATCTGGCTTTCCTTCTGACCTTCCGCAACAAGTATCTTGCTCTGTTTTTCACCTTCGGCGCGGAGTATCGCTTCGCGGCGCTGACGTTCGGCTTTCATCTGCTTTTCCATCGCGTCCTGAATTTCAGTCGGCGGCATGATGTTCTTTAACTCAACGCGGTTCACTTTGATACCCCAGGCGTCAGTCGCCTCGTCAAGTATCACTCTGATTTTGGCGTTGATCGTATCACGCGAGGTCAGAGTGTGGTCAAGCTCGAGATCGCCGATGATATTACGCAGAGTCGTAGCGGTAAGGTTTTCTATCGCCACGATCGGTCTTTCAACGCCGTACGCAAACAGCTTCGGGTCCGTGATCTGATAGAAAACGACCGTGTCTATCTGCATCGTAACGTTATCGCGCGTGATAACGGGCTGCGGGGGAAAGTCTACGACCTGTTCCTTCAGTGAGACGATCTTGGAGATATGTTCTATCACCGGCAGTTTGAAATGCATACCCGTCTGCCACGTCGTACGGTACATGCCGAGACGCTCTATAACGTACGCCTTTGACTGCGGAACGACTTTTATGCACGATACGAGCGCGATGAGAAGTACGATCACGACCGCCGCAACAACGACGTAGGGAACGAATTCAACTTTTGAAGCTTCGAGAATGAAATTCACCATGATATTTCTCCTTTCTTATTTCAAAGCGACGATAACTTTAACGCCTTCAATGCGTTTTATCACGACCGGCGTGCCTTCGCCGATCTGCTCGTCGTCGGATTCGGTCTTAGCGGACCAAACGGTACCGTTTGACTTGACCTGACCGGTACCTTCAACGTTGTTTATCGTCTGTATGACGACGCCGTCCGCTCCGACGAATCTGTCCGCGTTTACGCTTACTTTGTTTTTATTGAGGAATCTTTTAGCAAGCGGACGCGTAAGACAGAGGGCGAGCGCCGATACAGCGATGAAAACTATCAGCTGAAGCCACCACAGCTCCGGCGCGATCAGCGACGTAACGAGGGCAGCAGCGGCGCCGAGCGAAAACCATATCGACGTAAGCTGAGGCGTGGCTGCCTCGATCACGGCGCAGGCGATACATACGACCAGCCACAAGATCCACCACATAACTACCTCCTGTAAACACTTAAATTTTGCGCAGGGACTGATCGCCCCTGCGACTGTTATAATTATATCTCATGTTTTCGCAAAAATCAAGACGTTTTGCACCGATTTAATAATTCTTAATAATCAGTTGCCGTTTATTAAGACGCATTAAAAAGTCTTAATAAATCTTAATTTTTACGCTCTGCGCAGCTTTGCGTACGTAGCCATGAGACGCTTTTTGCCGTACTCGTCAAAATTGATCTCGAGCAGCATATCCGCGCCCATAGGAGTTACGGCTGCCACAGTCCCGAGTCCGAAAGTCATATGCTCCACGCGGTCGCCCTCGGAAAACGTTTCGTATCCGTGCGTTTTTCCGACGTTTACGATATCTTGAGTATCCTTCATTATCTCGTTCGAAAGGCTGTGCCTTCTGCGCGAGGTCGAGGACTGCATCTGCTCTATAACGTTCGGCTTTTTATTGAGTACGGCGTCGGTGAATTCCGGCGCGATCTCTGACGCGAACCGTGATACCGGATTGTATGAAGTCTTACCGTAAAGCATTCGTTCTGTGCAGTGGATAAGGTAAAGCTCCTCCTTTGCACGTGTTATCGCAACGTACGCAAGGCGGCGCTCCTCCTCAAGCTCGCCCGGGTCGCTTATACTTTGCTGTCCCGGGAATACGCCTTCCTCCATGCCGGGTAAAAACACGGTAGGGAATTCAAGACCTTTTGCGCTGTGTATCGTCATCATGACGACGGCGTTCGCTTCCTTGTCGTAATTGTCGATATCGGTGATAAGAGAAATGCTCTGCAAAAAACCTTCAAGCGTGCTGTCCGCGTTTTCGACCTCGTACTGCACCATAGACGATTTAAGCTCTTCGATGTTTTCAAGCCTTTCGCGGTCTTCTTCGTCGTCGCTTTCGAGCAGCATATCCCTGTAACCGGATTCCGCAAGCGTGAGCTCCAAAAGCTCCGGAAGCGGTACTGTGTTCGCCATTGATTTGAGACCTATGATCATCGTCGTGAATTTCTGCAGCTTTGTGCAGACCTTGCAAAGCGCCGGTATATCGCCCGATGACGCCATTATCCTGAACAGATCCGTTTCGTTTTCCTCGGCGATGGCGCGGACGGCTTCGATCGTGGATTCGCCGATCTTTCTTTTCGGCTCGTTGATGATCCGCAGCAGTCTCTGATCGTCTGCGGGGTTGTTTATTACCGTAAGATACGCGATCATATCGCGTATTTCTTTCTTTTCGTAGAATCTCCTGCCGCCGATAATGCGGAAGGGAACTCCGCTGCGGCTGAACGCCGTCTGTATGGCGTTTGCCTGGGCGTTCATTCTGTACAGGATCGCGTAATCGGAATACTGTTTACCGTATCTGCTGACGCCTTCCTTGACGGCGTTTATTATGAACCTCGCCTCGTCAAGTTGGGTCGGCATACGTCTTATATGTACTTTGTTTCCTTCATCGGATTCCGTATAAAGCTCTTTGCCGCGGCGGCTCATATTGTTTCTTATAACGGAGTTGGCGGCGCCGAGTATGTTCGATGTCGATCTGTAGTTTCTTTCAAGCTTTATGACTTTGCATTTTTTGAATATCTTGTCAAATTCAAGAATGTTCTTTATAGTCGCGCCTCTGAACTTATAAATGCTCTGATCGTCGTCTCCCACAGCCATCACGTTTCCGTTGACGGAGGCAAGCAGCTCGATAAGCTTTGACTGCGCGACGTTCGTGTCCTGATACTCATCTACGCTGATCGAAAGAAATCTTGAAGAATACCTGTCGCATATCTCCGGATTATCCTCAAAAAGTCTGACTGTGTACATGATCAGATCGTCGAAGTCGAACGCGTTGTTTTTTTCAAGCTCATGCTGATAAAGCTCGTATATCGTCGCGATCTGAGAATCGCGGAAATCGGACGCGCGCTCGGCGGCGAACGCATCCGGCGTGCAAAGTTCGTCCTTTGCCTCACCTATGCGCTTTATGACTGTGTTTACCGGCAGAAATTTGTCGTCAATATTGAGCTGCTTCATGCAGTCCTGAATGAGCTTTTTGCTGTCGTCCGCGTCGTATATCGTAAAATTACGGGTGTATCCTATCTGTTCGGCACAGGCTCTTAAAATACGTACGCATATCGAATGGAACGTGCCTACCCACATTTCGATGAAATTTTCGGGTAACATGGCAGAAAGTCTGTTTTTCATTTCATCCGCCGCTTTGTTGGTGAAGGTGATGGCAAGGACCCTGTACGGGGCGACCGGCGCGACGCTGAATTTGCGAAGGACGGAGAATAGCTTTTCACGCTGCTCGCCCGACGCGTTTTCAAGGACCGCGACGTCCTCGTCCGTCAGGTCGGCGGGTGCCGAGTCGGAGAAATAAGCGTCGCCGAAATTTACCGTATGAGCGATACGGTTGGTAAGGACCGTTGTCTTTCCGGTGCCGGCGCCGGCTAAAACGAGAAGCGGACCGTTTACTGTGAAAACAGCCTGTCTCTGCATTTCATTAAGCTCGCCGTAATAGACGTCAAAGGCCTGTCTCTTTAATTTGTTAAGATTATTATCGCTGCCATTGTTCATTTGGATACACCTCATATACTGACGGCATAATATGCCCTTATACTGTTATTATATCATGAAATAAAGAACTAATCAAGTCTTATCTCTGACTATTTTCGACATATTTAAAATATTCATCAAAACGTATTTGAATCTGATTTTGACAGTTATTATAACCGGAGCCGACGACTCGCTTTCGGGATATCGGAAATAAGATCGGATCGCTCAAGCTCGGGGGATGCATCAAAAAAACGCGCAGACGTTTGTCTGCGCGCAGCGTTATTTTTCGATCACACACACGGCGTGGGCGGATATGCCCTCTCCGCGGCCGGTGAATCCGAGTTTTTCTTCCGTAGTCGCCTTGACGTTCACGGCGTCGTCCGGAACTTCAAGACAAGACGCGATGACGGAAGCCATGGCCCCGATATAAGGCGAAAGTTTTGGCTTTTGGGCTATGACCGTCGCGTCTACGTTGCCGATTCTGTAACCGGCGTCCCTGAGCATAGCCGACACCGCCTTCAGCAAAAGCGTACTGTCAGCGTCTTTATACTTATCGTCGCTGTCCGGAAAATGATATCCGATATCACGCAGCGCAGCCGCTCCTAACAGGGCGTCACACACGGCGTGTATCAGAACGTCGGCGTCCGAGTGGCCGTCGAGACCTTTTTCATACGGTATGAGAACGCCTCCGATTATAAGCTTTCTGCCTTTCACAAGGCGGTGCACGTCATATCCGTGACCGATCCTGACGCTCATTTCTCACCTCCGCGGCTTTTCAGTATCGCCTCGGCGCAGTAAACGTCTTCCTGAGTCGTTATCTTGATGTTTTCCTTGCCGAGATCACACATGTAGATCTTGAATTCGAGCCGTTCTACCAGAGAATTGTCGTCCGTCGCCTCAACGCCGTCTTTCTTTGCTGAAAGCGCGGCGGCGCGGTACATATCGTATTTGAAGATTTGCGGAGTCGCCGCCTGTCTGACTTTGTTTCTGTCTATCGTCTCTTTGATGAACAGTCCGTCGTCACTGATCTTAAGCGTATCGGACGGTGTGGAAACAGCCGTCGCCGCACCGTAATGGTAAGCCCAGGTGCACACCTCGGAGATCATTTCCGGCGTTATCAGACAGCGTACGCCGTCGTGTATAGTTACGAAATCGGCGTTTTTGTCAACTCTTGTAAGCCCGTTCAAAACCGAAGCCTGACGCGTTTCGCCGCCGGCGACGATATGTTTGACCTTTTTAAAGCCGTACTCGCGGTAGAACCGCTTGTATTCGTCAAATTCGTCGCGCCGTACAACGAGTATGATCTCGTCGATATCCTCGCACGCTTCGAACTGCATGACTGTCCTTACGATTACGGGAGTCCCGTTTATGCAAAGCATCTGCTTTGTTTGGCCCACCGGCAGATTCATTCGCGTTCCGGATCCGGCGGCGACGATGATCGCGCTGTTGAACCAGTCTCTGTGATCTACTCCGAACAGCTTTTTCATCGCCCGGGTGAATTTATTGTACGGGCTTTTTTTGATATCCTTGTTCCTGCTCATTCGCCGTACCCGTAGCCCGCGTCAAACGCACGGCCGTTAGCCTCACGCAGAGCGGCTTTTGATGCGGGAAGAGAATCGGTGAGAACGCCTCTTATATAATCGCGGTCAAAGAAATCCGTATTTTTTATAAGATATCCGAGCATAACTACGTTTACGAGCTTCGGCGTGCCGAGATCGTTGGCAATAGCCGTAGCGGGGATAAAATATGAATCTATATCGTTTCTTTCGGGGTGTTTGTCGATAAGAGTAGAGTCGGCAAAAAGCTTTCCGCCCGTCACTATCCTCGGCATGAATTTTTCATATGACTGGATGTTGAATGCAACAAGCGTGTCGGGCGAGCCGATTATGGGTGAGCTTATGTCCGTATCGGACAATATGACGCTGCAGTTGCACGTGCCGCCCCTCTGTTCGGGACCGTACGAAGGGAGCCACGTAACGTTCATGTCCTTATCCATACCGGCAGTCGCAAGTTTTTTTCCGAGGAAGAGGATCCCCTGGCCGCCGAAACCGGCAAGTATGATCTTATTCGTCATTTCCGTCGCCTCCCATTGCGTTTCTGTCGACGTATACGCCGAGCGGATAGAACGGTATCATCTTTTCATCTACGAATTTGAGCGCGTCCGTCGGAGACATGCCCCAGTTCGTCGGACACGTGGAAAGCACCTCTACGATAGAAAGTCCTTTTTTGTCTATCTGATTCTGAAACGCCTTTTTGATGGCGCGTTTGGCTGCGCGAACGTTCTTCACGTTGTTTACAGCCACGCGTTCGGCGTACGCAACGCCGTCGAGCGTGGACAGCATCTCGCATACGTGTATCGGGTTGCCCTGAATAAGCTTCTGTCTGCCGTACGGCGACGTCGTCGTGACCTGTCCGGGCATGGTTGTCGGCGCCATCTGACCGCCCGTCATACCGTAGTTCGTATTGTTGATGAATATTATCGTGATGTTCTCACCGCGTGCGGCGGCGTGTACCGTTTCAGCCGTACCGATGGCGGCAAGGTCGCCGTCGCCCTGATACGTAAAAACTATCTTATCGGGATGGGTGCGTTTTATACCGGTCGCAACGGCGGGCGCGCGTCCGTGAGACGCCTCTACAAAGTCGCATTCGAAATAGTTGTACGCGAACACGGCGCATCCGACGGGGGCAACGCCGACAGTCTGAGCTTCGATCCCGAGCTCGTCTATCACCTCGGCAACAAGACGGTGTACGATACCGTGCGTACAGCCCGGGCAGTAGTGCATAGGCACCTTTGATAACGCTTCCGGTCTTTTATATACTATCATTTCAGACCTCCGGATATTTTAATGATCTGTTCAAGCACGTCGTCGGAAGAAGGCAGGCTGCCGCCCGTACGTCCGAAAAAGCTTACGGGCTTTCTGCATTCCACGGCGAGCTTTACGTCGTTCACCATCTGACCCATGTTAAGCTCAACGGATAAAAACGCCGACGCGGTATCCGCAAGCTTGCGAAGAACGGGCGCGGGGAACGGTGAAAGCGTGATCGGACGAAGCAGTCCGGCTTTTATACCGCGCGCTCTCGCTTCATTGACCGCCGCCTTTGAGATCCTTGCTGTGATACCGAACGATACGATAACGATATCGGCGTCATCACACATATAGTTCTCATATCTGATCTCGTTTTCAGTGACGATCTTGTATTTTTCCGCGCGTTCAAGCACGTTCGCTTCAAGCTCTTCGGGCTTTAAAAACAGGGAAGTGATTATGTTCTTCTTTCTCTTGCCGCCGTGACCGTTCGTCGCCCACGGCTTTTTGGGTTCGGGCGTGAATTTCAAAGCGTCGAAATCGACGGGCTCCATCATCTGACCGAGAGCGCCGTCGGCGAGTATCAACACCGGCATTCTGTATTTATCGGCAATGCCGAACGCGTCGGCGGTAAGCTGAGCCATTTCCTGCACGGATGACGGAGCAAGAACGAAAAGCTGCATATCTCCGTGTCCGAGAGCTTTAGTCGCCTGATAATAATCGGACTGTGAAGGCTGAATGCCGCCGAGTCCGGGACCTCCGCGCTGAACGTTCAAGATAACGCACGGAAGATCGCAGCCGACTATGTAGCTGACGCCTTCGCTTTTAAGACTGATTCCGGGCGATGAGGATGAAGTCATTACGCGCACGCCGGACGCGGCGGCGCCGTAAACCATATTGATCGCCGCGACCTCGCTCTCGGCCTGAAGGCAGAGACCGCCGACCGTCGGCATCTTTTTTGCCATGTATTCCGCGATCTCTGTCTGCGGAGTGATCGGATATCCGAAATAGTAACGGCATCCCGAGCGTATCGCCGCCTCTGCGACGGCTTCATTGCCTTTGATAAGTACCTTGGACATAATCTCCTCCTTATTCCTTGATCACGGTTATCACCGCGTCAGGACACATCACCGCGCACGAGGCGCACGCGATACAGCTGTTTTCATCCGTCAGCTGAGCCGGATGATATCCCTTGGCGTTAAGCGTCTGCGTATCGAGAGAAATGATCTTCTTCGGGCAGGCGAACGCGCAAAGACCGCAGCCTTTGCAGAGATCGATCTCAAAAATTACCTTGCTCATATTTTTAAAACCTCTTAGAAAAGTTTTCTGGTCGTGTTTTCGATCCTGAATGTTTTTCCTTCCGCTGCCGGCGTCTCTTTAGTCATATACGAGGTGAAGAGAAGAGGAAGTCCTGTCGTCCGGCACAGCTCTTTTGCAAGAGACGCGGATGATTCTATGTCTTCCTTTTCCGTCAGCGACCCGACGTTGCTGTTATTGACAAGCGCCGTGATTTTGAATCCGCACGCCTGCTCAATCTCGGACATGACGGCAAGCGTCTGTTCGCATGTTTCCGTCAAAGGCCTGTACGCGCTGAATACGAACAGAACGACCGGATCAAGCGCCTTTAGCTTGTCGTGAATATATCCGAGCGAGACCGCGCCGAGCATATCTCCTCCGACATCGATCACAGCGGATGCGCCGTTTGCGGCGTCGAGCAGAACTGTATTGAGATACGGTGAAACGGCTGGTATATCGACGTTTGTGTTGGCAAACTCCGGCGCGACGACTCTGACGTTGTACCGTGAAAGATATTCTTTCGCATCAGCTGCGCGGAAGTAGGGATTCACGTTGTCGTAATCGACAAGATAAGTCGTATTGTAATGTGAAAGCGCCTTCGCAAGCGCAACGGAAACGTTTGTTTTTCCGCATCCGAAATGCCCCAGTACGATAACGACCTTGCCTGATAATGATATTGCGTCAAATTCATCCATACGATTGACCCGATAATACAGATTTTATATATAATACCACATATCTGTGAAAAATGCAAGTTTTTTGAGAAAAAATTTCATATTTCTTTTGATACAGCGTCACGCGGCGAAAAGACAGTACAAATAAAAATAATAAAATATTTTGTATTCAGTATTGAAATATTACGCCGCGTGTGTTATAATATAGTGTATTATAACGTCTTTATGTGATATACGGGAGCATTTGCGAATATGGGTCAGTTTTTCAACACAGTCGCACGTCAGTTCTCGAACCTTTGGTCCATCATAAGATCGATGAGGTTCGTAGACGTGATCGACATCATCATCGTCGCGGTGATAATCTACTACGCGTATAAATTCATCAAGAACAGAAGAGCCTCGCGGCTTGCCGTCGGCGTGGTCCTTTTGCTCGTTGTTTTCATCATAAGCGACGTCGTACATATGTATGCGCTCGGCTTCCTTCTGTCAAACGTATTTCAGGTAGGACTTATAGCGCTGATCATTCTGTTTCAGCCCGAGCTTCGCGCCGTGCTTGAAAAGGTCGGCGCACAGCCTCTGAAAGGCCTCAAAAACATATCCGATTCCCGCGCGTCAGCCGAGACAACCTCTATGATCGCTAACGTCTGTGAGGCTGTGACCGATATGTCCGCTTCGAAGACCGGCTGTCTCATCGTCATCGAAAGGCTGACGAAGCTCGGCGATATCGAAAAGACGGGCACCGTCCTCACGGCAGACCCGAACGCCTCTCTTATCAAAAACATCTTTTTCAACAAAGCTCCGCTTCACGACGGAGCGATGATCATATCCCACAACAAGATCTCAGCGGTCGGATGCTTTTTGCCGCTGTCGCAAAAAAACGATATTTTCAAGGACCTCGGCACGCGTCATCGCGCGGCGATCGGTATGAGCGAAAACAGCGACGCCATCGTCATCATCGTAAGCGAGGAAACGGGCACGGTATCCATTGCGCTTGACGGAGAACTGAAGCGGAATTTCGATTATACTTCTCTTAAAAATCAGCTTTACGCTCTGCTCGTCGTAGATCAGAAAAACCACAAGCTTCACAGAAAGAACGACGGAGGTGAAAACGTATGAAAAAGCCTGAGCAGGAATACGTCATTTCCGACGGAGAATACACAGTAAAGAAAAACAAATGGCTGGATCTCGCCGCAAAGATAGTTTCCGTGCTTTTTGCGTTCATCATCTGGCTTTACGCCGTCAGCACAAACAGTCCGGTATATGAAAGAACGATCACGGGGATCACCGTCGCCGTTGAAAACGTTCCGACGGGGCTTTCTGTCATTTCCGGGCTCGACCATACGATAGATATCAAAGTCACAGGCAAGCGCACGGAGGTGCTCGCTCTGACAGCTTCCGAGATAGCGGCGTACGTAGACGCTTCCGCCTGCGTTGACGCGGGTCTTCACACTCTTCCTGTCAGCGTAACGCTGCCGACGGGAATGACCATTTCCGAAAAGTATCCCGATACCGTTACCATTTATCTGGGTACGACAACTTCAAAGCAGCTGCCCATTCACATCAATCTCCGCAACTACACCGTGGATACGGATTGCGTACTTGAAAAATCGACCCCCGACCTCTCGTTCGTGACCGTCAGAGGACCCGCCGACGAGCTGGCGAAAATCAAGGAAGCACGCGTTACGATAGAGCCGGGCTACATCAATTCATCCATGACGGCGTCCGGAAACATAGTTCTTTACGACCTTGACGGAAACGTTTATTCGAACCCCTACGTCACCTCGTCTGCGTCAGACGTCCTCGTAAGAATCGACGTACATAAATACAAGACCGTTCCGCTGAAAACGGATTGCAAATACGGATATTACAACGAAAACACCGCGCTTATAACGCTCGAGCCGGCGGCGGTACGGATCAAAGGTTCATCCGACGTTATAGACGGCATTGATTCTCTCACGGTCGCCGTGATAGACGAGACCGGCGTGATGAACGACGGAAGCACCGTTTACGAGCTGTCGCTGCCGGAAGGCGTCACCAGCGTAAACGATGTTAAGAACGTCAAAGTCAACATCAAGCATCTGAACACGACCGTCAGGACTTTTTCCGTGACGAACATGAGACTTGACAACACGGAGGATTCAAAGACTTACGAGCTTACGACAGATTCGGTAAACGTTACGCTTCGCGGCACGATAGGCGAATACTTCTCATATTACGACGCCTCGGATATAACGGTCGTGCTTGATATGAGCGGCTATCACGGTATGTCCGGCAACGTCACGGTACCTGCTAAGATAGAGATACTGAACTCGTCGTCAACCAGCGTCATTTACCCGCTCGGATCGTATTCCGTGAATCTCATAATAAGCTGAATGAAATTCATACTGAGACAAATATCGCTTCCGCCGTACGCACCGCGTCAGTCCGCGCTCGATCTTGCGGAAAAGACGGTCAAAAACTGCGGCGGCACCGTCAATTCATCTTATATCTGCCGTATCTCGGTCGACAGCCGCAAGAAAAACGATATAAGACTCGTTTATTCCGTCATTGTCGACTGTAATATAAAAGACAAAGGAAAGCTTATCCGGCAGGGCGCCGAGCCCTACGCCGAAAAAGAGCTTCAGATCACGTACGGGGATGAGCCTTCGCGCGGTATCGCCGTTATCGGATTCGGTCCGTGCGGCATTTTCGCGGCTCTGACCCTTGCCGAAAACGGATATGACGTCACTGTGTTCGAGCGCGGCAAGAACACCGGGGAAAGGTGTAAAGACGTTGCGGAGCTTAAAAAGAACGGGATACTCGATCCCGATTCAAACGTCCAGTTCGGCGCCGGCGGCGCCGGTACTTTTTCGGACGGGAAGCTGCTCACACGGATCAACGACCCCGCCTGCGCCCTCGTATTGAAGCGTCTCGTTCAATTCGGCGCGCCGGAGGAGATACTCCTCAGCGCAAGACCTCATATAGGGACCGATCTTCTTACCGGCGTTATATGCGGCGCGGAAAAATATCTTCTTTCCCTCGGCGCAAAGATACGCTTCGGCTGTAAAGTGAAAAACGTAAAAGAAGGCGCCGAGGGCGTTGTCCTGTCGACTGACGGAGGCGACTTCTGTTTTTCAGCCGCTGTGCTCGCGACCGGTCACAGCGCGCGCGACACGTATGAAATGCTGTACAAAAACGGCGTGACGATGGTCAAAAAACCCTTTTCCGTCGGCTGCAGGATCGAGCATCCGCAGCATATGATAGATCTTTCCATGTACGGCAAGGACTACGAAAAATACTCTGAATACCTGCCTCACGCGGAATACAATCTTTCGTACAGATCGGGTGATCGCGGAGTTTACAGCTTTTGTATGTGCCCGGGAGGAAGCGTTATATGCGCTTCTACCGAGCCTGACGGCGTCGTCACAAACGGTATGAGCTGTCACAACAGGGACGGCAAAAACGCGAACAGCGCGATCGCGGTATCGGTCCTGCCTCAGGATACGGACGGCGACGTCCTCTCCGGTATCGATTTTCAGCGCAGGATCGAGCGGGCGGCTTACGCCGTCACCGGCAGTTTTCTCGCGCCGTCACAGACCGTCGGAAGCTTCCTTCACGAGCAGAAAAACACCTTTACCGACGTTTTGCCGACGTACGAGCCCGGGGTCGTATTGTGTGATCTTCACTCGGTGCTGCCGGGCTTCGTCACCGAAATGCTTCAGACCGGACTTTCCGCTTTCGATCGGAAGATCCGCGGATTCTCATTCGCCGGAGCCGTGCTGACGGCTCCGGAAACGAGGACCTCAGCTCCGCTCAGAATACAGAGAGACGGATCTTTTCTTTCGATCGGATCAAAACGTCTGTACCCGTGCGGAGAAGGAGCCGGGTATGCCGGCGGGATCACAAGCGCCGCCGCCGACGGGATAAACACCGCCGTAAAGATCATAAACAGATTCAAACCCGATAAGGACCGGATATATATCAGATGATATCAAAAAAGAACTGGATACAGAAGGATCACGACGAAGCGGCAGCCGCTCTCATCGCCGACGCGCTGTCGGTATCTCAGGTAACGGCAGCGCTTCTCACACAGCGCGGCTGTTATGACAAAAAAAGCGCGCTCAGCTTTATAAACAAAGAAAACGCGACGATGCACGATCCGTTTCTTCTGACGGATATGGACAAGGCCGTCATGCGTATCGTCAAAGCAGAGCACAGGCACGACAAGGTGATGGTCTACGGCGATTATGACGTTGACGGTATAACCGGGACGAGCATATTGGTCAAATTCTTCCGCGAGCTCGGTCTCAACGTAGACTACCATATTCCCGAAAGGCTGACGGAGGGCTACGGAGTAAACGCGGAAGCGGTGAAAAGCTTTGTTTCACAAAGCGTATCGCTCATCGTTACGGTAGACACCGGTATAACTGCGATCGACGAGGTGCGCCTCGCAAACGGCCTCGGTATGGACGTGATCGTTACAGACCACCACGAATGCAGACCGGAGCTGCCGGACGCCGTCGCCGTAATCGACCCGAAACGAAAGGATAACAAATATCCGTTCCCGGATCTCGCCGGTGTCGGCGTCGCTTTCAAGCTCATATGCGCGTACAACTGTTATGTAACCACGGGCAGAACGGGATACGATCCCGAGGACCGGGAGCTGATTTTTGAAGTCATACGCGACTGTTATAAAAAATACGGCGATATCGTATGTCTCGGGACGATAGCGGACGTTATGCCTGTCACGGGTGAAAACAGACTCATTATCGCATACGGCTTGAACAAGATGAAAAAGACCCGCAACAAGGGTCTTGCGGCGCTTCTCAAAGCGTCCGAGCTAATGACCGAAGACGGCGAGACAAAAAAGATCAATTCTTCATCTGTCGGATTTATCCTCGCTCCGCGTATCAACGCGGCGGGAAGGCTCGGCTCGGCTTCTCTTGCCGTTGAAATGTTTCTTACCGATTCGGATGACCGCGCGGCTGAGCTTGCCGCGTGGCTTTGCGAAAAAAACAAAGAGCGTCAGTCGATCGAGATGCAGATCCTGTCCGAGGCGGAGGAGCAGATAAGCAAAAAGATCGATACAGACAAAGACAGGATCATCGTTCTTGACAGCGATACGTGGCATCACGGGGTGATCGGCATAGTCGCCTCCCGCATTACCGATAAATATCATCTTCCGAGTATCCTTATTTCGTTCGACGGAAGCGAGACCGACGGTAAAGGTTCCGGCAGGAGCATCGACGGATTCGATCTTCTCGCCGCGATAACAAGCTGCAGCGACCGTCTGCTGAAATACGGCGGACACAAGCACGCCGCGGGACTTTCGCTCCGCAGAAGCGAGCTTGAAGCGTTCAGAGAAGAGATAGGCAGCTATGCAAGATCCGCGATCACGGACGAAATACTCACGACGAACGTAGAATACGATTACGAGCTCGATGAGAGTCAAGTATCTGTCGATTTCATAAACGAGCTTTCAAAGCTCGAACCGTACGGCGAAGGCAACCCCGTTCCGCTTTTCATGATGTCGGATCTTAAAGTGACCGATGTGATACCGCTGAAAGATGGAAAGCATACGCGGATCTGCTTCACAAAAGACGGTACGCCTTTACAGGCGATGTATTTCGGTATGCAGACGTCGGAGCTTCCGTATATCCCGGGCGATTCCGCGGATATTCTGTTCAACCTTGCCGAAAACGAATTCCGCGGCACCGTCTCCGCTCAGATACTCATCCGTGATATGCGTTATTCGGAAGAACTCTACAACTCATATGACGCCGAAAAAAACGTGTACGATTACATAAACGACGACGTTATACTGCCTCAGTCAGAGCATATCCCGGGCAGGGAAGACTGCGCCGCCGTGTTCAGAATACTGAAAAAACACGTTCCGGACAACACGTCCGCAGACGTGAATCTGCACAAAATAATAAAAACCGAGATAAAAAACGTCGGATACGTCAAGATGAGATTTATAATAGACGTGTTCGCAGAGCTCGGATTTATAAACGCAAAAACGTACGACGGGATCGTATTCAATATAAAAATGATCCCTTCAAATGAAAAAAAGCCGCTGCAGTCATCGGATTTGTTCCGAAAGCTGAACGGTACGGACTGATCACCGGAGTATCAAAATGAACGATAACGACTCTGAAAAACTGAATACGCAATTTCTTGAAACGATACCGGACGAGGCGAAAAAACTTTTCGAAACGCTTATAAAGACAGGCAAGCGTTATGATTTCGAAAAGATCAGGGCGGCTTACGAATACGCAGCCGAGCTTCACGAGGGTCAGTTCAGACTGAGCGGGGAAAAGTATATATCTCATCCGATAGCCGTCGCCGGGATCGTCGCCGAGCTTGAGCTCGATACGGATTCAGTCTGCGCCGCGCTATTGCACGACACGGTCGAGGACTGCGCCGATAAGACGGATCTGTTGACGCTGAAAAAGAAATTCGGCGCCGACGTATCCGAGCTTGTCGACGGACTGACAAAGCTTTCGGCGTTTCAGTTTGAGGACAAGGAGGAGGCGCATCTCGAAAACCTCCGCAAAATGTTCCTCGCCATGTCTAAGGACGTTCGCGTCACCTTTATCAAGCTTTGCGACAGACTGCACAATATGAGAACGCTTGAGGCGAAGCCGGAGGAAAAGCGCCGTACGATCGCTCTTGAAACGATGTACGTTTACGCCCCTCTCGCTCACCGTCTCGGTATGCAGAAGCTCAAGCAGGAGCTTGAAAAGCTTTCGCTGCAGTATCTGGACAATATCGGATACGAAGAAGTCGAAAACGATATAAAAAAGCGCTACGGTCAGAACAAGGACTTTCTTGACCGTGCAAAGGAACAGATAAGACAAAAGCTCGAGGAAAACGGTATGAAATTCACCCTTGAGGGCAGAGTAAAGTCCGTTTACAGCATCTATAAAAAGATGTACAGAAGCAACAAGAGCTTTGACGAAATATACGATTTTTACGCCATCCGAGTCATAGTCGAAACAGAGCTCGAATGCTATACCGCGCTCGGCTTCATACACGAGATGTTCAACTCGATGCCGGGACGCTTCAAGGATTACATCTCCACGCCGAAACCGAACAATTACAGATCGCTTCACACGACCGTCATCGGGCGCGACGGCATACCTTTCGAGGTGCAGATCAGAACTTATGAAATGCATCACGTCGCGGAATACGGCCTCGCCGCGAACTGGAAGTACAAGACCGGCGCTACTGCGGACATCAACATGGATCAGCGTCTGCGCTGGATCCAGGAGATAGTTGAAGCGGAAAAAGACACGCGCGACCCCGATGAATTCATGAACGCGCTGAAGATCGATATTTTCCAGGATGAGGTCTTCACGTTCACGCCTAAGGGCGAGGTGAGATCTCTGCCTCAGGGTTCCACCGTTATAGACTTCGCATATGCGATCCACTCCGAGGTCGGAAACAAAATGATAGGCGCGAAGGTCAACGGCATGATAGTGCCGATAGATCACGTGCTCGTCAGCGGCGAGATAGTCGAGATCCTCACGACGTCGTCGTCAAAGGGTCCGAGCCGCGACTGGCTCAAAATAGTCAAGACGAGCATGGCGCGCAACAAGATACGCCAATGGTTCAAAAAAGAGCAGAGAACTGAGAACATCGCCGTCGGTAAATCCGAGATCGACCGCGAGCTTAAAAAATACGGTATCTCGTATTCCGAAGCTCAGAGGAACGAGATCGTTTCAAACGTAGCGAAACGCATAGGCTTCGCCGACGGGGATGACGCCTATAACGCGATAGGCTACGGCGGTCTGACCGTATCCAAGATCGCCGGCAAGCTGCGTGACGAGTTCGACAAGCTTGTCCGACCCGAGGCTCAGGCAGTCAAGCCGGCACAATCCGTTGAAGAGATCACGGAGCAGAACAAGGCGAAGCACAAAAAGAGCGAAAACGGCGTTATTATCGACGGTATAGACGGCGTCGTCGTCAAATTCGCAAAATGCTGCAACCCGATCCCCGGCGATAAGATAATCGGCTTCGTCACAAAGGGATTCGGCGTTTCCATACACCGCTGCGACTGCAAAAACGTCCTCCTTATGGAAAAGGACGATGAAAGCCGCGCCCGCCTCGTGTCAGCCGAATGGGACACGTACGCGGTCTATCCGTCAACAGGCTTCGAAGCGCAGCTGCAGGTAATATGCCGCTCCTCGATCACGGTCATCGCGGATATCGCGTCTGCACTTGCCGATATGCGTGTAAACCTGCTCGGAATGAAGATGCAGCAGAATCAGAACAATGAAACGATCGCTTCGGTGACCGTCGCATGCAGCAATACGGCGCATCTTGAAACGATAATATCGCGTCTGCGCTCCGTGCGTGACGTTGAAGAAGTTGTCAGAGGTTGATATGAGAGCAGTTATTCAAAGAGTTTCACGCGCCTCCGTCAAAGTCGGCGGAGAAGTTGTCGGACGCTGCGGCAAGGGTTTTCTCGTGCTGTTATGCGTCATGGAAAACGACACGGAAAACGAAGCCGGGCTGCTTTGCCGCAAAATTGCGAATATGAGGATCTTCGAAGACGAAAACGGCAAGATAAACAAATCTCTTTCTGACGTTTCAGGCGAGCTCCTCGTGATATCGCAGTTTACGCTTTCCGCTAACTGCGTTCACGGCAACCGCCCCGATTTTCTGTCCGCCGCAAAGCCGGACAGAGCGATCGCCTTATTCGATCACTTCGTCAGCCTTATCAGAGATACAGTTCCGCATACCGAAACAGGAGTGTTCGGCGCTCATATGGACGTTGAGCTTGAAAACGACGGACCGTTCACGGTCTGGCTCGACACAGACGAATTAAAGAAAAAGAAAGACAGATAAAATGAAGCTAATCACGGAAGGCGATATAAACCAGTATTACCTGCAAACGCTGTGTATGCTGTTTTTTCCGCGCGCAAAATTTTCAAATACGGAAAAGCTCGGACCGGATACTCCCGTAGCGATCGTCAAAGTCACCTCCGACAGCAAAACCGCGTACGCGGAAGCGTCTCTTGCGCTCGGCGGCAGATCCGTGCTGAAGTACCATTCCGAAGATTATAAGCCGGACGAGCCAGAAAAGAATACGCGCAGCATAGCGGCAAGCAAAGCGTTTTACTTTGCCGCAACCGAATTCTGCGGATATAATCCGCCGTGGGGACTTTTGACCGGCGTCAGACCGACCAAGCTTGCTTTTGACAGGATAAACGCCGGGATGACCAAGGATCAGACGGTGAAATCCCTCCGTTCAGATTATCTCATGTACCCGAAGAAAGCCATACTCGCGACGGACATCGCCCGCACGGAGGCCAAGATAATCAAAAATTATTCCGACAGGGATTGCTCGATATACGTATCGATACCTTTTTGCCCGAGCAGATGCGCTTACTGCTCGTTCGTCAGTTATACTACGAAAAAGCTTTTGTCGCTTATACCGGATTATCTCGCCGCCATGAAGCGTGAGCTTGAACTGCTTTCGGGTATGATCCGCGATCTCGGAATGAACGTCGTGACGATTTACGTCGGCGGAGGTACGCCGTCCACTCTTGACGAAAACCGGCTTGAAGATCTGCTTTCGTTTATAGATTCCTGCTTTGACACGAAAGCTCTTCACGAATACACCTTTGAAGCCGGGCGTGCCGATACGATCACCGCCGAAAAGCTCGCTTCGTGCAAGGCGCATAACGTGAGCAGGATTTCCGTCAATCCTCAATCGCTTTGCGAAGAAGTGCTCGTAAACGTCGGAAGGATGCATACGGTCAAACAATTCTACGAAGCGTACGAGCTTGCGGCAAAGTCCGGCATACCTCACATAAACACGGACCTTATCATAGGTCTTCCGGGCGATACGTTCAGGACGTATTCCGATACGATAGAAAAAATCATAGAGCTTTCGCCCGACAATATCACCGCGCATACGTTCGCCATGAAGAAAAGCTCGGCTCTTACAGCGACGGGTGAAAACGTCGTTACGGAGGACAACCGCGAGCTTGTGAAATGCGTAGACTATACGCAGATCGTAACGAAGAGCGCCGGTTATTATCCGTATTATATGTACCGTCAGAAGAACTCCGCCGGGAATCTTGAAAACGTGGGCTTCTGCAAAAAGGGCGCGGAGGGGATATACAATATTCTCATGATGGAGGAGGTCCACACGATCTTCGCCGTTGGCGCCGGCGCCGTCACAAAGCTGACGGCTGACAGAGGCGAGAGGATCGAACGCGTTTTCAATCCTAAATATCCTTACGAATATCTCGCCGAGGACCGCGGCTCCGAGCACGCGAAGCTGAGAGAAAAAACGTTCGGCTTTTTCGGTTTAACACAATAATATACGATCGTCACCCGGAATATATTATTCCGTGAGGTGATGGTAATTGAAGAATAAAAGCGGGATAATGTCAGGCGCCGCGGTGCTTTTCGCATCGAATCTTATAGTCAAGATCACGGGGATGCTGTACAAGATCCCTCTCCAGAGGATACTTACGGATACGGGGACCGGTTATTTCAGCCTGGCGTACAACGTATACGTTTGGTTTTACGTTATAACCGCCGCCGGCATCCCGTCCGCGGTTTCGGTGTGTATAGCAAGAGAAACGTCAAAGAACAGACCGGACGCGGCAGGCGGTATTTACAGGGCTTCGCTTTTGTTTTTCGGTTCTGTCGGCGCAGCCGCGTCATTGCTGACGCTTGTATTCTGCCGAGGTATAGCGTCGCTGTCGTCTCTGTATGACGCGTATCCGTGTATCGCGGCAATATCGCCGTGCGTCTTCTTTTCGTGCGTAACGTCCGCTGTGCGCGGATATTATCAGGGTCACGGGATAATGTGGGTAACGGCGGTATCACAGCTTATCGAATCCGTCGGAAAGCTCTCATTCGGGCTTTTGTTCTGCTCCTTCGCTTCACACGCGGCGCTGCCGCTTTCGTCTGTCGCCGCTTACGCCGTTTTCGGTATCAGCTGCGGATCGTTTCTGTCCGCCGTATTCTGTATATCCGTAAAATCTTTTTATTGCAGATCCGACGGCGCGAAAAGGATAGAAGCCCCGGTCCTTTTTTCCTTGCTGAAGATCGCTCTTCCGGTCGCACTTTCTTCATCCGTAATGAACGTGACCGCCGCTTCCGACGCGTTTATCGTTCCGCGTCTTTTGTGCGCATCCGGATACACGGAACCGTCAGCCGCGGGGATATACGGAAATTATTCCACGGTCTGCGTTTCACTCGTAAATTTGCCTTCAGCTCTTGTTTCGCCCGTTTGCCAGTCGGCGCTTCCGCGTCTTACGTCGGCTTATCACAACAAAGATAAAGAAAAGGCTTACGGGATATGCAGATCGATGCTCGGCGTCTGTCTGCTTCTGACGCTGCCGTCCGCGTCCGGGCTTTTCGTTTTATCGTATCAGATCCCGGCTCTGATCTTTACCGAGGCGTCAGCCGCCGTTTCCGCTCCGATGCTCGCCGCTCTGAGCCCCTGCGCCGTATTGATACCGCTTCTGTCCGTGACAGATACCGTATTGCAGTCGACTGGCAAGCCTCATAAGACGCTCGCCGGTATGTCCTCCGGCGCCGTCGTCAAGCTGCTTTCGCTTTTTATCATGTTCAGATTCACGGCGCTTGACGTATTATGTATCCCTGCAAGCACCTGCCTTTGTTATCTCACGGCGGTCGTTTTCAACGCCGTGTTCACGGCGGACCTTGTTAAACCCGATATTGTGCTCGGTTTTAAGATCGCCGTGTCGTCCGTTTTATGCGCTGTGACCGCCAAAGCTGTTTACGGATCAATGTGCCGCATAACACCGGACCGGATCGCCACCGCCGCGGCTGTTTTTTCGGCCGTGTGTTCATACGCATTGATCCTGCTTGCCTCGGGCGCATTCTCCGACGTTTTGGCGCTTGATGATAAAATAATCATATTCAAAAAGAAGGTATTGAAAAATGACGGAATACGAAATAAAAGAAAAGTACGGATTTGACGATCTGAGAAAGATTATGCGGATACTCCGCTCACCCGGGGGATGCCCGTGGGATATCGAGCAGACT
Organism: uncultured Ruminococcus sp.; assembly: GCA_902762505.1. Taxonomy (GTDB): domain Bacteria; phylum Bacillota; class Clostridia; order Oscillospirales; family CAG-272; genus UBA1248. Next base: position 17,481 of record CACWOQ010000015.1, on the reverse strand, counting down.
CATCAATCGATCAGAAACGACTTCATAGAAGAAGCGTATGAAGCAGTCGAAGGTATCGACAAAGACGATCCCGTTATCCTTCGCGAGGAGCTCGGAGACGTTCTTTTACAGGTCGTTTTCCATTCGGATATATGCGAGGAAGCGGGTCAGTTCGACGTTGATGACGTCATAACAGATCTGTGCAAAAAGCTTATAATAAGGCATCCGCACGTATTTTCGCACGATAAAGAATACAGTAACGTAAACAGCGCCGATCAGGTGCTTGAAAACTGGAACGACATCAAAAAGAAGACAAAGGGACAGAAAACCGAGCGTCAGGAGCTTGAAGGCGTCAGCCGCTCGCTTCCGTCGCTTTACCGCGGTCAGAAGATAGCCAAAAAGCTGAGGAAAGCCGGCCATCCGATAGATCATTCGGAGCTGTCCGAAATGCTCGCCGCATACGAGGCGGAGCCGGATCTGAAGAAGCTCGGATCACTGTTGATGGGGATCTGCGCCAAAGCCGATACTGATAAGATTAACGCAGAAGAGGCGCTTTATAAAGCAATCGAGGAGAAGATAAATGAGACTTGACAAATATCTGAAGGTCAGCAGGATCATAAAGAGACGTACCGTCGCAAACGAAGCGTGCGACGGAGAACACGTTATGGTCAACGGAAGAGTTGCAAAAGCTTCGTACGACGTAAAAGAAGGGGATATAGTCGAGGTCGGATTCGGAAGCAGAACGCTGATATTCAAAGTCCTTGACGTCGCCGATAACGTTGCAAAAGCCGACGCGTCGTCGATGTACGAAATAATACAGTCATAACGCACGCCCGCGTTTCATATCCTTATAAAAAAGGAGGGATATGAAATGGCGGAAAAAAGCGAGATATTAATTGAAGGCAGAAGATCGGTCACGGTGACGGGTGTCGACGCGATACTCGGCTTCTCCGACAGAGAAGCGGTGTTTTCGACGTGTCTCGGCAGACTTGCGATCAGCGGATCGTCGCTTTGTGTTGACGATCTTGACAAAGAAACGTCGACCGTCGTTGTGAAGGGAAGCATCAACGCCGCGTTTTACCCGGGAAATAAAGTGGAAAAGCAGGGCTTTTTCAACAGGCTTTTCGGTATCAGGCGCTGATGGGCGATATTTACGTATCACCCGCCGCGCAGACGTTATCCGCGCTGTATTCAATACTTGCCGGTGTCGCCGGCGGTGTTGTTTATGATCTGTTCCGTCTGATTTACGCCGTATCGTCGGCGTTTTTCGGCGGCGCCGTATGCCGGCGCGTCATAAGGGCGGCGTGCGACGTGCTGTTTTCTATCGTATATTCGGCGATGGCGGTCGTCCTCGTATACGCCGCAAACGGCGGAATAGTGCGATATTATATGATCCTGTTTTTCTTTTCAGGATCGGCTCTTTATCTGCTGATTATAGGCAGATTTACAAAAAAAGCCGAGGCGCGGCTCACCGAAGCGATAAAAGCGCTTTTGAAGCTTCTCGCCTCGTTTGTAAAACGCGTTTACGAGCCTGTTTACAAACGACAGCACGAACGGCGCGTGATGCGGTATATAATGAAGAAGATAAAATAAACGGAGGATAACGGTATGAGAGCGGATTCCGGAATATTAGTAAAAATCAGCCTTGCATTATTATCGGTGGTGACGGTCGTTACAGTACTTTCGCTCAGTATGAGATACAATGAGCTGACGAAAAAAAGGGATAAGCTGAAGGCTGACGTCGAGCAGGCGCAGCTTCAGCTTGAAAAGCTGCGCGAAGAGGTCGACGCGGAATATAACGAGGAATATATAATCAAGGTCGCACGTGAGGAGCTCGGTTACAGGATGCCTGACGAAGTGATATATTATAACAACCTTACAAAATAAGACAACCCGGAGGATGACATTATGAAGCGTAAAGCAGAGAAGATCATAGTGCTTATATCGGTTATAATCGTGGTCTGTCTTTTCGCTTTTTTTCTGAAATCGATACTTGTACCTTTTATAAAATGTGAGATTAACAACGACGTTGAAGGCGCAAGACAGCTTCTGAGATCAAAAGGAGCGCTTGGCTTTTTCGCCGTTTCACTCGTTGAGGCACTTCAAATGGTCGTGGTGTTCATTCCGGCTGAGTTCATTCAGATCTCGAGCGGTCTGAGCTATCCGTTCCCGGTGGCGCTTCTTTTGTGCGATCTCGGCGTTTGCCTCGGCGCGACGATAATATTTATTCTTGTAAGGACCTTCAAATACAGCAGCAGCGCGTACGAGAAAAACAAGGTCAAAATAGACAAGCTGTCGTCAAAGCAGAAATCCGACAAAAGCGTAGTCCTGTTTCTTTATTTTCTGTTTTTCATGCCGCTTATCCCGTTCGGCGCCATCTGCTATTACGGCAGCAGCACGAGGCTTAAATACGGAAAATATATCCTTACCGTCGCAACCGGCGTCATACCTTCGATCGTTACCTCGAATCTCATGGGCGCGGCAGGAAAGGCGTTTATTAAAAATTCGATACCGATACCGCTTCTGATACTCATTATCGTTCTGCTTGCGGCGGTACTTTTCGCTGTTATATTCGTATTTCTTGACAGGATATACTTCAAGGAAAACGAAGGCACGCCGGATTCAGTCGTATATTCCGCGGTCAAGAGCGTATTGAATTTCCTGCGCAAAAACAAGCAGAAGCTAACGGTCGACGCGTCTCTTTTAAAGGATGCGGAAGTGCCTTATTTCATGCTCGTAAACCACGAATCGTTTTATGATTTTTACTACGTTGCAATGCTCGATCCTGATCTGCGCGTCAATATGGTCGCAAACGAATACTACATAACGCGCCCGGTACTGAAAACGCTTGCAGGAAAGATCGGCGTCATTCCGAAAAAGCTGTTCACGAAGGACCTGCACACGATCGGCGGCATACTCGGGAATCTCAAACGCGGATATCCGGTAGTTATATTTCCAGAAGGACGCCTCTCGCCCGACGGAAGGATGAACAGGATAGCGGAGAAGAGCGCGGGTTTTTACAAAAGGCTCGGCAAGGATATCGTATTTGTAAAAATAAGCGGCGCATATCTTTCAAAACCGAAGTGGAGACGTCGTTTTTACAAATCCGATATCAACGTATCCGTGACTCGCGTGATCAAAAAGGACGAGCTGTCGCGGTACAGCGAGCAGGAGCTGAACAGAATAATAGAGGACGAGCTTTACTATGAAGATTCCGGCAGCGAAAACACGCTTTACAAACAGAAGGACAAAGCCAAGGGTCTCGAGAATCTGATATACAGATGTCCGGACTGCGGCGCCCTTTACACCACGTATTCAAACGGCTGTTCATTCGGATGCACTTCCTGCGGTAAAATACGCACATTGAACGAACGTTACGTATTTGACGACGGGAGCAGGATATCGGATCTGTACGGAAAGATCACCGAGGACGAGAGAAAAGAAGCGGAAAACGTAAAGATCTCGACAAACGTCCGGACGAAGGTCTTTGTAAAAGGCAAAGTTAAACGACGCGGCAAAGGATTCTGCAGCTTTGACAAAAACGAATTCAGATTCACGTCGGATGATGAGGAATTCACGATAAAAACAGAGAATATACCGGCGCTTGCGTTCTCCTGCAACGACGAATTCGAGCTTTATCACGGCGAGGAGCTTTATTATTTTTATCCGTGCGAAAACAAACGGCAGACGGCGCGCTGGGCGCTTCTTGCCGATATATTTGCGGAGGCAAGAGATGAATAAAGACGGCAATACGCTCATCAACATTTCAAAGAAGACGTTTATCCAGGTCACCGCGCTTTTGCTCGGTCTCGTCATCATATCCGTCATTCTGACGTACGTGATCCCCGGCGGACAGTTCAAAGTTACCGAGAGCGGAGAAACGGATTATTCGCAGTATATACAGAGAGACGACTTAAAAGGGATCAATATCCTGAAAGGTATTTTCTCACCGGTGCTTGTGTTCGCGTCGCCGGGCGGTCTTTCACTTATAATGCTGTCGCTGTTTCTTCTGATAATCTCATCGTCTTTCCAGGTCATGAATGACGTCGGAGGGATCAGGGCGCTGATCGGCTCCGTTTCAGACAGATTTAAAACGAAGAAAACAGCTTTTATTCTTATCGTTACGCTGTTTTTCATGTGCTTCGGCGCGTTTCTCGGACTCTTTGAAGAAATGCTGACGATGCTTCCGATCATGACGATGCTTTGTATCGCCATCGGATACGACTCTTTTACAGGCTTTCTTATATCTATCGTCGCCTGCGGATTCGGATTTGCAAGCGCGATAACGAATCCGTTCACGGTATTGCTCGCGTCGGAAATAATCGGCGTAAATCCGATGCATCACGTCTGGTACAGACTTATCGTGTTCGCCGTAATGTATGTTTTGCTTTCACTGTATATTTTCCGTTATACGGGAAAAATAAGAAAAGATCCTTCGTACAGTTATACTTATTTGCACGATGAACGGTTAAGGCATTCAACTCAAGATCAGAACGGTGAAACAGCCGTAAATTCAAAAAGAACGGCGATAATCTACTCGATATTTCTTGCGGCGGCTCTTGCGCTTATAATCGTATTTTCGACCGTACCGTCGATACGCGATTATACGGTGCCCGCGCTTATCGCATATTTTCTTATATTCGGGATCGCGGCGGGGGTGTTATGCGGCGCCGGATTAAGATTCGTTTTAAAGAGCTTTTTAAAAGGCCTGGCGGGAGCCTTGCCGACGCTTGTGTTCATAGCGCTTGCAGCCGCCGTCAAATACGTGTTCGACGAGGGCGCGATAACTCCCACGATCGTGTGGCAGATAAACAGGATGACGGAAGGGAAGAACGTTTTCGCCGTAGCGCTTGTGATATATCTTATAATCCTTCTGCTTGAATTCTTTATATCGTCATCGACCGCCAAAGCCATACTTGTGATGGGGATACTGTCAGCCGTAAGCGTAGGTCTCAGCAAATCAATGATGGTATTGATATATACGTTCGCGGACGGTTATACTAACGTTATCTTTCCGACGTCGCCGGTATTGCTGATATCGCTTTCAATGATAGAGATCGATTATTTCAAATGGGTCAAAAAAAGCCTGCCGCTGTTTGCCGCAAACGTGATGATCGTGCTTGCGCTGATCGCGCTCGGCCTGGTGATCGGCTATTGACGTCAAATCACGGCGTTGCACGGCAAAAGAGAACAAATGCGGAAATTTTGCCAATATTATACAAAATACCGGCGTTTTGTACAAAAAGACAATACCCCGATGAGGGCGGGTCCGGTGAGGGTCTGTCCCGGGCGCGGTGGGCTGCGTGAGCAGAACCGCAATCGAAGCCGGCACAACCGCAGGGCTCCGGAGGTTCGGACCGGAGCCGGGGAAGGTTGAGCCGGCGCGGAGTCAGACTTCTGACAGGTTCCGCAGCACGCTGCCAGAGCGGGGCAGGGCCCCCGCTCCTACTTGATTAATTGCACGTTATTCCGTCAAAGAGCCGCCCGTTTTTTTCCCTCAAACGGCTTATTTCAGAACATGGGTTCATATGCCCGGACTCTCGAAAATCTTGACCACCCGTACAACGTCCGTGTCAAGTATTACCCGTTGAAAGACGGCACCTTACGACCATATCAGATCATCATAGCCCGAAACAGCATGTTTTCAGATCGTGAAAACTGCTCCGCCTTTGCTTATTGCGTCGACCGTGAAAAAGCGGCAGCTTTTTCACAAGCGGCGGAAGCCGCAGCAGAGGCGGCAGCGGAGCGGCAGCGCGGCAGCGCTGACGATCCGGAAGCGGGGGACGGGGCGGCAGCCCCGAGAGAAGTGGCAGCAGCCATTCGAAACTACAAAGCAGCCCACCGCCGATTATTTGACAAAATCCAAAGCAACCCGCAGCTTGATCTTTTTGTCACTCTGACCATTGACCCGAAACAGCTTGACCGAAAAAACTACGAAGAAATCGTCTCCCATCTGAGCCGATGGCTTGACAACCGTGTAAGACGTGACGATCTTCAATACATCCTCGTACCGGAGTACCACCCGACAGACAATGAAAGCATCCACTTTCACGGTCTGATGAACCGTAACGGACTACATATTGAGAACAGCCACCACAAACACAACGGCAAAACAATATATAATATCTCAGATTACCCGTACGGATTTACAACGGCGAAGAGAGTTACAAACCCGAAAGGCGGCAATTATTCTGACGCCATCAGCAAATACGTTCACAAGTACATGACGAAGGCGCTTCACCAGGTCGGCAATAATCCGGAGCTTGCCGACCGGTTGAAGATCGGCGGACGGTACTATCTGAGCGGCGGCGATCTCAACGTACCGAAGCTTGTTTTCACAAATTACGACTACCAAAAAATCGACCTTCCGGCGCTCGAAGTACCCGGCGCCGGTACGCAGATAAAGGTCGTGACGGCGGATGATCATTTTACATTTTCAAGATTGTTAAACGCGGTTCTCGGGGGTGTTGATGTCGCGCAGTGACTACGCTGATCCCGCCGTCCTCCGCTACGTCATGCAGTTTATGCAGCCTGACAACGCCCTTGCGTTGGAAGTGAGCCTTCAGACCGGCTTACGGATCGACGACGTTCTGAGCGCACGTACGTGCGATCTGAGCGGCAGAACGCTTACCGTGACGGAAGAGAAGACCGGGAAGCGAGCGAGCAAGAGCGTTTCTTCCGCTGCCGCGGAGCGGCTGCGGAGAAACGCTTCAGCTTCCCGGTTGTTCCCCCCGCGTAAGCGGGGCAAGGTCCGAACCCAGCATAAAACGCGACAAGCGGTTTATGCTGACTTACGGAAAGCGGCGGCGAAAGCCGGCGTTTCCGCGCATATAAGCCCGCACACGGCTCGAAAGAGCTACGCGGTGGGCGTGTACCGGTCCGGAGGCTTAAACGCCGTCAGAGAAGCTTTGAACCACGACAGAGACGTTACGAGCATGATATATGCCTTGTCTGACAAGCTTACCAACGGCGAGAAGATCGAGCAGCCGGCAGCTGTTCCCGAAATCGGACAGATTTTGACCGAAATCGAACGTAAATTCGCATTTTGCGAACTGAAATTAACCGAAATCAGTCAAATATTGACCGAAATAAGCCAAAAGCAGAAAACCCCTTGACAAAGGGGTTTTTTTGTGGTATCATATTGAGGCAGGCGAACCAATGAGGTTTACCCTCGCCCAAGCCCATACGCCGCCCGGTATTGTGCGCGCCGGCTGTTTGCGTGGGCGAGGAGCGCACAACAATACAAGGCCGCACCCAGCGCACAAAAGGGTGCGGCTTTTGCTTACAGAGCCGCGCGCCCCCGCGCGGCTTTGCCGCCCCCATTGGGCGCCTGTGCCCCCGCCCTTGAGGGCGGGCGGGGGGTGGGTGATACCACGCAAGAAACTACAACGAAAGGAGCAAACGAGCCGAAAACGTACGACTCGGACGCGCTCCCCCTACCCGTTCCCCCGCACTCCCTACGGGAGCGGGGAGGGGGAGCAAACGAAGGAATTGAGACAGATCGAGCAGACCGCCGTGACCGGGGCGCCCGAACCGGACACCGCCCGCCTTTTTGTACAAAACCTATATTTTGTAAGCGTGAAAACAAGATGTAAACAAACGGCGCAGACGCCATTTGTTTACAGGTTGTTTTGTGCCGGGACGCCCCGGCACCTTGCACGCGGTAATTTGAGCTTTCGGAGCAAATAAAGCGGAGAAAGGTCAAATTATACAAAATACAAATTTTGTATAATTTCTTGCCTGAAAAACACGGAGAACAGCCGTGCGGCGCCTTTATACTCATATTTATAATAAAACGCAGCCTTTTTTCACAGGCTGCGTTTTATTCTGTTTCGAGCGCGTAAAGATCGTCTATATTTATTTGCGTTCCGTCTTCCAGTACGATCCGACGGTTTGTTTCGTCAATCCTTTTGACGTGCGTACGCACGGTTATATATTTTCCGCCGGATTTAAATTCATCCTTTTTGAAATACGTTACCGACAGCCCGTACTTCAACGGGTCTTTCATTATTTTTTGAAGTCTGCCGTTCAGCTCGTATTTTTCATCGTCCGACAGCTCTGTTTTTTCATCTGTCAGACGCTCCGTCTCGTTTACCTTGTCACCGTAGCCAGTCAGCGCCGCGAACGGCGAAAATGCGCCGCCCGTTCGGCTCTTGACATTTGCGCGTGCTTTTTTGATACGTGATGCGGCAGATCTATTATATCCGCGTATTTCAATTCAGCTTCGGTATAATCGTTCATAATATTAATATTACATTCACATTTTGACGGTCAAGCCTTATGTCCGCCGACCTGTCCGTTTCGTTCAACAGCCGTTGCGCCTTCCTGCAGATTCATTCCTTTAAGAACCGCGTTTTTCCCGAATTTCTTTTTAAGCTTAATCGTCGCCTGCTGTATGCGTTTTTCGCGCTCAAGATCGTTTTTTTCGGCTTCTCGGCGTGTTTCTTCCGCGGCAACGTCGGTAAACATATTTATCTGCTCAACAACGGGTTCCTTTACGGCATCGGCTTCCGGTATGACTCTGTTGGCTACAACGTACATTCGTCTTACGGTAAGATCTCTGTCTACGATCCTGTCATACAGCTCCATGACCTTTGATACTATCAGTTTTGCTGATGAACTGTATCTTCCGAGATTTATCGAGCCGTGTGCGTCCTTCGGTATTTTTCTGCCGTATCTGTCGGTCACGACGGTCCCGGAATACTTTTTTTGAGGCTCCGTGTTTTCGATATCATAACCTACGGTAAGGACCATCTGATCGGTTGAAAGCCCTTTCTCAACAAGATCGAGCACCAGCTGATCCGTCATTTCCATAACGATAAGTCTTCCCTTTTCAAATCCGTACGGTTCTTTCAGCACCTGTCCCGAGCTTATGCTGTTGCTTTCCGGTTTATATGACTTGATATCGGATATAAGAGCAGGCTCCCAGCCCCACGCGTGATCTATCAAAAGCTCCGCGTTTACTCCGAACTGTTTATAAAGCCTTTCCTCGTCACGGACGGAGCATCTCGCAACGTCTCCCATCGTATAAAGTCCCATAGACGACAGCCTGGCGGCGTAGCCCTTTCCGACGCGCCAGAAGTCCGTTATCGGCTTATGATCCCAAAGTGTTTTTCTGTACGTCATCTCGTCAAGCTCGGCGATCCTGACGCCGTCCCTGTCCGGCGGCATATGCTTTGCGACGATATCCATCGCCACCTTTGCAAGATACATATTCGTACCGATCCCCGCCGTCGCCGTGATCTGAGTTTCAGACAGAACGTCACGTATGAGCCTCATGGCGAATTCGTGAGGTGTGATCTTATAAAGCTTCAGATAATACGTGGCGTCAATAAACACCTCGTCTATCGAATACGAATGGATATCCTCCGGGGCGACGTGCTTCAAATATATCGAATATATTTTTGCGCTGACGTCCATATACCTGTTCATTCGCGGCGGGGCGATTATAAAAGACAGCTTCTTGTACGGATCGGATCTCAAAACGACGTCGTCGTCTGATTCGCCGTTGAAGGGTCTGTCCCCGATAGCCCTTTGTCTTTGTCTGTTTACTTCCCTGACCCGCGAAACGGCTTCAAACAGCCGCGCGCGTCCCGATATACCGTACGCTTTGAGAGACGGTGAGACGGCTAAGCAGATCGTTTTTTCCGTACGCGACGCGTCCGCGACGACGAGATTAGTCGTCAGCGGATCGCGTCCTCGCTCGGCGCATTCGACCGACGCGTAAAACGATTTCAGATCTATTGCCAGAAATATTCTGTTTTCCTCCACCGTTTCACCGCCTTTGTTTATTCGTCGTCATCGTCGCCGTAACCGGATAACATACTGAACATCGTTATCTGATTCGTTTCATCAAGTCCCTTGAGCACGCCTTCACCGCGCAAAAGCTCAATAACGCTGTTCGACAGCTTTGCATACTGTTTCAGATCCTGAACCGAATGGATCTGATAATTCTTGCAGGCTTCCGCAATGTTTACCGCGGCGTTCTCGCCGAGTCCGGCAAGACTTGCGTACGGAAGTCTGATCTTTCCGTTTTCCGGCAGAAACGCTTTCGCGTCGGATTTATTAAGTGCGACCGGCAGGAATTTTATCCCTCGGCACATCGCTTCAAGCACAAGCTGACAGGTCGAATAGACCTCGTCGTCCCTTGCCGTAGCGTTGTTGTTCTTGCCGTATTCTATCATCCATTCCTTGACCGCGCTCTTGCCCTTTGTGACGAGCGACGCGTCAAATCCGTCCGGCGCCGCCGTAAAGAAAGCCGCGTAGAATTCAAGCGGATTGTAGATCTTGTGATATCCGAGCCTTATCGCGGAAATAACGTACGCCGCGGCGTGAGCCTTCGGGAACATGTACTTTATTTTAAGACAGGATTCGATATACCACTCCGGAACTCCGTGCTCGCGCATAGCTTTGAAGTGTTCTTCCTTCAGCACCTTCGGGGGCTTGTTTCCCTTTCTGACTATCTCCATGATCTTGAACGCCATATCCGGTTCAAGTCCCTTGTGCAGCAGATACACCATTATACTGTCGCGCGTTCCGATAACTCCGGATATGTCGCAGACGCCCTCTTTTATAAGCGTCTGAGCATTGTCGAGCCAGACTCCCGTCCCGTGTGAGAGCCCGGATATCTGCAGCATATCAGAAAAGCATTTCGGCTGAGCATCCTCGAGCATCTGACGCACGAACTTGGTCCCGAGCTCTGGCAAACCGAACGTACCGCTCGAAAGCGGTTTTTCAGAGCCGGTTTCGTCGATATCCTGAGGCGTTATACCGAGCGGTTCGGTAGACGTGAACAGCTTGTACACCTGCGGATCTGTCAGCGGCGTATCGAGTATATTTGTACCCGTATACTTTTCGATCATCTTGTATTTTGTCGGAACATCGTGACCGAGTATATCGAGCTTGAGTATCGTATCATGCAGATACTCAAAGGCAAAGTGAGTCGTTATGATATCGGATTTAGGGTCGTCGGCAGGGTGCTGGATCGGCGTGAAATCGTATACCTCATACTCTCTCGGAACGACTATGATCCCGCCCGGATGCTGTCCCGTCGTACGCTTGCAGCCGACAAGCATATTGACGAGATGCTGTATCTCGGCGTTGCGAAGATTTATATTATTGTCCTCGATATACTTGATAACGTGCAGCCCGTACGCAGTTTTCGGCTTGATGCCGCCGATAGTACCGGCGCGGAAAACGTTTTCGGCGCCGAACAGGACCTCGGTGAACTTATGCGCCTCACCCTGAACGTCACCCGAGAAGTTAAGGTCGATATCCGGCGATTTATCGCCGTTGAATCCGAGAAACGTTTCAAACGGGATATCGTGTCCGTCGCGGACCATAGGCGTACCGCATTTCGGGCAGTTTTTTTCGGGCAGGTCGAAGCCGGAGCCGACGGAGCCGTCCGTTATGAACTCGGAATATTTACACTCCGGGCATCTGTAATGAGGCGGCAGGGGGTTGACTTCGGTTATGTTCGACATCGTTGCAACGAACGACGAGCCGACGGAGCCGCGCGAGCCGACGAGATACCCCTTTGATTCACTGTTTTCAACGAGCTTTTTCGCGATAACGTACAGAACTCCGAAACCGAATTTTATGATCGGCGTCAGCTCGCGTTCAAGCCTGTCCTTTACTATCTTCGGAGGATCGTCGCCGTACAGGCGGTGCATGTTTTTGTAGCATATATCTTTAAGCTCGTCGTCCGCGCCCTCGATGCTCGGCGGATAGTTGCCCTTCGGTATCGGACGAACCGGTTCGATCATATCGGCGACGGCGTTCGGATACCTGATAACGACGTCGTAACGGCTCTGCTCGTCAAGGTATGAAAATTCTTCGAGCATCTCCTCGGTATTATAAAAGTGTACAGCAATGTCATCGTCGTCTATTTTTACTTTTTTACCGTGATACAGCAGATGCTTGCCGATCTCGTCGCTCTTATCGAGGACGTTGCACCCGGTCGTCGCACAGACGGGTTTGTTGTTCTTTTTGCCGAGCTCGACGATGCGTTTGTTAATATTTCTGATCTGCTCGGGTCCTGACACGGTAGATCTCTTTATAAGATCGTAACTGCATTCGACAGGCTGAATTTCAAGATAATCGTAATACTCGATTATATCGTTAAGCTCGTCGTCGGACTTGCCGTCGAGTATTGCCTGAAACAGCTCGCCCTTGTAGTTTCCCGAGCCTATGATCAGACCGTCTCTCAGCTCGCTCAAAATCGATTTCGGTATCTGAGGATTTCTGTAATAATACTCAAGGTTTGACTTAGATATAAGCTTATACAGGTTTTTCAAGCCGGCTTTGTTTTTTACGAGCAGAACGATCCTGCGGTTTTTCTGACGCAGAAAGTCGGTGCCGCCCGCCATCGCGCTGTTGAGCTCGTCGATCGAATCGATCCCGTCCGCTCTGAGCTTGTCGCACATTTTGAAAAATATCATCGCGAGCATTTCCGCGTCGGCGTACGCTCTGTGGTGCTCGAAATCACCGAGACCGTAGTGGTTCGCCACGATATCGAGCTTATGACGCTTAAGTTCGGGATTCAGATAACGCGAAAGCGGAACGGTATCGATGTATTTCGGATCGAACGGTATATCGTGACGCTTTGCGGCGGCTGAAATGAAGTTGATATCGAACGGTGCGTTGTGTGCGATAAGAGTTCTTCCGCCCGCGAATTCGATAAACGATCTTACGGCTTCATCCTCTTTCGGCGCGCCTTCGACCATATCCTGCGTGATGCTCGTCAGTTCGGTGATCTCCTTCGGGATCTCCGTTTCCGGATCGACGAAGGTCTCAAAGATCTTTATCACTTCTCCGCCCTTCACCAGGACTGCGCCGATCTCGATAAGCCTGTTGGACAGAGCTGAAAGACCTGTCGTCTCGGTATCGAATACGACGAATTCGTCGTCAAGCGTTCCGAGTTTGTTGCCGTACGCCGCACGCTGCGTATCGTCGACAAAGAATCCGTCCATGCCGTATATGACTTTTATGTTAACGCCGTCCTTGGCAAGCGCCTCCTGCGCGAGCATGGCTTTCGGGTATCCCTGCGCGTTTCCGCTGTCCGTTATGGCGACAGCCTTATGTCCCCACGAAGCGGCGACCTTGACGGCTACGTCCGGCGGGATCGTCGCCTCAAGCGTCGACATCTGCGTGTGAAGATGCAGCTCCACGCGTTTTTCGGGTGCATTGTCTTTTCGGTAAAGGCGTTTGATCTTAGCGATGGACGTCGGCACGAGCTGATAGTCGTGATCGTACGTGTCTATTTTGACGCTGCCTTTGACCGCGACAGCCGTTCCGTCCTTTACGACGAAGTTATTCGCCTCCTCAGTCGACAAAACCGCCTTTACCTTAATGGTGGAATCTCCGTCCGATACGTAGAAGAATACGGAAACGCGGTCCTTGCCGCGAAGCTCCTTCGATTCGAAGCCGAACGTTTCTCCGACAACGCATATCTTGGACACCTGTCCGTTGATTGTTCTTATCGGCACCGGATCGATCTCGAATTCCTCGCCGTATATCATGGACGGGGACGTCAATTTGAAGTATCCGCGTCCGATCGCGGCGTATTCCGGGTCCGAAGTGTCGTCCCACGGATCGTCCGTATTGAGCGAGCTGAGTTTCTCACGCAGCTCCTTCTGTACCTGTTCTCTGTCCGGGCGGTCCTGTTCGGCGGACCTTCTCTCGTAGCTCCGTATCTGCTGTAAAGCTCTTTCCGCGGCTTCTTTTTCGTTTGCGATCTGCTGCTGTTCAAGCGCGTCGTAATTGCTGTATTCATCATCGACACGGTGCAGCTCTACGTTTTTTCTGATCCCGAATTCGTCATATATTACGTCTGAAATAACGTTTGCGGAATTGGCGTTTTCAATAAGCTTCATTCCGCCCTCGGTCTGTGATATATAAAGCACGATCGTATCATCCGTCCGTTCAACGGAATATCTCGGGATCATACCGCGCGTCATTCCTTTTTTATAGCTCGCCTCGATGAAGATCTCGTCAAAATAGCCATCAACAAAAAGCGAGGGGTCGTATTTCGGAGATATCCTTATCGACTCCATACCGTAGAAGACGCGGAGGTTTTCCTCGAGCGCATACAGATCCGCCTTTTTGTGAAGACGCGAAAAACGCGTTTCCGTAACGAAACGCTTTTTATCGTCGCTTACCATATTGCGGATGACCTCGCCGTCGTTCAGCAGTCTGTCCTCACGCGGCGTCGCGGGGGTGTATTTTTTAAAGATCTCTGACAGTTTTTTGCCCATTACAGTTTCTCGATTTCTTCCTTCAGCGTTTGCAGTACGGCGTCGTAACTTATTTTTTTAACAGGTTTTCCGTTCTTGAAAAGAAGCGCTTCGCCGTCGCCTCCGGCGATGCCTATATCACATTCTCTCGCTTCGCCTGGACCGTTTACGGCGCATCCCATTATTGCTACCTTTACACGTCTTGACGGGTGAATCGTGTCCTTTATCGCGTCGAAATCGTTCGCAAGCTTTATGAGGTTTATGCGCGTCCGTCCGCAGGTGGGACACGAAACGGTGCTTATCAGGCTGTCCGACATACCGAGCGCGTCAAGCAGGCGTCTGCCGGCTTCGACCTCTTTTACCGGATCGTCGGTCAGAGATACTCTAACCGTATCGCCGATACCGTCGCACAGAAGCGAGCCGATACCTACCGCGCTTTTCAGCGTTCCGGTGCCCGCCGTGCCCGCCTCGGTCACGCCGAGATGGAGTGGATAATCACACCGGGACGCAATGATCCTGTTGGCGGCGATCATCGTTCTGACGTCGGATGATTTAACGGATATCACAATATCTTCAAAGTCGTACTTTTCAAGCAGCGACGCGTGGTAAAACGCGCTTTCGGCTATGGCCTCCGGCGTAGGCGAACCGTATTTTTGCAGGATGTGGCGTTCAAGCGAGCCGCTGTTCACGCCGATCCGTATCGGGATCCTTTTCGCCTTTGCCGCTTTTGCCACGGCGGCGATTCCCTGCTCGTCGCCAATGTTTCCCGGATTGATCCTTATTTTATCGATCCCGGCGTCGATACAGGCAAGAGCTATCCTGTGATCGAAATGTATATCCGCGACGAACGGCGTGCCGGGATAACGGTTTTTAAATTCGTACACCGACCGCGCGTCCTCGATACACGGGACCGTAAAGCGGATTATATCACAGCCGGCAGACAATAGTTCATCTATCTGCCGGCAGCTTGCCTCTATATCGTTTGTTTTTGTGTTCAGCATGGACTGGACGGTGACACGGCTGTCACCGCCAATCTTCACGCCGTTCACGGATACCTGTCTTGTTTTTCTTCTCATGCGATCAGTTTTATAATATCCTTGAACGTAACGGCTATCATCAAAATGAACAGCAGTATTATACCTACGAAATGAACGTATCCCTCGTATTTCGGATTGATGGGCTTTCCCCGTACCATTTCGATAAGAACGAACATGATCCTCGATCCGTCAAGCGACGGTATCGGCAGGAGGTTGAATACTCCGAGGTTCATCGTAATGAAAATACTGACGTATACAAGGCTCGAAAGCCCGGCTCTCGCGCTCTCCGCAACGGTTTTCGTGACGCCGACGGGTCCCGACAGACTGCTGAAGCCGAACCTTCCGGTTATAAGCGATATGAGCGAATCCCATATCATTTTTATAGTCGAAAAAGACGAATACAAAGAATATGACACAACGTTTCCGAAAGTCTTATCAAGTGCTTTGATTTTAAAGAACAGATCTCCGAACGACGTGCCGTCCTCATCCGTAGTCGGGAACACGACCGAATGAAGCGTCAGCGTCTCGCCGTTCCGTACGACCGTGAGATCTATAGGCTCATAGCCCTGATTCATGATCTCGTACGAAAGCTCCTGATAATAATGTACGCGCGTTTTGCCCACCTTTACTATCCTGTCTCCGACGAGAAGCTCGTCGCTCTGAGTCTGAACGTATCCCTCGTCGATCTGCGCGACAGTCGTACCGCCTATTCTGAAGCCGGGCGTAGATACGAGGATAAGCATCGCAAGCACGCCGACAAGTATATTCATCGCGGCACCCGCCGCCATGATTATGAGCCGTTTCCACGGCTTCTTTTTGTTCAGAGCATTCGGATCGTCCGTCTCCTCGTCTTCCCCAACCATTGCGACAAAGCCGCCTATCGGGAAAAGACGGAGAGAATATGCGATATTCGTTTTCTTGCTCGTATACGATATGAGCTTAGGACCCATACCGATCGAAAACTCTTTTATCGTGACCTTGAATATCCGGGCAGCGATATAATGACCGAGCTCGTGGATCAGTATCAGAAGTCCGAATATGAAAATGGCAACTATAACGTAAAGTACGTTTTTAAGAACCGTCATCTGTGGATCAGCTTCTCCTTGTTTGCATACGCCGATTCGCGCGCTTCCCTGTCACATTCAAGTATATCGTCAAGCGTCGGCACGGCTTTGTTGTAAACGGCTGAAAGCGTCGTTTCCGTAATTCTGTAAATATCGTTAAAACCTATCTGTCCGCGCAAATACATATCGACCGCCGCTTCGTTTGCGCCGTTATAAGCGCACGGCATGAGTCCGCCTTCGCGAGCACACTTTTTCGCAAGAGCAAGCATCGGGAACGCCTGCTCGTCTGGCTCGGAAAAAGTAAGAGGCGTCGCGGTAAGATCGAGCGGAGGGATCACCCCGTCGACCCTGTCCGGATACGTCAGCGCAAACTGACCGGGATGCCTCATATCCGGCGACGAAAGCTGCGCTATGATCGAATTGTCTCTGTATTCGACCATCGAGTGTACGATACTCTGCCTGTGTATGAGCACCTTTATTTCGTCGCAGCCGACGCCGAAAAGATGCATCGCCTCGATGATCTCAAGACCTTTGTTTGCAAGCGTTGCGCTGTCTACGGTGATCTTTCTCCCCATATTCCATGTGGGATGCTTCATCGTGTCGGCAAGCGTCACGTTTTCGAGCATATCGAACGTATACTCGTAAAAAGGTCCTCCGGAGCATGTCAGAAGGATACGCTTTACCTCTTCCTTCTTTCCGTTTTTCAGACATTGGAATATGGCGCAATGCTCCGAATCAACTGGTAAAACCGCGGCTCCCGTCCTGTTTGCGGTTTCGTTTACTATCCTGCCCGCCAGAACCATACTTTCCTTGTTGGCAAGCGCAAGATCCATGCCCGCGCCGAGCACGGACAGCGTCGGCAGCAGACCGTTTTTGCCGGATACGGCGTTGTAAACGAGATCCGCTCCGGATTCCGTCACCGCGCGGCACATTTCATTATATCCGCCTACGATCTTAACGTCTGTGTCGGCGACAGCAACTGCAAGCTCCGCGGCTTTTTTTTCGTCGCTTACCGCGCACGTAAGCGGCCTGAACTTTCTTATCTGTTCCTCGAGCAGTTTTATATTCCCGCCCGCGGCAATGAATACAACGCGAGCGCCGAGCCTTTCGCATACGTCAAGCACCTGAGTGCCGACGGAACCCGTTGAGCCCAGCACCGCGACTTTT
>CACWOQ010000014.1 GCA_902762505.1 uncultured Ruminococcus sp. | reverse complement strand
TATGCTGTCGATCTCATTAATTCCAGGCCGAGAGCTTGCCTCAATTATCGCTCTCCTAAACAAATTTTTTGTCGCACTTGACTTGACAATTTGCCTCCCACCCCTCAAAACTCCCCCTGACCCCCTCTAATCCCCTCCATCAATTTCGTGAATTGATGGGGCGCGGAAAAACGCGCGGAGCGCTCATAACTCATAACTGATAACTGATAACTGATAACTTATCGCGTTCCGGGCTGTGGGGGGTCAGCGCCGGAACAAGGTAGATCGCCTCATCCACCGCAAGCGATTCACTTTATAAAGCGAAAATGGTGTTCGCCTCATCCACCGCAAGCGGTCCCCCTTCTCCAAAAGGGGAAGGTAGTTCGCCTCATCCATCGTGCAGAGCACTGTCCCCCTTCCCCAAAAGGGGAAGGTAACGGTCCCCCTTCCCCAAAAGGGGAAGGTTATGCGGTTCGCGCGGCGGGCTGATTTGTTGTGCGGCAGTAATCAATGGAGATTCTTCGCTGCGCTCAGGATGACACGAAAAAGTCGTCCGTTTACCATTGACAAGCGCGAAAAAATGTGATAGAATATATTTGAAGAAGTATATTTACACGGAGGCACAAATGAACGATAACAAGGCGCCGGTCGGCAGAAGATACGAACGTGTGCGTGTAAAGTCAGCTCTGCCCGTATGGGGCGCGGCTGCCGTATGGGTGCTTGCGGCGCTCTTCTTTCCGATGTACGGAGTATGGCACATAATCGGCGTCGCGGCGCTGTCTGCGGCTGTCGGAGCCGTACTGTATATCGTACTGCCGAAGGAATACAGGCAGGTGGAGGTGCCGTTCGCGTCAGGCGATCTGCAGCTCGACAAAATGATAGGCGAGATAGACCGCGCAAGCGACAGGCTCGAGACGGCGCGCGCGGCGATACTTCCCTCCTCGGAGGAAACAGCCGGCAAGCTCGCTGCGATAATCGGCTCCGTCGGAAAGATACGCGAAGAGCTTATCTCCTCGCCCGACGACGTGGGCTCCGTCCGCAGGTTCATAAACTACTATCTTCCGACTACGGTGAAGCTCGCCGAAAGATACGCGGCGACGTCGTCGTCGGGCGCGGGCGGCGAGAACGCGCGGAAGACTATGAGCGACATCGACGGCGTGCTCGATCAGATAAAGGTATCGTTCGATCGCCAGTACGACGCGCTTTTTGCCGACGACGTGATCGACGTGTCGTCGGATATCAAGGTCCTTGAAACAATGCTCGAAAGAGACGATCTGAAATAAACGAAAGGAAGACAAAACAATGGCAGAAGAGATCAAACTTACACTTGACCCGTTCGGCGTAAAGGAAGCCGAAAGAAT
Source organism: uncultured Ruminococcus sp. (assembly GCA_902762505.1). Taxonomy (GTDB): domain Bacteria; phylum Bacillota; class Clostridia; order Oscillospirales; family CAG-272; genus UBA1248. Next base: position 40,886 of record CACWOQ010000014.1, on the reverse strand, counting down.
AGCCGCGGAGGAAAAGCCCGTCGAAGAAAAGGTGGCGGAGCTTGCCGAGCTCACGGCGGCGAACCTCACCGAGGCTGAACGCAGCCAGATAGCCGAATTCGCCGGACAGATCGACATCACCGATTCCACGGCGATAATCCAGTACGGCGCAGGTCCTCAGCAGAAGATCGCGGACTTTTCCGATTCCGCGCTCAAGACCGTCCGCACGGACGAGCTGGGCGAGGCGGGAGAGATGATCTCCAAGCTCATAGGCGAGCTCAAAACGTTCAGCCGCGACATCGACGCCGCCGGCAAATTCAGACTTTTCAGAAGCCTGAAAAAGAGAGCCGCGACGCTGAAGGCGAAATACTCCAAGTGCGAAACGAGTGTGAACGACATTGTCACCGTGCTTGACGGTCATCAGGTAACGCTGCTCAAGGACATAAACGTCCTCGATCAGCTGTACGACAGAAACCTTACCAACTTCAAGGAGCTGTCAATGTACATACTCGCCGGCAAGCAGAAGCTTCAGCAGGAGCGCGAGACGACGCTCGTCGAGCTGCAGAAGCACGCCGAGGAAACGGGACTTCCCGAGGACGCGCAGAAAGCGAACGACTTCGCCGCCCTCTGCGACAGATTCGAGAAGAAGATCTACGATCTTGAGCTTACGCGTATGGTATCCATACAGATGGCGCCGCAGATCAGACTCGTTCAGAACAACGACAGCGTGATGAGCGAAAAGATCCAGTCAACGATCGTCAACACCATACCGCTGTGGAAGAGCCAGATGCTCATCTCCCTCGGACTCGCGCACTCCGAACAGGCTTTACAGGCCGAGCAGGCGGTTACCGAGATGACGAACGAGCTGCTCAAAAAGAACGCGGAAAAGCTTCATCAGAGCACCGTCAACATAGCGAAGGAAGCGGAACGCGGAATAATAGACATCGAAACTCTTACCCATACGAACCAGGAGCTTATCTCCACGCTTGACGAGGTACAGCAGATCCGCGCCGTAGGGCACGAAAAGCGCCTCGCCGCCGAGACGGAGCTTGCCCGTATCGAGGAAGAGGTCAAAAACAAGCTTTTGGAAATAAGGAAATAAATGAAAAAATTCTTTAAGTACAACGTGGGCGCCGCCATCGGCGCCCTGGTACTGATCATCGTTTTGTCCGTAACGGTCGGCGTTTTCCGCACGGTCGGTTCATACAAGAACAGAGTCGAGCGGGAGTTTTCGTCGCTTTCATCCGGATCGGCAGCCGAGGATCTCCGCAGTTACGAAACGTACGCGAAGAAATTTTCCGCGCTTGCCGCGTCGCTCGGAGCCGATACCTCCGCGCTTGACCGCGCGCTTTCGGAATACGCGTACACAACGCCGTTCGGCGGCGTACGCGCGGAGCTTGACGCCGTGTCCGGCGAAGCCGACGCCGTATACGCCGCGGTGAACGCGATGAAGGAGGCGGACAGCGACACGGTACGCTCCGTCGTATCGTATTATTACGAGATGACCTCGACCGTACAGCGGCTGCAGAACAACGCGTCCTACAACAACGCGGCGGTAAAGTACAACAAGGCGATCTCCACCTTCCCGGCGAGCGTTTTCGCCGCGGGGAAAAAGCCGGCGGCGGTGTTTGACAGATGAAACGCGCCGCGTGTTTTCTGCTCGCCCTGATCGCGGCGGCGACTCTTCTCTGCTCCTGCTCGTCGGGCGGGGTCAAGGTCCCGGAGCCGGACGACGCCTTCTACGTTTACGATGAAGCGAACGTCCTTGACGCGGAGCTTGAAGAGTATATAATCTCAAAAAACGCGGATCTGTACGAAAAATGCGGCGGGCAGATCGTCATCGCCGCCGTGAAGACGACGGGCAGCGTCAGTATCGAAAAATACGCGTACGCTCTGTTCAACGAATGGGGCATCGGCGACCGTGAAAAGCATAACGGAATGCTTCTGCTGCTGTCCGTTGAAGAGGACGATTACTGGGCGCTCCAGGGCAAGGGGCTCGAAAAGCTCATACAGTCGGGAACGCTGAAGCTTATGCTGAACGATACGCTTGAGCCGTACTTTGCGAAAAAGCAGTACGGAGACGGCGTGCGCGCGTTTTTTGACGCTCTGATCGAAAAATACGAACAGATCTATTCGATACAGATATACGGCTCGTCATCGCCGACCGCGCCTTCTCAGACGCAGACGAAGCGTCAGCCTCTCATCTGGCTCATCATCAAGGCGGCGGCGCATCTCGTCATTTTATTCGCGATCGTCATGACGCTCATAATCGTAGCGATCACGGTATTCATCATCATCGCGTCGCTCGTCAGCGCCGGCAATACGACGCCGAGCACGTTCAGGATGACAGCGCACAAGCCGACGGTGAATCCCTACACCTTCCGTCCGTCGGGAACGTCTCATCACAGCACGTTCGGCACGCATACGACGTTTTCGTCCGGATCTCATCACACTTATTCGTCCGGTCACAGCTCCGGCGGCTTCTTCTCCGGCGGTCACAGCTCCGGCGGCTCATCCGGATTCGGTCGCCACAGCGGCGGAGGCGGCGGCTCACGCGGAGGCGGCGCCGGACGCAGATAAATTCAGAGAAATGCCGATAGGATTCATCGCTCCCTCACCGAGGGAGCTTTTATTTTTTCCGCCCGCATTCACGGATTTTCGTACGATTTTATTAAATATGTCAATTTGAAATTAACTTTATGCAGATATCTATACTGCTATTATATTGACAACTCTCTACATATATGTTATCATATAATCAGAAAATTCGGACATAATTCAAACACTTTGGCAAGTTATACGTTGGCGACACATTGATCACTTCAAATCAAGACGGCGGCTCAGACAAGAATTTTAAAATCGAAATGCAGCTGACCGAAAATGTGATTAACAGATTAAGTGTTACAACCTGAAACACAGGTCACTCCGGTTCATATAGATTGTTCATAAGTAAACAATAGGAGGAGATTATGAAAAAAAGAATTTTCGTGTTGTTTATCACGCTCGCAGTTGTCGTTTCCGCTGTGCTTTCAAGCTGCGCGATACGCATACCGGATGACGGCGCCGTCGAAAACACCGCAGGCACGGGTAAAGAGCAGACCGTCAGCGGATCCTCTCTCGACCTGCTTCTTAAACAGTCAAGAGCGGGCGAGACGGTCACTCTCGGACAGTATATGGAGTTTATCGAGCCGAAAAACGGTTACGCGGAAGAGGTCTCATGGTTCATAAACGAAAAATGCAGACGTCCCGTGCCGGATCCATCAAGGAATTCAAACCCGCTCACCGGTCCGAATCTTATGCTGTTAAGCTATGAAGGCGTGTACGACGGAGAGGCTTTCATCGTGCTGTCCGTCATACGCGACAGAACGAAGGCTGACAGTCTCAGATCCGAGTATCTCAGCACACGCGAAACGCCGTCTTCCCCCGATAAGCTTTTCACCGACTGGATGAAATACGGGCTTGACGAGGATTTCGTCCTTGACTCGCACGTTCTCGCCGTATTCGGCGGCAGCGGCAGGCGCGTCGATAAAAACGCAAAGCCCGGAGACAGCCGCGGTAATAACGTACCGGCGGATCGGTATTCCGCAAAAGACGCGTTCAAACGCCTCGGCGAGGGCGATAAGCTTTTCCTCGACGAAATCGAGCTTCCCGAGGGCGCTGATACCGGTATGACGATCATATGCAGAAGCAACGGCGCCGAAAACAGCCTTGATTTTTCCCCGTGGAAAAACATATTCGGCTGCAATATCAAAAACCGGGATCAAAAAGAAGCCGTACTCAACCGTTACGAAAAGCTCGGCTCGCCTGAGATCGCCGCGGAAATCGTCTGCTCGCAGGACAGCGTTACGTATACGATAGACGCCTTTCTGCCTGCCGACGCCGTCGACTATATAATCGGAAATTTCGACGGTACAGAGCAGACGCTTGATTCCCTGTTCGCGTCCGGGTTGTTCTCCGCATACGGGAACGGTTTACCCGTTGTCTCGATAACGTGCAGCAAGCCCTCCGGCTATTATCTGTACGACGGCGAAGCCATGCTCCGGTACGCAGACGGGCAGACACGATAACGTCCGGGGATCGGACCCCGATCCGAGAAAAAAAACAGACCCTTGCGGCGCCGGCATTCCGGCTTGACGCAAGGGTCTGTATTTTTATTATTTTGCGAGTACTCTGAAAAGCTCCTGCATAAGCTGATCGCGGAAGATGTGCGTCACGCGGCACATGAAGTGTCCGCGGGCGTTTTCGGCGTAACGGTGATCGTATTCGGGTACCGGCGTGTGGATGATCTCGGAGAGCATGAAGCGTCCGCCGTCGTTGATGAGCCACGCCGCGGCTGTGACGTCCCAGATGATGCGGCTCCACACTCTGCCCTTCGCGTACTCCTCGGCGGCCTCCGTCGTGTGCTTAACGAGGTAGTCGCACAGGGCATTTTTGCCCTTGAGCCAGTAATCGAGCTCGGGACCGGAGACGTAGAACGCCGATACGACGCCCATGCACGGCAGCTGTACGAGCGGGCAGCCGCAGGCAAATACCACGCGCGCGGCGGCGATATCCTGCATCATATTGAATTCGTTCGTGTCGATCCACGAGGTGTAGTGTCCGCCGAGCCAGACGACGACGATACGCTCTGTGATCTCAGGCTTCATCAGTATCGCCGAGGCGACGTTCGTGATACAGCCGATGGATACGACGTACAGCGGATCTTCCTTTGTATACCGCATCGCAAGCTCGCACAGGTGGCGCGCGGCGGGCGAATCGACCGGGGTCTTCTCGTCTGTCAGGTATCCGCGGCTTCCCTTGTATACGTTCGCCTTCATATCCTCCTCGCCCATGAGCGTGAGAAGGTTCATTATCTCGTCGTAGCTTTTTTCCATACCGTCCTCGGGCGAGGCGGAATTGGAATTGAAGAACGGGCAGGCGTATATCGCGCGGACGTTCGTTTTCTCGTGCTTCACAAGCAGCGAAAGCGCGAACTGGTCGTCTATCTCGTTATAAGTATCGGTGTCAAGCACGCAGTCTATCGGGTGCGAGGGCACCTCAAGGCTTTTCAGTCTTTCGGCTTCGGTCATTTCAATATCCTCCTTTTTCTGAAATTTTACCACAATGCAGGTTATAAGTCAATAAAAAAAAGAAAAAATACCTTTACATTTTTCTTTTTGTGTGGTAAAATGAAATCAAATCACGGAGGTGTGTTATGAAATTAAAAAGAATGATCTCGATATTATTGTCGTCTGCGACGCTTCTTTGCTTCGCCGCGTGCTCGGACGGCGGCGCCGTCACGACGGACGATCCGCAGACGCCTGAAATAACGGAAACGGAGCCGGAAACGACCGAGCCCGAAACGACGGAGCCCGAAACGACCGAGCCCGGGACGACCGAGGCGCCCGAAACTGAGCCGGAGATAAAATACGCCGGGCTCGATTCGGGTATCGTCCGCGACGGCACGCCGAAAAAATACGTATGCCTCTGCTTCGACGACGCGACACAGCAGGATTTGAAGATCATCGAAAGGTGCAAGAAGTATAATTATTACGACGTCACGTTCTTCATCAGCACCGGTCTTTACGGCGTCGACTGGTCTGCCGCCGTCGGCGTTCCGCACAAGCGTTTTACAAAGAAGGAAGTTCAGTCGGGAATATACGACGGCTTCGATCTCGCTTCTCACACGCTCAACCATCTTCCGCTCGATCAGTATCAGAACAACGTCAAAAAGGTGAAGAGCGAGCTTGAAAACGACGCGAAGAACATTTATAAGCTCACCGGTATTTATCCCGTCGTCATGGCGTGGCCCGGCGGCGACCCGAACGTCACGCGGACGCTTATGAAGATAGCGTACGAAAACACGTCTATCAGACTCGGGCGCGGCACCACGTCCACTCACAAATTCGATCTGCCGAAAGAGTTCTTATGGCTGCAGCCGACCGCCGAGATAAGCGAAGCGACGCTTTTCAGCGATTTTCAGAGATTCCTTGACGCGGAGTGCACCGAGGATATGCTCTTCTTCTGCTGGGGACACGGCTACGAGCTCGATATATATCACAGCTACGACAAGCTGGAGCAGTTCATAAAAATGATAGCCGAAGCGGAAGGCGTCGAGCGCGTCACCGTCTCCGAATTCTATCAGCTTTTCAAGGACGAGATCCCTTCGTATATTGAAGAAAACTGAACCGGAGCGCAGCGGCGAAATCAATATCAATTTTATCCATTTTGTACGTATTTTGTCCGAGGTGTGCCGTAACCGTTATGATCCCCGACAGTGCGCTTGAATACGTAATACGCAATCTGATTGTATCACGGACGGAGACGTGTAAAACGTCTCCGTTTTTCTTTTTTAAAAAACCCGTAAGTCGGTACGGTTTTGTACGGTTTATATTATTATTGTACGGTTGTGTCCTGCGTTATCCGCTTGACTTTGAGCGGATCGCGTGATATAATAAAATAAAAAACGGAGAGAAAAATGGACAGACATTCGGTAGAGCTGAAAATAAACGAAACGGACAGACTCATAACGCCGCTGCCCGATCCTCAATGGCGCACCTCGGACGGATCTGTCGTGTCGGTCGAGGACGGAACGGTACGCGGTCTGCGCCCCGGAAAGGCTGTCGTCTCCGCCGTATCCGGCGAAGTCTGCGACGAGGCAGAGGTCACCGTCGTCGTCTCGGGCTTCGGCTTTGACGACGATATCCTTATTTCGATTTTCTGGCCGCCCACGCCTGAATACGTAAACGACGAGCAGTTCCGTTATATGGCTGACGCCGGCGTCAACTGGGTCCTCGGCGCGGGCGACGGGACGGGAGAAAAAGAAAACCAGCTCAAAATGCTGGAGCTGTGTTACAAATACGGCATCGGAATGTGCGTCGGCGACGACCGTTTCGGCGGCAATCTTCTCAGCCTCGACCGGGAGCAGATAAAGTCCCTCGTCGACGAATACAGAAACGTCCCCGGCGCGTACGGTTATTATATGCTCGACGAGCCGATGAATCCGAACACGTTCCTTGAAGCGTACAAATCGCTGAAAGCCGCGGATCCGGAGGGCTACATGCATCTGAATTTTCTGCCGGCGTCCGTATATCCTTCCGCCAAAGCGTACGAAAGTCAGATGAACGACTGGCTGAAGCTCTGCGCCATGGCGGGATATCCTCAGGAATACCTCATGCACGACCATTATCCCTTCCCGCTCGAACCGGGCACGGTCAGCATGGATACTCTTCTGAAAAATCTCGAATGCAGCCGCCGCGCCGGGCTTCGCAACAACGTGAAGACCGCGATGTACGTACAGGCGGTATGTCAGCAGGTCGCGTTCCGTTCACCGAACAGATCCGAAACGCTGTTCGAATTCAACCTCGGTCTCGCGTTCGGCATAAAGCAGTTTTCGTATTTCACGTGGTTCACCCCGCACGACAGGAGCGAGCCGTTTGACGACGGGATAATATCGCGCTATGGCGTGCCGAATCCGAAATATCACGGGTTCATCTGCGAGATCGGCGCAATGATCCACAGGATCGGCAAGACCCTCATTCACCTCGACAGCGTGAAGGTATACGAAACGAAGGACGGATACGGCGTGCTCGAACTGTTGCCCGAAGACTCCTTCGTCTCGGTAAAAGGCGATCTTACCGTATCGTACATGACCGACAGGCAAAACGGAAGATGCTTCTGCATGATCGTGAACAATCTTATAAACGATCCTCAGGAAATTTCCGCGCGTTTCGCCTTCGATTCCGGGCTTGAATATCTGTCGTACGGCGACGGGGCGCTGCACGGCATCGACGGCGGCAAAGTCGACGTCACGCTTGAAGCGGGCGGCGCGCTGATCGTCGCTCTGCCGGCAGGCTATGTTTATCCGCCGGACGGTGAAAAGCACGAAAACCTTGCGCGCGATGCGGAGGTTTACTGCACCTCGTCGGCGGGAGAACACGGATTCTACATGGACAATCTGAACGACGGATACAGATACACGGGCAAATACCGCCGCGGCTGGCGCTCCGCGTCAAAGGACGGGCTTGACGATATAACCGTCGATCTGAAGGCGTGCAAAGGCTTCGACCGGGTCGACCTGTACCCCGTCGTCTTTGAGGGCGTTTTCGGCGAGCATATGTTCACGGGATTCACGCTCGAATACTCCGGCGACGGTCAGAGCTATACGCGCATCTGCTCCGCCTCGGGACTCAACGTATACAACAACACGCCCGTAAGTCTGAAATTTCCGCGCGTGAGCGGCAGATATCTGCGGCTCAGGATCACGGAATGCAGGGACTGTGTGTCGGAGCTCGGGCAGATAGAGATATACGACGGCGGCGACGTACCGGAGCCCGAGATCTACGTTGAAAGGATCCCCGTGCGGCGCGGCGAGGCGCCGGAGGTCGGGTATGAGGCGGGCGTTGATCTGGCTTTGCGCAAAAACGTCATCACCTCCTCTTCTCCTGCGGGCGAGTCGTTTGCCGCGTGGGGCTGGGCGCCGGAATTTCTGACCGACGGGGTGCACGAGCGCGGCTGGACGTCCGACATGAACCTTCACAAGACGGAGGACGGCGTTGAATTTGCGACGGTCGACCTCGGCGACACGTTCTTTATAGAATCCGTAAAGGTCTTTCCGCGCGAATGCTGGCCCGTCGACTTCGACGTTTCGGTCAGCGCGGACAACGAAACGTTTGAAACCGTCGTAACCGAGCGGAACAGCAATACGCCCGAAACGTTCTACGAAACGCGCGTCGGCGCACGCGGCAGATACGTCAGATTCAGGGCGACGAAGCTCAGAACGAACGGGAACGACGGATATCTGCTGCGCCTGTCCGGGATTGAGGTATACGGCTCTCCGTTCGTTGACCGGCAGGAGGCGCTCGGCTATATCGGCGAGTATCTCAACCACGGCGGCGACGGTGAAAAGCTCACGGAGCTGTACGCGCTGCTTGACGATCCCGGATCTACGCAGAACAGCGTTGACCGTGCGCTCGTTCCGCTTCTCCGCTCCGTCGGACTCGATCTTCCGTACGACGCCGTTGAAATTCCGGAGCGCGCCGAATATAAAATTGACTTTTAAAAAAACGATCCGCGCGGGACGATCCCGCGCGGATATTTTTATTTGCACGGAGAAATCGGTGAGGCGACTCTTTTCAGCGATTTCCGGAAATTCATTGACGTGTGTGACCTCCGGCGCTGTTTTTCCGACTTATATATTGAAAGCCCCGGCGCAGGCGCGCCCCGCGCTGATCTTCACGCCTTATCAAATCATATTGCAAAAAAAACATTAAGCAACGCAGATATTTCGAAAATAAATTGACAAAGCTTCATCAATGTGATAGTATTGTCAGAAATACTTCGGGAGAAGAAAAAGAGGAGAAAAATGAAAAACAAGACATCTGTTATCCGGACGTTGTGCATTATCCTTACGGTGATCATTGCTTTCAGTATGATATCATGCGCGTCTGAAAAACCCCCTGTAAGGAATGTAAAGGTATTATCGCCTTATGAAGTGTATGAATACAAAGGCGCCGGTGTTTCTCAATCCGGCAGCAGCGCGCCGGGCGCAAATCTTCATACCGTAGAGAATCATGAAAAGAAGGACATGAAAGAAAAGCAGATAACCGTGTTTGGCAAGACTCACGATTTTCTCTATATATTCACGCAAAAAATATTTGCACGCGGCTGCGGTGCTGACGTTTACAGGGCGCGTGACGGAAAAAACAATATCTTTGCATACTATAACGAAAAAACCGGCAAGTTGTTCAAAATCAGACAAAGCCCCGAGAAAGGCGAGCTGAGCTTTACAGGCGGCTTGAGCGCAGAATCGACGGAAAAGGATTACGTTGATTATGCGAGATCACTTATTCTCGAATACACCGGAGTCGACACGGCGGGCTGGACGTATGACGCGGATACCAGAATCGTTTCTTCATCCCCGGATATCAAGTATACCGACGAAGAATCAAGCGCGGATTTCAAAAACAAGTTAAGAGACGACCCGGAATTCAGAGCGGAATATACGTTCAGGTTTTACAAGACGATAAGCGGTATTAAACGCGGAGACGACGTTAAAGCTGTAATGCGTAACGACGGCACTGTTCTCGAGATCTGCGGCGAGGTATACGACGAAGCGTTTGAGCCTTTTGCCGATATAAATATAGACGCAGAAGAGTTGTTCAACAGGATAGACGGCAATTACTCCGCACCCGGAAAAGAAAAGTACCACAGGACAAGGATCGTCGCGGTACCGGCTGAAGACGGATTGTGGGCTGAAGCGGAGATCACCGCCGTTTATTACGATGATGAAGACAGCCCTCAATGGGACAACAGAAAGTACGCGATCAAACTGGTCGAATATGTCGACCGGTAAAAACGCCCCGGAGAGTCCGAGACTCTCCGGGGATCTTTTTATTTACGTTTTTTCTTCAGGATCGCGGCTATCACGGCAGCGGCAGCCGCCGCGGCGGCGACGCCTAAGCCTATCTTCGCCGCAGGCGGCAGTCCGCCCTCCTTTACGGAGGGCTCCGTTTCGGGCTCGGTCTGTACGGGTTCACCGGTATCCGTTACCGGATCCGTTCCGTCCGCACTCTGAGTAAGGGAGACAGGCTCCGTTTTCACCCTGACGCTTTCGTATTTTATCTCCTTCACCGTGAAATCCGCGTCGAAGATCTTTTGTTCAAAGAACAGATCGTCAAGTATTTCTCCCGGCGAGGCGGTGTTCTCCGCCCTGTGTTCGCCGCGGCTCAGCTTGAAATCATCGGCGTAAAGCTCCGCGTGATCGCCCGTCCACACTCCGATGAAATACGTTCCCATACCGACACTGAACGAATACGAAACCGGTGTGAACTCCTTTGATTCCGGGATCGGCTGTTTGAATAACAGCGCGCCCTTGTGGTTGGCGGCGAAGTAATACGAATCGCCCGAGCCGCGCGCAAGGAAGCTTACCGTCAGCTCTCCGCGCTCTGTATACAGTCCCTGATACAGCTTTGTGTTCTCTCCGAGATAAGCGCAGCCGTTGCCGTCCTCTTCGACGTACCGAGCGTTGCCGCCCGAGCGCGACCAGCTTGAAAGCCCTGAGATCCAGCCTCTTTTCCCGTTTCTGCGTTTGAAATCGCCGTTCTGAAAGTCAGTCGCCGATCTTATGCCGCAGTCCGAGAAAAAGCCCGTCGGCTTCACGGACAGAAGCGAGCACGACGAATCGTATCTGTTTTTATACAGTCTGACGTCACGCACGGGCGACCAGTCGTTCGTCTCGGAATTGTCGAACGGACCTCCGTAATATGGGTTGTCGCACCACGTGCCGACGGAGCTGCCGCCGGACAGCACGTTGTCATACGCTTTGATATTGTATATCTCCTGCTTTGAAAGATCCGGGTTATCAGTCCCCCACGTTATGAACGTGAGCCCGTGACCGCCGAACAGATCGCTGTGGCAGACCGTAACGTCATGCACGCAGTTATCGCGCTCCGGATCCGCGCTCCACCACACGAGCCCTCTCGGGTCGTTGTACGACGACGTCATCGTTACCGCGTCGTCGTTGGAGTACAGGAAGCACCTGTCGATCTTTATATCGTGGCACGCGGAGCTGAGACCGATGCCGTCGCCCGAGGCGCAGGTCGCCTCTCTCATAGTTACGTCGGAAATATAAACGCGGCTGCAGTTGAACAGCGGCAGATGATAGCAGTTGGCGCGGTTTATCGTGACGCCGCTTATCTGAACGTCGGTACAGTCAATGAGCGCGAGCGCGATCAGATGGATCCTTCCGCTGCACCCGGTCCAGACGGTCGAGCCGTCGACGCCGTCCGGGCATTCGGAGCCGACGTCATTGAGTCTTATCGTGCCCTTGCCGGTTATCTTCACGTTATGCGCCTGATGGGCGTATACGAGCGGATAGTTATGGCAGAGCCCGGCGTGCGTCCAGTTGACGCCGGGGATCGAAACGTCGTGCCCTCTCGCGGGCTTGTATTTGTAATCTGCCTCGCGCGGCGACTGCCACAGCACGGCGCCTCCGTCTATGTAAAGCTCCACGTTGCTCTTCACGTCGATATTCGTGACGATATAACGCTTGCCGTAAACCGAACCGTCGCCCGGGATCACGACTCTGCCGCCGCCCGCCGCCTCCGCGTCGTCTACGGCTTTCTGTATCGCGTCCGTATCGTCGGTGAAGCCGTCTCCCTTTGCGTTATACGGCGGATCCGTCACCCTGACGTCGAATCCCGGCGGGATATCGAAGGCGTACGGGTTCTCCGAATAATCATAGTAGTTCTCGACCGTGAACCAGTCGCAGACCGCGGCGCCGTCGCACACGGCGTAAAAATGCGACGACAGACGGCTGACGCCGTTGCCCTGAAGCGGCACCTCGAACGTGACGTCGGTCCCGTCCGCCGCGGCGCTTTTCAGTCTGCGCATACGCGATATCGATTTATCGTAATTCGTGATCGACGTCTCAAGCAGGGTCACGTTCTTTCCCGCGTATTTTTCGTCGAGCTTCAGCTTTACGGTGACTTTATCGTCCGCCGCGGTACAAGATACGAGGCTCCCCGCGTACTCGCGTACCGGTTCTTCCCTCTCCGGCGTTATCGCGTCTATGCAGATCACCCCGTCGTTTTTGTTCACGGGTTCAAGTCTGAAGCCGCGCAGATATCCGTCGCACTCTTCTGTATCCGATACGTTGAAATAATACGTGAACCAGTCCGAATAAGGTTTAACCTCAAATATCTTTTCACGCTTTTCGGAGTATTCCGGATGCGTGTCGGTGACGTAGGACAGCTTTATCCGCTCTGTCGCCGATTCGTTTCTGAGCCTTACGCAGAACGTGTTCCTCAGCGGGAGCTTCATGGAATAACGGTCGCCCGGCGCGGTATCGAGAAATACCGAGGTGAGCGTCTCGCCCTGACGCCAGACGAAGGAGCCTTCCTTTACCTCGGACGGAAGCCCGTCCGTCGTGAACATCTTCTCCGAGCCTTTTCTTTCAAACTCGAAATCGTAGCTTACCGTCTGTACGTCTTCATTTGAGAACGTTATGTTTTTCACCTCGGGCTCCGTATAATAGCCCTGGATCAGATACGTTCCCTTTTCCATGCTGCATTCGCTCGTATCTGTACAGCGGCAGACGAGCTTGCCGTCTATATACCAGAGCAGCGCGCCGTCGCTCACTATGTATTTGAAGTGATGCCATTCGCCCGTGTTGAGCGTGTAAGCGGTATTCGACGTTTTTATCGCCTCGGACGGCTTCAGGCGTCTGATCCGCAGATAATTACCGACGGTATTCAGCTCAAAGAAATACTCCGTATCGCCGCAGTTATATATGAAGCCGACGTTGCCGTCCACCGTACCGTAGTTGTCATGTATCATCAGATCGTATTCGACGCAGTTATATGAATATTCCTCGCGCGTTTTGATCCAGCCCATGACGGCGCCCGCCCTGCCTCTGTATGAACCGTCTTCGGTCAGAGTCCAGCCGCTCTTCTTCCATTTCACTTCATCGCCGGATACTCCGCCGGCGGCGGAGACCGCGGACGCCGTCATCAGCGCCGCGGCAAGCATTGCACCGAGTATCCTTTTTTTCATATTGTCCTCCTTACGGAGCGTAATTGACTGACGTATCTGCGGGCATATCGCCGTCGCCCGTCCAGATCGCAATATTGTCAACGTATCCGTTTATCGCGCCGCCTGTCTTGAAGCATACCGCCCCGGACTTCATATCCGAATCAAGCCCGTACGCGTCCCCCGCTTCGCTCATGCGGCTCACTCTTACGAAATCCGGCATATCAGCCGTTTTCATGAGCACGTCGACCCTTTCGCTGCCGCGGATCACACGAACCGTCACGGTGACGTCCCTGAACACGTCCGCGATGCCCTCGTCCATGCTCTCCGTTCTTCCGAGGAGCTTATACGCTATCGTGCTCATTCCGTCGCCCGTGGTCTTCTGAGCGGCGAAAAGATCGTCCTCGTTCTTCGCGTCGTACGTGTACCATTTGCCCGCGTAATACACCTGGTTGTTGCCGTATCCGCCGACGCGGAAATGATATGAGTTATAGTATTCTCCGTCGTATTCGGTCACGATATTCAGATATCTCTTGCTGTTTGCCGCCGCGCCGTAGGTAACGTCGTACTGAAGCGTATACGTTCCGAATTCTTCAACGCCCTTCATATAGTTTTCATCGAGCATAAGAGCGTATCCGTCCTTGCCGGAAAACGATTTGTCCTCGGGGTTGTTTTCGATATAAAGTCTGCCGTCCTTGATACCCGCCCTCGCCGTCCAGTCGCTTGGCGCGTAATCTTCGGCGGAGGTCTGTATCTTCCAGCCGAGCGCTTTCATCACGGCGTCGGTACCGTCCATGTCGCCGTACGACGAAAAGTCCTCGTAATATACCATCATGCCGGCGACGGTCTCGGGCTTCGGAGGATCGGTCGTGATCTGTTCCGTGACCGTCGTTTCCTCCTCCGTCACCGTGTCGGTTCCGGTATCGGGTACGGCGGTCGTCTCATCCGGAACGGTCGTCCCGTCGGCTTCCGTACCTTTGCCGGTCTCCGTTTGCGTGGAGGCGCCGGTTGTGCTTTCGTCCGCCCCGGAGCATCCGGCTGCGCATATGAGGAACGATGCGCAAAGAAGCGCTGAAATGATCCTTAAAAATCTTTTCATATAAAACCTCCATACGGTTTTTTTTCATTTTATCACAAAAAGCCGCCCCCGTCAATCATTTTTCCGAATTGTATGAGATTTTTCCTTTCTTTTCACCGGTTTATCATATTATCGCGCTATAATACAGACAAAGGGGGTGATACCGTGAGATCATACAGATTTTTATGGGCTGTGATATACGGGCTCGTGCTCGTATCGTTCACGGTCTATGCCTGCCTTGACACGTTCGTGATACAGCGTGTATACGAAATCCCGGAGCAGCCTGTGACCCGGTTCACCGAAAGCGTGACTTCGGCGTCCGAAAGCGCCGCCGGGACCGAAACGGACGTTGAAAGCGAGACCGCTGCCGTGACCGGGGAAACGTCCGGTGCGCCTGAAACGGAGCCTTACGTGACAGACGACAGCTACGACGACGGGAATATAAAAATAACCCTTACCGAATACAGATACGGCGATACGACGGTATACGTCGCAGACGTACTGCTTTCCGATCCCTCGTATCTGAAAACCGCGCTCGCAAGATCCGTATACGGCAGGAACGTAACTGAAAAGACGTCCGTCACGGCAAGCCAAAACGGTGCGATCCTCGCCGTCAACGGCGATTATTACGGTGCGCGGCAGAAGGGCTACGTCATACGCAACGGGATCCTGTACAGAAACACACCAGTATCGGGCGCGGAGGATCTCGTCATCTACCGCGACGGTACCTTCGGCGTCATATCTGAATCGGAAGTGACGGCGGAGGAGCTGCTTGAAGCCGGCGCGTCGGACGTGTTATCGTTCGGTCCCGCGCTTATCAGAGACGGCGTGATAGCCGTATCGGAGGACGACGAGGTCGGGCGGGCAATGGCGAGCAACCCGCGGACCGCCGTAGGCGTGATCGACGATCTGCATTACGTTTTCGTCGTTTCGGACGGAAGGACGGACGAAAGCGCCGGGCTCGATCTGTACGAGCTTGCGGATTTCATGTCTTTGCTCGGCGTGACGACCGCCTACAATCTCGACGGAGGCGGCTCGTCCACGATGGTGTTCAACGGCAGCGTCGTGAACAATCCCACGACGAACGGAAAAAAGATAACGGAAAGGAGCGTGTCGGACATTGTATACATCGGATACCGGTAAAAGAGCGCTTCGCACGGCTGTTTCATATCTGTGCATCGCCGTGTTATGCGCCGTGTTCGCTTTCATATACGAGCTTTTCAGCCACGGAGTCTATTCGCTTTGCATGATACTGTGCTTTTCTCCTCCCCTTCTTCTCGGGGCGCTTCCGTTTTTCATAATATACGTCAGCCGCGCGCCGTTTCCCGGCAGGCTTTCGTACAATCTTTATAACTCGGGCGTCGCAACGCTGACCGCGGGGCTGATATTCTCGGGCGTCGTCTATATATACGGCACGACAAACACCCTCTGCCGCGTGTATTACATCGTCGCCGCGGCGTTCATCGTCTGCGCTCCCATATGTTTCATCTTCGATATAAAAAAGGATAAAAAATACTTGAAAAAAACGGAAACGTATGATATACTCATATCGGAGCCGTCATACGCGCCCGGGCTCCCGCCCGGGCTTTTTTTTCGGAGGTACATATGTCTATGCCTGAATATATTCGCTGGTGCGGATCCGGAACAAATCCCGAATACTGTTTTGAATACTCGGTAAAGGACCTGGGCGACCGCGCCGAGATCAGCGTCGTCGAAGGCTTCAGACTCAACGCAAGGACGTTTGTCACGGACCGCGCCGTCATTTCGCGCGTCGCGGAGATCATCGAAAAATACAAACTCGTCCGCTGGGACGGGTTTGACAAATCGAGAAAAAATGTGCTTGACGGCAGATCTTTTTCGGTTTCGTTCTGCTGCGGCGGAAAAAACGTCAGCTGCAGCGGTTACGAACGGTACCCGAAAAATTACAAGGACGCCGCCCGTGAATTCACGGCGCTCATTAAAGAGCTTTCCGCGTCTCATCTTGCCGATATAGAAGAGCTTACCGCGCAGTGCCGCGCTCTTACCGAGGGCGTCCCGTACACGACGGCGAATCTTGCCAATATCGCCGCGCTTATTTTCAACACGGTCGCGGATCTCAACTGGGCGGGCTTCTATCTTACGGACAACGGCTCGCTCGTGCTCGGTCCGTTTCAGGGCAAGCCCGCCTGCATAAAGCTTAAAATCGGCGAATTTGCGGGCGTCTGCGGCACAGCGGCGTTTCTGGACGAGACGGTCGTTGTAAAAGACGTCCACGAATTCAAGGGACACGTCGCGTGCGACGCGGCGTCAGCTTCGGAAATAGTCGTTCCGCTTCACAAAAACGGAGAGGTCGCCGGCGTGCTCGATATCGACAGCCCGTTGAAGGGCAGATTCACGGAGTACGACAGAGAGCTGTTTGAAGCTGTCGCCTCGGCTGTTGAGGAGATATTATGAAATACGCGTATTTTGCAGGCGGATGTTTCTGGTGCATAACGCCGGTATTTGCCGCCGAGCCGGGAGTCGTCTCCGTTGAAAGCGGTTACTGCGGCGGAGACGAGCCGGATCCTTCATACGAGGACGTAAAGGCGCAGCGCACACGTCACAGGGAGACGGTACGCGTCGCATACGACGAGGCTCTCATAGGTTACCCCGCCCTGCTCGACCTTTTCACCGGATCGGTCGACGTAGAGGACGGGGAAGGTCAGTTCATCGACCGCGGCAGGTCCTACACGCTCGCCGTTTACACGACCTGCGAGGAGGAACGGATCGCCGCGGAGCGCACGGTGGCAGAGCTCGGCAGGACGCACAGCCGTGTCTGCATTTCGATCGAGCCGTATAAAAAATTCTACCGTGCGGAAGAACGTCACCAGGATTATTATAAAAAGGAGCCGGAAAAATTCGCGGAGGAGCTTATAAGCTCCGGCAGAGGCGCGTTGTGTCCGGCGGCTAAAAGAAGAAAAAGAATTTCGGAGGTCATAAAAATGGAAAGAGTATGCAGATTTTTAAAGGATGCGGGCGTGTACTACCTCGCAACGGACGATAACGGTCAGCCGAGGGTAAGGCCCTTCGGTACGGCGCATATCTATGACGGCAGGCTGTATATACAGACCGGCAAAAAAAAGGACGTCTCAAAGCAGCTTCATAAAAACCCGAAAGCCGAGATCTGCGCCTTCAAGGACGGCGTATGGCTGAGGCTGTGCTGCGAGCTTATCGAGGACGACAGGTACGAGGCGAGAAAATCGATGCTCGACGCGTATCCGGAGCTCCGCTCCATGTACGACGAGAACGACGGCAACACGGAGGTATTCTATTGCCGCGGCTGCAAAGCCGTCTTCTCCTCCTTCACGTCGGCGCCCGAGACCGTCGAATGGTAAAGGAGTATACGATGGGAAGAAGCATAACCGTCACGGGTAAAGCCTCCGTAACGCTCACCGCCGATCTGTGTACGGTGGACGTCACAGTCGAGGAAAAAAGCAAGGACTACGGAAAAGCCTCGTCGTCAGTCGGCGAAAAGACGGCGGCGCTTCGGGGCGTCTGTGAAAAGCTCGGACTGCTCGACCGGCTTAAAACGTCCTCATACAACGTCCGTACCGAATACACGGGCGTAAACGAAAACGGGGTATACAGAAACGTATTCGACGGATACGTGTGCTCATGCACGTCGTCCGTTTCATTCGATTTTGACGGACGGCTCCTGTCCTCGCTGATCGACGGGCTCGCTTTATGCGGCGCTGACGCAAGGATCAACGTGTCGTTTTCCGTTAAAGATCCTTCCGCCGCCGAAGCCGGGCTTCTCGAAGCCGTATGCGACGACGCGAAGCGCAAGGTCGACGTGATATGCCGCAGGCTCGACGCGTATCCCGGAAAGCTGATCCGGGTAGAACAGGGCGGTCTCTCCCGTCAAATGCGCTCGAACACGGAATTCGCGTTCGACGAAGCCGCTCCGATGATGGCGAAGGCTGCACGATTCTCCCCGGACGTCACCCCGTCGGACGTGACGATAAGCTCGGAAGCCGTTTTCGAGTGGGAACTATTGTAAAAAACTGACCGCCGCGAGCGCGTGATGCCGTCAGTCGGCAAAGCGGCGGTCATATTGTTTCCGCAATGTTAAAATTATGAAGTTTTTTACACTTTAATTTTGCGCATAAACTGTATAATATTCCCAATGTGAAAAGCACATTGGGAATATTTTTTG
Organism: uncultured Ruminococcus sp.; assembly: GCA_902762505.1. Taxonomy (GTDB): domain Bacteria; phylum Bacillota; class Clostridia; order Oscillospirales; family CAG-272; genus UBA1248. Next base: position 22,146 of record CACWOQ010000014.1, on the reverse strand, counting down.
TGCAATTCAACGACGATTTGGAAATCCCGGACTCACAATTTACAGTATAGCGCTTAAAGTTTTACACTTATTTCACATTTTAACTTTACATTTCATGCCAAAAAAATAAATATTAAGTTATTGAAAAAGGGCGGGAGGTGTGATATTCTTTTAAAATGTACTATTATGGGGAGTTTGCCTGTTTTATATTAAATATAAGACGCGCATTTTCCCGTTTGACTCACGTAAGTTTTTGAAATGGAGAGGATCATATGTTCAAAATCCAAAAGCTTGGCAAGACCGAGAGGGTGAGCTTCTCGAAGATCGAAGAGGTTCTCCCGCTTCCCAACCTGCTCGAGATTCAGAAATCTTCTTACGAATGGTTTCTGAAGGAAGGCTTGAACGAGGTACTTCGTGACGTATCTCCGATAACCGACTACTCGAACAACCTCGTCATCGAGTTTATCGACTACAAGCTCGACGATCATCCGAAATACCCCGTTGAGGAATGCAAGGAGCGTGACGTGAACTACGCCGCCCCGATGCGCGTTACCGTCCGTCTTACGAACAAAGCGACGGGCGAGGTCCAGGAGGATCTCGTTTATATGACGGAATTCCCGCTCATGACGGACAACGGAACGTTCGTCATCAACGGCGCGGAGCGTGTCGTCGTTTCTCAGATAGTCAGGTCCCCGGGCATATACTACCACAGCGATCTCGACAAATCCGGCAAGACGATCTTTTCGTCCACGGTCATCCCTTACCGCGGAGCATGGCTCGAATACGAGACCGACACGAACGACGTCTTTTACGTAAGGATAGATAAAAACCGCAAAATCCTCATATCGATCCTGATCCGTGCGCTCGGCATCGAATCCGACAACGATATACTGAATTTCTTCGGCAACGACGATATGCTCAAGAGCACGCTCGACAAGGATATCTTAGTCGACGAGGCGCAGAACAACGGTACCTCCGTCACCGAAGAAGCTCTCAAAGAGATATACAAGCGCCTCCGTCCCGGCGAGCCGCCCACACAGGAAAGCGCTCTCATACTCATAAACAACCTGTTCTTCGATCCCAAGAGATACGATCTTGCGAACGTCGGCAGATACAAATACAACAAAAAGCTCTCCATGGGTCCGCGTGTTCTCGGCAGAACGCTCACCCGTCCCGTCGTCAACCCCGTAACCGGTGAGTTCATGTACGACAAGGGCACCGTATGCACGCAGAAGGTCGCCGACGATATAGATTTCGCGGGCGTCAACGAAGCGTACGTCGAGGTCGAGGACGGAGCCGAAATGAAGATCCTCGGCAACAGCACCATCAAAGCCGAGGCGGCTCTCGGATTCGACCTGTCCGACGCCGGCATCACCGAAAAGGTAAGCCTTTCCGTTCTGCTCGACATCATGAGCAAGTGCGGCGGCGACCGCGACCTCATCATAAACGAGGCGAGGCTCCGCGCCGCTGAGCTCGTGCCGAAGCACATCACGAAGGAAGATATCTTCGCGTCCATCAACTATATGCTCGGTCTGAGACACGGCATAGGCGCCATGGACGATATCGACCACCTCGGAAACCGCCGTCTGCGCTGCGTGGGCGAGCTTCTGCAGAACCAGTTCCGCATAGGCTTCTCCCGCATGGACAAGATAGTCAAGGAGCGCATGACCGTTCAGGAATCCGAAAAACTGAACCCGAAGGATCTTATGAATCCGCGTCCGATAGTCACGGCGATACGCGAATTCTTCGGATCTTCCCCGCTTTCACAGTTCATGGACCAGTCCAACCCTCTGGCTGAGCTCACTCACAAACGCCGTCTTTCGGCGCTCGGTCCCGGCGGTCTTTCCCGCGACCGCGCTTCGTTCGAGGTGCGTGACGTTCACTACACTCATTACGGCAGAATGTGCCCGATAGAGACGCCTGAAGGTCCTAACATAGGTCTTATTTCCTACCTCGCCTCTTACGCGAGGATCAACAAATACGGTTTCATCGAAACTCCCTTCCGCCGCGTGGACAAGGAGACGGGCGTAGTCACGAACGACGTCGAATACATGACCGCGGACGTAGAGGACAATTACGTTGTCGCTCAGTCGAACGAGCCGCTTGACGAGAATCACAGATTCGTACACAAGCGCGTTATCGTCAGAGACAAGAACGAGGTGCGCGAGGCTGACCGCGAGGAAGTCGATTACATGGACGTTTCCCCGAAGATGGTCATGTCCGTCGCCACGTCGATGATCCCGTTCCTTGAAAACGACGACAACTCCCGTGCTCTGATGGGCTCGAACATGCAGAAGCAGGCTGTTCCGCTTCTGACGACCGAGGCTCCCATCGTCGGCACCGGTATGGAATACAAGGCAGCCGTCGACTCCGGCGTCTGCGTCGTTGCAAAATCCTCCGGTACCGTTGAGCGCGTCACCGCCGACGATATAACGCTTATCACCGACGACGGACGCAAGGAAGTATATACCCTTATCAAATTCAAACGCTCGAACCAGGGTACCTGCGTGAACCAGAGACCGATCGTCAACGTAGGCGACAGGATCGAGAAGGGCGACGTCATCGCCGACGGTCCCGCCACCGCGAACGGCGAGATCGCGCGCGGCAAGAACGCTCTCATCGGCTTCATGACGTGGGAGGGTTATAACTACGAGGACGCCGTACTTCTGAACGAAAGACTCGTACGCGACGATATGTACACTTCTCTGCACATCGAGGAATATTCGCATGAGGCAAGAGAAACGAAGCTCGGCGTCGAGGACATCACGCGCGAGATCCCGAACGTATCCGAAGACGCGATCAAAGACCTTGACGCCGACGGTATCGTCCGCAAGGGTACCGAAGTCCGCGCGGGCGACATACTCGTCGGTAAGGTCACGCCGAAGGGCGAGACCGAGCTTACCCCCGAGGAAAGACTGCTCCGCGCCATATTCGGTGAAAAAGCGCGCGAGGTCAGAGACACTTCTCTGCGCCTGCCTCACGGCGAATCCGGTATAGTCGTTGACGTCCGCGTGTTCTCACGCGAAAACGGCGACGAGCTGCAGCCCGGCGTCACGAAGGTCGTACGCGTTTACATCGCTCAGAAGCGTAAGATCTCCGTGGGCGACAAGATGGCGGGCCGTCACGGAAACAAAGGCGTTGTTTCCCGCATACTCCCGCCGGAAGACATGCCGTTCCTCGCGGACGGTACTCCGCTTGACATAGTGCTGAACCCGCTGGGCGTTCCGTCACGTATGAACATCGGTCAGGTGCTTGAAGTACACCTCGGCTACGCCGCGAGAAAGCTCGGCATCAAAGTCATGACGCCTGTTTTCGACGGCGCGAACGAGAACGATATAATCGAGCTGCAGAAGATGGCGGGCATTTCCACCACCGGTAAGACGACGCTTTACGACGGCAGAACGGGCGAACCGTTCGACAACCCCGTCACGGTAGGCGTAATGTACTACCTCAAGCTCCATCACCTCGTCGACGATAAGATCCACGCAAGATCCACGGGTCCGTACTCCCTCGTCACGCAGCAGCCTCTCGGCGGTAAAGCGCAGTTCGGCGGTCAGCGTTTCGGCGAAATGGAGGTCTGGGCGCTCGAGGCTTACGGCGCGGCTTACACGCTGCAGGAGATCCTGACCGTCAAGAGTGACGACGTCAAGGGACGTGTCGACACGTACGAAGCAATAGTAAAAGGTAAAAATATACCGACTCCGGGCGTTCCGGAATCGTTCAAGGTCCTCGTAAAAGAGCTGCAGGCTCTTGCGCTTGACATCAAGGTCCTTGACCGCGACGGTATGGAAATAGAACTGTCCACCCTGACAGACGACAATGCGCCCGAGGGCAACTACACCTCATCCGAGGATCTCGGACCGAACGTCTTTGACGATGACGAAGCAGCCGACGCATACACCGTATCCGACGAGGATACCTTTACCGACGAAGGCTACGAAAAAGAGGTCTCCGACGATGACGATCTTTACGATGACGAAGATTAACGGAAAAACGGGGTATTAAAATGTTAGAAAAGAATGTATTTGATTCAATAAAGATCGGACTTGCGTCTCCTGAAATGATCCGTTCGTGGTCATACGGCGAGGTCCTGAAGCCCGAAACGATAAACTACCGTACTCTGAAAGCCGAGCGCGACGGTCTTTTCTGCGAGAAGATCTTCGGTCCGACGAAGGACTGGGAGTGCCTCTGCGGAAAGTACAAGAGAGTCCGCTACAAGGGCAAGATCTGCGAAAAGTGCCACGTTGAGGTAACTCAGAAAAAGGTCAGACGCGAGAGAATGGGCCACATAGAGCTTGCGACGCCCGTATCTCACATCTGGTATTTCAGAGCTATTCCGTCCAGAATGGCGACGCTGCTCGATATTTCACAGAGAACTCTCGACAAGGTGCTGTACTTCGGTCAGTACATCGTTCTCGAGGTAGGTCCGTTCGCATCACAGACTCTGCACGTCATGCAGCCCCTTACCGAGGCGGAATACCGCAGAGAGCTTGAAAAGTATGACGATGACTTCAGAGTCGGCATGGGCGCCGAGGCTATAAAAGAGCTGCTTGACGCGATCGATATCGAAGCCTTGTGTGAACAGCTCAAGACCGAGCTTCAGACCGCTACCGGTCAGAAGAAGGTAAAGCTGATCAAGCGTCTCGACGTTGCCGAGGCTTTCCGCAAATCCGGAAACAAGCCCTCGTGGATGATACTCGACGTCGTGCCGGTCATCCCTCCGGATCTCCGTCCTCTGCTCCAGCTCGACGGCGGCAGATTCGCCACCTCCGACCTGAACGATCTTTACAGACGCGTTATCAACAGAAACAACAGACTCAGAAAGCTCATTGAGCTTGACGCTCCCGAGATAATAATAAGAAACGAAAAAAGAATGCTTCAGGAAGCCGTTGACGCTCTGATAGACAACGGCAGACGCGGCAAGCCCGTGACCGGACCGAGCAACAGACCTCTGAAATCTCTGTCCGAAATGCTCCGCGGCAAGCAGGGACGTTTCCGTCAGAACCTGCTCGGCAAACGTTTCGACTACTCCGGACGTTCCGTTATAGTCGTCGGACCCGAACTGAGGATATATCAGTGCGGTCTGCCGAAGGAAATGGCTCTCGAGCTGTTCAAGCCGTTCGTCATGAAGCGCCTCGTCGAGACGCAGAAGGCGACGAACATCAAGGACGCGAAAAAGAAGGTCGACCGTGTCGACTCCTACGTATGGGACTGCCTCGAAAACGTTATCAAGGAGCATCCCGTACTGCTCAACCGCGCTCCTACTCTTCACCGTCTTTCTATCCAGGCGTTCGAGCCCGTGCTCGTTGACGGCCGTGCGATAAAACTCCATCCGCTCGTATGCTCCGCGTTCAACGCAGACTTCGACGGCGACCAGATGCCTGTCCACGTACCGCTGTCCGCCGAGGCTCAGGCTGAGGCGAGATTCCTCATGCTCTCCGCCTCCAACCTTCTGAAGCCCGCCGACGGTAAAGCCGTTGCCGTTCCTTCCCAGGACATGGTCCTCGGTTCATACTACCTCACGCTCGCCGCGACGGACGAGGAGCTTGACGAATACGTCGCTTACAAGGAATCCCACGGCGGCGTCATCCCCGAGCATGACGAGAAATACGGCAGCTACACAATAAAATTCTACGAAGAATCGCTTCTCGGCAGAAACAAGATGTTCTTATCAGAGGACGAGGCGATGATGGCTTACGAAAACAAGGTCATAAGCCTGCATACTCCGATAAAGGTCAGAGTAACTCGCGTCGTCAACGGCGAATCCTTCACCGGTATAATCAACTGCACGCTCGGCAGACTCATATTCAACAAACCGATCCCGCAGGACCTCGGCTGGGTAGACCGCAGCAAGCCCGAGAACAAGCTCGTGCTTGAAATAACCTTCGTTGCGACGAAGGGCGCGCTCTCCAAGATAGTCGACCGCTGCATCAAGCTTCACGGCAGCTCCGAGACGGCGACGGTGCTTGACGCTATCAAAGCCATGGGCTTCAAGTACTCCACAAGAAGCTCGCTTTCGATAGCCGTTCCCGATATGACGATACCGAAACAGAAGAAAGAGCTTCTCGCGCAAGCCGAAGCAAAGGTCGCTCAGCTGACCGAGTACTTCAACGACGGTATGATCTCCGAGGAGGAGAGATACAAAAAGGTCATCGAGACCTGGAACAAGACCACGAACGACGTTACGGACGCTCTGCAGGCGGCTCTCGACCCGTACAACCCGATAAAGATGATGTCGGATTCCGGCGCCCGCGGTTCTATCAAGCAGATGCGTCAGCTTGCCGGTATGCGCGGACTTATGTTCGCAACGAACGGTAAGACGATGGAAATACCGATAAAGACGAACTTCCGCGAAGGTATAAACGTTCTGGATTACTTCATCGGCGCCCGCGGTTCGAGAAAATCGCTGGCTGACACCGCGCTTCGTACCGCCGACTCCGGTTACCTTACGAGACGTCTTGTCGACGTTTCGCAGGAGGTCATCATAACCGAGACCGACTGCGGCTCGAAGGAAGGTCTCGACGTTTACGAGATCAAGAACGGAAACGAAGTCGTTGAAACGTTCAAGGAAAGGATCCTCGGCAGATTCACGATAGATCCCGTAGTCGATCCCGCCACGGGCGAGGTCATAATAGACGCCAATCAGATGATGACCGACAAGATCTGCGATAAGATCATAAAAGCCGGTTACACCCGTCTGCCCGTCAGGACGACGCTCAAATGCCACGCGAAGAACGGCGTTTGCGCTCACTGCTACGGTATGAACCTTGCGACCTCCAAGCCCGTTACGATAGGCGAGGCTGTCGGTATAATCGCCGCTCAGTCCATAGGCGAACCCGGTACTCAGCTTACGATGAGAACGTTCCACTCCGGCGGCGTCGCCGGCTCCGACATCACTCAGGGTCTTCCGAGAGTTGAGGAGCTGTTCGAAGCGCGCAAGCCGAAGAAGACAGCTGTTCTCGCGGACCGCGACGGTACGGTTTCGATCGCCGAGACGAGACGTTCGAGAAACGTAACGATAATAGGCGAAGACGGCGAAGGCTCCACCCTTGCCGTGCCGAACATCATGGCTCTGAAGGTCAAGGACGGCGATTACGTCCTCAAGGGCGACCCGCTTTCCGAAGGCAACATGGCTCCCGCCGATATACTTGCGACGAAGGGTCTCACCGCGGTGTACGATTACATCATCACCGAGGTACAGAGAGTTTACCGCGACCAGTCCGTTGATATAAACGACAAGCACATCGAGGTCATAACCCGTCAGATGACGAGAAAAGTCAAGGTCGATAACGCCGGCGACACCAATCTGCTCTCCGGCACGCAGATAGACGTGACCGAATTCGACGCTGCAAACGATGAGATACAGAAACGTATCGACGCGGGCGAGGTAACGCTTATGAAAGCGACCTGCACGCCCGTGCTGCTCGGCATCACCAAGGCGGCGCTTCTCACCGAATCGTTCCTGTCCGCCGCGTCGTTCCAGGAGACCACGAAGGTCCTGACCGACGCCGCGATCAGAGGCAAGGTCGACCACCTCGAGGGTCTTAAGGAAAACGTCATCATAGGCAAGCTCATCCCCGCCGGTACCGGTATGGAAAGATACCGCAATATCGAGGTCGAAAAGCTCACCCCGGACGACGAACCGAAGGAAGCCACCTTCTCACCCGAAGACAAATGATAAGAATCCCGGGAAAGATCAAATCTTTCCCGGGATCGTTTTTATTCGGCGTAAGGGACCGGATCATTCGGTCAAGGCCTTTGCTATGCGGTTCGATAAAAAGGATTTTGTCGGCGGATGGATCACCGCGCTTTGACAAACGTCAGCTGACCGTACGGTCTTGCAGAACGGTATGTGTTTTGAAGCCGCCGCCTGCGCGGCCTGTATCAGGTGCCAGCCGTCGTCGTTTCGCAGATCGAAATCTGCGATCTGAACGACTGTGAACGGAAGGCTCGGGTCGTTGTTCTTATCTCTTACAGTCGATATGAGACAGCCGAGCTCGTCCCCGTATATTTCCGCCTCGGAAACCGTCGTATCGCTTTCACCCTGATACCATACAACACCGCTGAACCGGAACGGGAACAGCGGAGAAAGCATCGTTTCGTATATCACGCCGGGACTGTTCCACGATGCGTACTCCGGATACGTGTGGTCGATATGGAGCCGGTCGGGCGGCAGCGAAAACGCCGCGGCTTTTTCACGCGGGAGCCACGATTCGATCACCGACGCGCCCTGGAAGCACGACACGAAGCCGACGGCGCCGCCCGTTTTTTCACGAACTGCTTTGCCGGTGAGGTACGCGACAGCCGACCAGGAGCCGACGTTCTCCGCCCGCGCCGTGCGCCACCCGCCGCTCATTATGTCGTTTTGTATCCACGGGCGGGGTATGAAGCAATTGCGAAGATAAGGGTCTGTCATGTATTCCGATCTGTCCGTATCGGATTCTTCAAGGCGGAATTCCGCGTTCGACTGCCCCGCCAAAAGATATACGCGTCCGACGTATATATCACCGTATTCGACCGTTTCTCCGTTTGATTCAACGGTCAGAGTATACGGTCCGCCCGCCGGCGTCTGCGGAAGATACGCGGCGAACACGCCGTTCTCGGGCGTCGCCGTCACGGTCTTTCCGGCAAACGATACGGTAACGGGACCGTCCGATAAGCCGGACACCGGCACAGGTCCGTTATCGGCAAAAACGGCGTGGTCGCCGATCAGCGGTGAAAGCTTTATCATCACAGCCCCTCGATAAGTATCATCGCAAAGTTTTCATACGGAACGTAGCAGTTTATCCGCCCGATCTCTTCCTTTGTGAAAATTCCGAGCACTTCGCCGGTCCAAAGCTCCGTAAGCCTGTATTTTTCGTGATCCGCGATACCGCATTCGTCGAAGGGCACCGTCGCCGTGACGAATGCGGAGATGTTTTCATTGTTGTTCGGTATTATAAGCACGGCTTTGTCGCCCGCGTATCTCGCGTACGCGGAAAGACCCGTGTCCTCCGCGACCTCGACCTTGCAGAGATTCGTTTTTCTGTGATCGTCGGGCCAGTACTCGAATATATCCTTATACGTGCGTCTGACGGCGATCATCCGTTTCACGTCCTCGAGGAAGCGGCGGTTCGCCGGTTTTTCGGCGTCGGCGTAATTGACCGTCAGATCGTACTGAACGGCGGGCTGCCAGCTGCAGTTGAATTCGTCGCCCATGTACCACAAAGGAATGAACGGCGCGGTTATTGCGGCGTATCCGATATTCAGCCTGTTGCCGAGCACTATCCTTTTCTGATAGTCGTGATTTGTGATGCAGTTAGTATAATATTTCGCCGATCCGGCTTTTTTCGTATTCTGCATCACGGCGGAGCCGAGGCCTTTTCCGGTCTTCACGGACTCTACTATATCAAGTCCGCCGTCGACGAACCAGACGGTCGGGTCTGAATAAACGCCGCCGCGGTCCTTTTTCGCGTACCAAAGCACTCCGTCCTGTTCAAAATCGTACGTTTTCTTTCTGTCGGAGCCGTCCTCCGATATGATTATAACGTATTTTCCCTGCTCAGCGAGTCTGTTTCTGACGTCGCCGAAAAGATTGTATCCGGTATAATTCGGCTCACAGTCGCAGCGGAATCCGTCCGCGCCGGTCTTCATAATATTTTCGACGCAGCGCTCGGTGAACCATTCGCGGAGCTCACCGTTTTTCCAGTTGAACGCGTCGTTGCCCCACGCCTCGCCGGAAAACCACTCCGGATGGGTCTGAGTCAGCTCCGAGCCGCGCATGACGCCCCACGTTATCACGTCTAACAGTACGTATATGCCTTTTTCGTGAGCGTGATCGACGAATTTCTTCATTTCCTCCCAGCCGGCGTCCTGATCGGATTTGCCGGTGAGGTTCTCGCCTATGCGGTGAACGCCCGTGTTGCCGTATCCGTTGCCGCCCGGTCCGTATTCATAGATCGGCGTAAGCCACACGCAGTTCACGCCGACCTCGGCGTAGAAATCGAGCAGGTCGTAGGAATTTGCTAGCGTTCCTCCGGTCGACGCGGTCAGCGGGCGAAGCTCGACTATAATGAGGCTGTCTATCCATTCGGGCGACATTATCCTGCCTTTTCCGTTCGTATCTATCAGCTTTACGGAGTCTGACGGGATATACGACAAAAGCTTTGAGTTGTCGATCTTATTCTTATAGCAATCATATGAAATTATATCGCCCTCCGGCACGGAAAGCGTTTTGTCCGTCCCGAAAGTGTATCTGCGCATGAATTCGTCGATCGCCGCGCGTGCGGATATCGAGCTGCCGGCGGTCAGCGTGACCGAGGTACCCTCGACGGATATGCGATAGTCGTCTTTTTCACCGGCTCTGACGAATCTGAAAACGCATCCGGCGCCGTCTGATACGAACACGCCATATCTTTTTTCAAGCAGCGCGGCGAGTCTGTCGGCGGCGGGTTGAAGAGCGTCGGTATCGGATACGACGCTTACCGCGCCGTTTTCATCGAAAAGCTTTACGTTCTGCACCTCCCGTACCTCCTGTGCGGTCGTTTCAGGTTCTTCTGCTGTACCGGTTGCCGGCCCGGACGGCTCTTTACCGCATGACGCAATCATCTGAAGCGCGAGTGCGGCGAGCAGCGCGGCAGCGGCGGCGCGTGCTGATCTTTTCATTACTGATCTCCTTTTTTGATCTCGAGGACGCGTTCAAGGTTGTATTTTTCTATGAATTCTTCAAGGCAAAGCCCTTCGTCGTGCATTTTCGTCGCCGCGTACCTGCCGACGAAACGCAGAGTCCACGGACGGAAGCCGACGCCGGTGATATCCGATTTTCCGCTCGGATATCTGATTATGAAACCGTATTTATACGCGTTGTTATAAAACCACTTATAAGTGTTCGTATCGGCGTAGGAACGGTCCTTGTCGCCGAAATACGCGTCGACCGACAGTCCGAGCAGGTTTTCGTCAAGCGAAGGATCCTTCTCCGCGGATTCCTCGTACGTGCGGTATCCGCTGTAAACGTTGAACCGCTCGTACCCTTCGACGCCGCGGACCTCAAGGAACATCGCCTCAAGCGCGCGCGCCGCGTCACGGCGGAGCATTATCGGCTCCTTTACGGACGGCGACTGTATCACTATCTGAGTAAGATCGTCGTACATCATCGTCCCCGTCGCCCTGTGAGATTCGTTCACGACGCTGATATAACCGTACAGATTGTGCGGATTTATCGAATCGAGATAATCCGAAGCGTCGATCTTGTACTCAGGCTCCGGTATTTCGTCCGCGAGGACGCTTTCGTCAAGCGGCTGCAAAACAGTCTGCTCCTTCAGCCTGAACGTGACCGGTTCATACTGCGCCGGAAGTCCGCTTATTTTGTGATCGTATTCGTTCAGGATACGCTTGTATACGCGTATTTCGGCGCGCGCGTCCTCCGTCTCCGGCTTGAACTCGCATACGAGTCCGGTCGAATACGAGCTGAAAAAGCTCATCGGGATATAAAGCCGCCCGTCCTCATAAAACGTCTCGGCAATAAGGCGGACGTCGTTTTTGTTTACCGAGACGCGGTTGGTGCCGGTGTAGAACAGCGCCGTGTCGTTGCCTTTATCAGGCGAGATATATTTCAGCTCGCTCTCTGTCCCGGTCACGGTGAAGCCGCAAAGCTTCACGACGTCGTCTCCGCAGACGTAGACAACTCCGTCGCGTACGAGCGTATCGTATGGGACGCGCACGGTATCGGCGGACAGCCCCACCTGATATGAAATATTCTTATGCGGCGTGCCGCGGCGGAACCCTACGGCGATCCGCAGGATGCCGTATATCGCAAGCGACAGGATGAGGGCGAGGATCAGCGCACACAGCGTATAGATCAGCGCACGCGAGGCGAACACCTTTGCCGCCGCCTTTATTTCCGCGCGGTTCTTCCGCTCCTTTTCCGTCAGCTCTTTTTCTTTTTTATATTTTTTCTCTATTTTCCGGTGCTTGTCCGTTTTGATCCGCGCACGGTCTTTTTCCGTGTCGTTTCTGTACGGCTTTGCGTACTTCGGATGGATCTTCTTTTTTTCTTTCTTATCTTTTTGAGCCGGTACGGCGGCAGGCTTTTTTTTCTGTTTTTTCTGCTTTGCCTTTTTTTCCGGCTTGCGCTTTACATCCTGTTTTTGTTCGGATAAAAGAGCTGCCGCGGCGGCTTTTTCGGCGGCCTCGGCAGCTTCTTTTTCCCGTATCCGCTGCTCTTCTTCCTCGAGGCGCTTTTTTTCGTCCTCAAGCTCGCGCTTGTGGCGATACATGAATTCAAATTCGTCGAAAATTCCGTCGTTCTGACGCTGACTCATGATATCACCTCCATGCACCGTGATACGGTTTTTATTTTTTGTATTCGTCTATTACTTCTCTTATGTTGAAATCGTGCAGGGACAGAAGTTCAAACGCCTTATCGGCTGTTATGCCGAGTATCTCGGCGGTTATATTCGCACAGCGCGCCTTCAGCTTGTCGTTTGAAGGCCTGACACAGATCATAAGATTCTCGTACACTCTGCCGGTCTTTATCATCGCGCAGGTCGACAGCATATTCAGTATCAGTTTCTGCGCCGTTCCGCTTTTCAGCCTTGTGGAGCCTGTCACCACCTCGGGACCGGTGTCGGGCGACATCCTGATATCCGCGAGCTGATCTACCTGGGATCCCGGCGTCGAGCTGATCGAGCAGACCGTCGCTCCCGCCTGCTTCGCCGCAGTCATCGCGCCGAGAACGTAAGGCGTTCTGCCGCTTGCGGCGATGCCGACGAGAACGTCCGCGTCAGTGAGCTTGCGTGAGGCGATCTCCTCATACCCGAGCTCAAAGCTGTCCTCCGCGCCTTCCGAGCTTTTGCGGAGAGCCTTGTCGCCGCCGGCGATTATACCGACGACAAGGTCGTCGTCCACGCCGAACGTAGGCGGACATTCGCTTGCGTCGAGAACGCCGAGCCTTCCGCTCGTGCCGGCTCCCACGTAATACAGATGCCCTCCGCGGGAAAATCCGTCGGCTATCCTGTCAACCGCCTGTGCGACGGCGGGCAGTATCTCGTCCACCGCGTCGAATGCTCTTTTGCTCTCCCTGTGCATCAGGGATACCATGTCAAGCGTGGGAAGCGAATCTATATGCGTGGTATTCGGGTTTCTTTTTTCGGTGTTTATCTTTTCGGTGCTTATCATAGCTTAATAAGATAGTAGTTCATTATGATATAAGCGAAGACGATCGAGACGATCGACAGAAGCTTTATAAGGATATTGATCGCAGGTCCGCTCGTATCCTTCAGCGGGTCACCGACCGTGTCTCCGACGACGGAAGCCTTATGCTGTTCGCTTCCGGAGCCGCCGTGGTTGCCGCGTTCGATATATTTCTTCGCGTTGTCCCACGCGCCGCCGGAGTTCGACATATATACCGCGAGAAGGAATCCCGAGACGGTCGCTCCGCAGAGCATGCCGATTATGCCGTTCGGTCCGAGCAGAAGTCCGATCACAACGGGCGACAGCACTGCGAAAAGCGACGGCGCTATCATCTGACGGAGCGAGCTTCTCGTGCAGATGTCAACGCACTTCGCGTATTCGGGTTTTTGCGTGCCGTCCATTATACCAGTCAGCTCTTTGAACTGTCTGTGCACTTCTCCGATTATGCTCTGAGCCGCGATACCGACGGAATCTATCGTCATTGCGGCGAACACGAACGGAAGCATCGCGCCGAGGATTATGCCGACGAGCGTTATCGGGTTCGTCGTTTCGATCTTGAACGAGAAATCGCCGAGCATCTCTATCCTCTGCTTGAACGCGACGATCAGAGAAAGCGACGTGAGCGCGGCTGAGCCTATCGCAAAGCCCTTGCCGGTCGCCGCGGTGGTGTTGCCGAGCGAATCGAGCGCGTCCGTGCGTTCGCGTACGTGTTCATCCATCCCCGCCATCTGAGCGATGCCGCCCGCGTTGTCGGCGACGGGTCCGTACGCGTCCGTCGCAAGCGTGATGCCGAGCGTGGAAAGCATACCGACGGCTGAAACGGCGATGCCGAACAGTCCTTTGGATATACCGTCTCCGAGATCGCCGCCGGAGACCGTGAACGATACGAGTATCGAGATACCGACGATCACGACGGGGGCAATGACGCTGCGCATACCGAGCGAAAGTCCGCTTATGATGAGGGTCGCCGATCCCGTTTCGGAAGAGGCGGCGAGCTTTTTGGTGGGTTTATACGTATCCGACGTGAAGAATTCGGTAAAGTATCCGATCAGAACGCCGGCGCAAAGTCCGGAAAGCACCGCTCCGTAGATCCCGACGTTTTCTTTTCCGAGTACGAAATACACGGCGGGAAACGATGCTGCCGCAAAAAGCGCGGCGGCGATATAAGTACCGCGGCGGAGCGAGCCCAGCAGCTTTTTCTGATCCGTGCTTTCACCGCAGCGTACGAAGAACGTACCGACGACGGAGCAGATGACTCCGATCACCGCGAGGAGCAGCGGAAGCATCATACGGCTGAAAACCGACTTTTCGTCGGCGTCCGGGGCGCCGTACGCGCCGAACGCAAGAGCGACGGCGGAAATAATGGAACCGACGTACGATTCGTAAAGGTCGGCTCCCATGCCGGCGACGTCGCCGACGTTGTCGCCTACGTTATCGGCGATGGCGGCGGGGTTCCTCGGGTCGTCCTCGGGTATACCGACCTCGACCTTGCCGACGAGATCCGCGCCGACATCCGCGGCTTTTGTGAATATACCGCCGCCGACGCGCGCGAACAGCGCCATCGTAGACGCGCCGATCCCGAACGTGATCATCGCGGCGGAAAGCTGCGCCGGATCAAGCTTGAATGCAAATCTGAGAAGGATAAACCAGATGGACGTGTCGAGCAGACCGAGTCCGACGACGACGAAGCCCATGACAGAGCCCGCCGAGAACGCGACGCGAAGTCCGCTGTTGAGTCCTTTTTCCGCCGCTGTCGCGGTCCTGCCGTTGGCGGCGGTGGCTATTTTCATGCCGAGGAATCCGGAAAGCCCGGAAAACAGGCCTCCCGACAGAAACGCAAACGGCGTGAATATGTTTATAAGTCCTTCCTTTGAGCCCGCGGGCTTCACGAACGCAAGGATCATAAGCACCGCGAAAGCGACGGCGAAGAATACGCCGACGGTTCTGTACTGTCTTTTAAGGTAAGCGTCGGCTCCGTGTCTTATAACGTCAGACAGTTCTCTTACCTTTTCGGTGCCGCGGTCGGCGGCTCTGACCTTCATAGCGTTATATCCCGCGAAAAGCAGGGCTATAAGGGCGCCGACGGGGGCTGTCCATATCAGATCCATGATATTACGATACCGTTCCTTCGGATTTTATTCTTCCTCGTTCTCCCAGTTGTGCCAGACGTCCGTGACGTCGTCGTTCTCGTCGAGCTTTTCAAGCAGCAGGTTCATCTTTTTGATCTGCTCCTCGTCGGTAAGCGTCACGTACATGGACGGGACCTTCTCCTGCTCGGATGAAATGATCGCGTAGCCTTTTGCGGTGAGAGCCGCGGTAACGGCGTCGAGGTCGTCGG
This sequence comes from uncultured Ruminococcus sp., assembly GCA_902762505.1. Lineage (GTDB taxonomy): Bacteria > Bacillota > Clostridia > Oscillospirales > CAG-272 > UBA1248. The sequence continues at coordinate 6,659 of CACWOQ010000014.1, read as the reverse complement.
GCGCGGTGGTTATCTCGAACGCTTCGTCCGTCGCGTCGAAATCCTCGGCGCCGGCTTCAAGCGCGTCTTCCATGACGGCGTCCTCATTGAGCTTGCCGTCGTTTTCGATTATGATCGTGCCCTTGTCGGTGAACAGATACGAAACACAGCCGGTTGAGCCCATGTTGCCGCCGAACTTATCGAAATAGTGACGGATGTCGCCGCCGGTGCGGTTCCTGTTGTCGGTCATGGCTTCGACTATGACGGCGACTCCGCCCATTCCGTAGCCCTCGTACGTGACCTTTTCGTAAGCGACGCTGTCGGCGCCGGAGGCTTTCTTTATGATCCTGTCTATGTTGTCGTTAGGAACGTTGTTCGCCTTCGCCTTAGCGATGAGGTCGCGCAGCTTGCTGTTCGATACGGGGTCGGGTCCGCCTTCTCTTACGGCTATCGCCATTTCCTTGCCTATCTTCGTGAAGACCTTTGCTCTCGCGGCGTCGGTCTTCTCTTTTTTATGCATTATATTCTTCCATTTGCTGTGTCCTGACATATCTTTTTACTCTCCTTATCATATCTTTTCGGGGTGGCGCACGCAGATCAGCTCAAGCGCCGACGAAAGTACCTTGTTTGTGCATTCGGTAAGCGCGAGGCGCTGCGCCTTCACACTTTCGTTTTCCGCGGTGAGTACCGGGCAGTTGTGATAAAAACGGTTGAACGCCGCGCAGAGATCGAGCACGTAGCGCGTTATGATCGACGGCTCGTATTCGGCAAGTGCCTGATCGAACGTTTCCGGGAACAGGGCAATCGTCTTGCAGAGCTCGAACTCGTCGTCGTTCAGATCATACGGTCCCGGCTTGAATTCTCCCGCCTTTTTCAGTATCTGGCAGGTACGCGCGTAAGTGTACTGTGCGTAGGGGCCGGTATTGCCGTCGAAATTGAGCGCGTCTTCAAGCACGAAGTTGATGTCGCGCATGCGGTTCGCCGACAGGTAGTAGAAAACCACGGCGCCGATGCCGACGGATTCAGCCACGTCCTCCCGTCCGGCGAGCTCCGGATTCTTTTCCGCCATGATCGCGGCGGCTTTTTCTATCGCTTCGGCGAACAGATCCTTTAAGAGGACCACGTTGCCGGTACGCGTCGCCAGCTTTTCGCCGTTGAGCGACACGGTGCCGTACGGCACGTGTACGAGCCTGTTATACCAGTCTCTGCCCATAAGCTCAAGCACCTTGAACCATTGCGCGAAATGCAGCGACTGACCGGCTGAGGTCACGTATATGCATTTGTCGAAGTCAAACGTCTTCTTTCTGTATATCGCCGCGGCTATGTCGCGCGTGGGATAAAGCGTTGATCCGTCGCGCTTGAGGATGAGGCACGGTGGCATACCGTACGCTTCAAGGTCGACGATGGAGGCTCCGTCGTCGATCGACAAGAGGTTCTTTTCTTTAAGCTCCTCGACGACGGCGGGCATTTTATCCGTATAGAAGCTCTCGCCCGTGTAGTAGTCGAACTCTATATCGAGCTGTTTATACGTTTTCTTGTATTCCTTGATGCTGATATCTATGAACCAGCGCCAGAGCTCCGTCATTTCCGGATCCCCGTGTTCGAGCGCCGTGAACGCCGCGCGCGCTTCGTCGTTCAGCGAAGGCTCCTTCTCCGCCTCTTCATGGAAACGGACGTAAAGCGCCACAAGCTCGTCTATGCCTTTTTCCTCAACGGCCTGCTTCGAGCCCCATTTGCGGTAGGCGACGATCAGCTTGCCGAACTGCGTGCCCCAGTCACCCAGGTGGTTCACGCCTATACATTTGTATCCGGCGAACTCGTGCATTTTCTTCAGCGAATGACCGATGACGGTCGTCCCGAGATGGCCGATATGGAACGGCTTTGCTACGTTCGGCGACGAATAGTCCAGAACTACCGTTTTGCCGGCGCCGATATCGGAGCTGCCGTAGGGCTTGTCCTGTGAACTGATCTGACCGTAAAGCCTTTCGAGCAGCGCTCCGCGGTCTATCCTGAAATTGAGGTATCCGCCCGCCGTTTCGACCGAGGCGACGCCCTCGCAGCAAAAGCCGTCCGCAAGGGCTGCGGCTATCGCCGGAGGCGCCATGCGCAGAGCCTTTGCGAATCTGAAGCAAGGCAGCGCGATATCGCCCATTTTCCCGTCCGGCGGATACGCCAGATACGTAACTATCTCATTTTCCGGCACCGCGGCGGAGGGGGCGATGCGCTCGATCCCTTTGTATACCGCGGCTGCGATTTTTTCCTTCAAAGATCTCATTGAAAATTTGTCCTTAATTTTTATGTAGTGTTTAATTATATACTATATATCGGAAAATTGCAATAGCATTTTCAAAATTTTTGCAAAGAACCGTACAAAAATTCTATTTTTTGACGTCTGACGCAAAAAAACAACAGTCGTATGAGACGCGCCCGAGGGACATATAAAGAAACACCGGCTGAATGAAGGAAAAGCTTCCTTTGTTCAGTCGGTGTTTTTTGCCGCATACGTCTGCCTGCGGGACGTCTGTGCGCCAAACGTCAAAGAAAATTTTACGGTTATGGGTTATGAGTGTCTGCGGCACGTTTAAGGGCAGTCAACGTGACACCACGGTCACTTTTTCAAATCACGCGGCAAAGCCGAACGTATCCTCCGGGATCTGATCCGGCATGTACTTTGACGGGTCGAGAACGTCGGATTCCGCAACGGTGCATCTGTCGGCGAAGCTTTCGTCAGCTTTCGCCGCGGTGATTGTGACCGCGATCTTTACCGTTTTCTTTTCTCCCTCGTCGTCAAAGGTGATCTCGCTTCTCTGCTCAAAACGTTTGCCCGTCTCGTATGCCGCCTTCTGCACGCATTCGAGCGCGCCGTCGCCGGATTTTATATCATCCGCCGAAAAGTCTTCGAAGAATGCGTCCATTTCCTTTTTGAGCGTATTTTCAAGCTTTTCACCGGAAAGCGCTTCGAGTTTTTCCGCGTTTTCTTTGCCGAGCTGTTCTTTTATCGCGGCGACCGCCTCGTCAATAAGCTCCGCTTCGTTGTTTCTGATGCTGTCGAGTATGTCGACGATAAGAGCCTTGACGTCCTCGCCCGTGGTCCTGACGACGAACGGGAACTGCTCCTCCGGCTCGATTTCGAGCATTTTTTCATACTGAGCCTCAGTGCGTTCTTTTATGATCTGTCCGAGCTTCGTTTCCCTGTGCTCGGGGATTTTCACGGCTATGTACTTGCCGACGGGCGATTCCGGCAGATCCTGTACGGGGCGGTTTTCACCGTCGCCGGACGTCAGACCGAAGCCTGAAAGATCGAGTCCCGAAAGGAGCCCTTCAAAATCTATCTGTCCGTCCTCGCCTATATACGGGCGGATCTGATCGAGCATTTCACGGGTGATGCCGTACTGTTCAAGCTCCGCGTCGTCAAGATCGAGCAGCGCCGAGAAATCGGGCATTTCGGGCAGATCTGACGGATCGAAATCCTCCGGCAGCTCAAACGTTCCGATATCAAAGTCCTCCGGCAGCTCAAACGTTCCGATATCAAAGTCCTCCGGAAATTCATCCATACCGGGATCCGGTATCGCAAAGGGCAGGACCGCGCCCATTCCCGACATATCCGGTATCTTTACATAGACCGTATCGCCGTTGTACTTAATGAGATCCTTGAATGTGTTTATGGTGTCTTCTTTCTCAACGCTCACGGTGAATACGCCGAGTCTGACCGATCTGTCGTATTTTCCGGTAAACGTGAGCTTCACGCCGTCGCTTTCGGCGGAAACTGTTATATCCTTCAAGCCGTCGGATTCCGCGAACTCTCTGCCTGCCGCAACGGCTTCACGGTAGGTCTTCGGACCCTTTACCGCGCAGGATGCAAACGAGGCCGCTATGAGCACAAGGCAGACGACGGCAGCCGTAATTCTCTTAAACATTGCTGTTTCCTCCTATTACTGTTTTAATACATTATAACACTTAAATTCGGAAAAGTGTTTGACTGTATGTAAAATATTTTTATTGACAAAAGCGCGCGTTTATGATATAATACGTTTGATATTCCGGACGGAGGACAGACTTAAAATGATCAGAGTAAAAAACATATATTTCGACCGCAAATACACGCCGGATTACGGCGACGCGGTAACAACGCCTCAGCCGGTCGTAAGCTGGACCGTGACCGGCGGCGACGGACTGTACCAGACGTCTTACAGGCTGACGGTCACAGACGGCGAAAAAACAGTATACACGTCATCGGCGGATTCGGATCGGCAGACCGTGCGGGTGGGCGAGCCGCTTCCGACCGACCGCGAGCTTCTCTTCACCGTAACGGTGACGGTTAACGACGGTCAGACGTCGTCCGGCAGCCGCACGGCTGTATGCGCGCGGGAGCTGTCTGCGCCGTGGATTTGCGCCAAAACGGTCAAGCCGAACGCGCCGGTCGATTTTTTCCGCGATATAACCGTCAATAAACCCGTATCGGACGCGTATCTTTACTGCTGCGGCATCGGGTATCAGGCGGCGTACGTCAACGGGATAAGTCTTCTTGACGATTATTCGCCCGCGTTTTCAGATTACACCAAAACGTGTTACTATAAGCTGTACGTTGTGAGCGGTCTGCTCCGCGAGGGCGAAAACCGCCTCTCGGTAACCGTCGCCGACGGGTGGCGCCATATCGACAGCCGCTTCGTCGAGCGCAATCTCGGCGGACGAACGATAGAATTCGACGGCGTGCCGTGCCTGTCCGCAGAGCTTCATATCCGCTATGAGGACGGAGAGGAAGAATTCATAAAGACCGGTGAAGGCTGGTCCTGCGTCTACGGTCAGACAACGTATTCCAACATATTCGACGGTGAGACGGTCGATGAAACCGCGGAGCCGACGGTGCCGGAAAACGTAAAGCTTTACGACGGGGAGCCGCTCGGCACAAGAAGGCTTCAACTGCTTCAGGATACAGACAGTACGACGTATAAAGCCGTGTCCGTTCTGAAGGTCGGCGACAGATACGTATTCGATTTCGGGCAGAATATCGCCGGGGTCGTATATCTGAGCGCCGAGGGTCTGAAACGCGGCGACAAAGTGACGCTGCTGTACGGCGAGATGCTGAACGCGGACGGTACGGTCTATACGGCGCCCTTGCGGGAGGCGAAATGCACGGACGTTTTCATCTCATCGAGCAAAGACACAGAGCGTTTTTCTCCCCGCTTCACTTTTCACGGCTTCCGCTACGTCGAGGTGACCGGGCTTCCCTTTGCCGATAAGGACAGCATCCGTGCCGTCGCCTGCTTTACCGGCATGACGGGGAAATACGAATACAATAATTTCGACTGCGGGTCGCCGCTCGTGAACCGCATACATTACAACGCTTACATGACGGAGCGCAACAATATGATGAGCATCCTCTCCGACTGCCCTCAGCGGGACGAACGCATGGGCTGGCTCAACGACGCGACGGTACGGTTCGAGGAAACGCCGTATAATTTCGATATAGGCGCGATGTTCCCGAAGATCGTTCGCGACGTGCTCGACGCACAGCGTGAGAACGGGATGATCGGCTGTACCGCTCCGTTCATATTCGGTCAGCTGCCCGCCGATCCCGTCTGCTCGTCGTTCCTCATCGCCGCGGAACGCGCATACGCGTTCACCGGAAACGAGGACGTTATAAGAGAGGGCTTTGAAGGATTTGAAAAATGGGAGAAGGTCCTGCTCGACCGTTCGGAAGACTATATCGTCAATTACTCATATTACGGCGACTGGGCGGCGCCTTCGTACGCCTGCGTTACGGAGGAATTCGCCTGTTCCGCGGTGACGCCCGGGATCCTGATGTCCACCGGTTATTCCTATTACAACTGCCGTCTGCTTGAAAAATTTTCGAATATCCTCGGATACGCGGACAAAGAAAAATACTACAAAGAGACGGCTGAGAAGATCGCGGACGCGTTCTGCCGCAAATGGGTAAATACCGAAACCGGCGTGATCGAATGCGGAAGCATGGGCGCCTACGCCTTTGCTCTTCGCCTCGGGATCCTGCCGGAAAAATGCAGGAAAGCCGCAGCGCGCCATATGCGCGACGATCTCGTTTCCCGCAATTATATGTTCACCACCGGCAATCTTACGACGAAATATCTGTTTGAAATGCTCGCCGAATACGGCTATATCGAGGAGGCGTGGAAGCTTCTTCACAAGACGGACTACCCGTCCCTCGGGTATGAAATAAACCACGGTGCGACGACGGTCTGGGAGAGATTCGAGCTGAAAAAGAATCCCGATATGAACTCGCACGATCACCCGATGTACGGCGCGATAGACGGATTCTTCCATGAATACATAGCCGGCGTGAAGGTGACGGGCGCCGGATGCCGCAGGATCTCGGTCAAGCCTTATATGCCCGAAAAGCTTAATTACTGCCGTGACGTCGTGACTACGCTTCTCGGCGATATAGAGGTAAAATGGATCGTTGAATTCGGCAAAAGGATACTGTATCTCAACATTCCGTTCGGGATGACGGCGGACGTCGATTTCTGCGGCGTGAAAAAGACTGTATCTTCGGGCAGCCACGTATTCACGGTGGATATGTAAATAAAAAAAGAGACGCCCGCCGTTTGAACCGCCCCAAATTGTACGGACAGTACAAAAGAGGCCACCAATGGCATAATATTTAGTTATCAAACAACAGACTGATGCCTAAATTCCATAGGTGT